>JBEBIU010000042.1:0-22852 GCA_040080225.1 Terricaulis sp.
AATGGGCGGGTGCTTTATTCCGGGCGCGTAACGGTGGTGCCAGACGAAACCGACGTCGTCATGGTGACGCGCGCGGGCGAGACGGCGCGGCTCGAGTGCACGCCGCTCTGCCGGCCTCGCCCCGATATAGGCGACGGACAAGCGTCAACGGTCGCCGCCGAGCAGATCGCGGGGCGTGCGTCGGCAGCGGGTTCGCGTTAATTTCGGTTTACGTTCTCGCTTGACGGTTTTGCAGGGCTTCCGCGCTAAGCTGGCGTTTCGGAGGCGGCATGTTTGCGCTGGTGAGAAATGCGATGAGGCCGTTCGCGCGATTCGCCGCCGAGAAACGCGGCGCTGCGGCGGTCGAGTTCGCCATTGTGCTGCTGCCGTTCACACTGCTCACGATTGGCGTCGCTGAGGTCGGCTTGGTCGGTTATTCGCAATCGGCGCTGGATTTCGCCGTCAACGAAACCGCGCGTCAAATCCGCACCGGCCAGGCTCAGCAGGGCGGTCTCAACCAGACCCAAATCAAGGATATGCTGTGCGACGAGATGGGCAACCTCATCTTCATCGACTGCACTGCCGATATGTTCATGGATGTGCAGCGTTTCGATTCTTTTGTGGAGGCCGCCACGGTGGCATCGCCGATGCAGAACGACGAATTCGTGACCAGCAGCTTTGGCTACGATCCCGGCGCGCCATCCGACATCGTGGTCGTGCGTGCATTTTTTCGCTGGCGTCCGCTGACGCCCGCATTTCGGGATTTGTTCAAGAACGTCGCTAACGGCGACCGCATTATCGCTTCCACAATGATGTTCCGCAACGAGCCTTACGAATGAGTTCGCTCCGCCATCTCCGTCGCTTCTGCGGCGCGCGCCAGGGGCTCGCGGCGCTGGAATTCGCCATCTTGCTGCCGATGATGATCTTCCTGCTGTTCGGCGCGGTCGATGTGATTGACGCCATGGGTACAAACCGCCGAACCGAGAACGTCGCCGCCTCGCTGGCGGATGTGGTCTCCCGCGATACCGAGGTCAGCGACGACGAAGTCACTGGGCTGTGGGCGGCGATGGCGGTGTTGATGGTCCCCGATCCCGCCGCCGAAGTGCGTGCGCGCATCACCAGCATCGAGGTGGTGTCGAGCAGTAGTGCGCGCGTGGTCTGGAGCGAAGGGCACGGCATGTCGGCTTTCTCCGACGGCGCTTCAATCGACTTGCCCGAGGATATGATGCTGCCGGGCACCAGCGTGATCCTGGCCGAGACCGCCTTCACCTACGAGGCCCCGTTGGGGATTCTGTTCACCGGTTCCATGAACTTCGAGCACACCGCTTATCGGCGCTCCCGCCTCGTCGATCCCATTCCGCGCGCGTAACGCGAATTTGGCCCTTGACGGGAAGTGCGCACGCGGCATTTGTTCCGCAATGGAAAACCCAAAGACGCCCGCCGAGGCAGTCGATCGTCTCGAAGCTCTCTACGATCACGGCGCCAATTCGCTGATCGAAGCGGTGCGCCGCTTCGCCGAAAATGGGACGCCGCCAACGCCGGAACAGCGTTCGTTGTTCCGCTACCCCGAATTGCGCGTCACCTATCTGCCCAACGCGCCAGCGCCGCGGCTGGCGCGTGCCTACGGCCAGCTGACCTGGCCGGGCGAGTATGCGGTGACGGTGACGCAGCCGCGCTATTTTCGCAAATACCTGATCGAGCAATTGGGGTACTTGGTTGGGGATTACGGCGTAGAAATCAGCGTGCGCGCGAGTGAGGCCGAGATTCCGTACTCCTTCGTCCTGGATGCAGCCGGCGCCGCTGCGTTCGAAAACGTTCCCGCCGAGGATTTGGCGCGCTATTTTCCTAATCCGCGCTTGACCCAAGTCGGCGACGCCGTGGTGGACGGCTTGCGCGTCGAGCGCCTTGACGGCGCACGCCCGCTCGGGCTGTTCGATGCACCGCGCACGGATTATTCGCTTAAACGCATCCAGCATTATACTGGCGCGCCGTGGGCCGATGTGCAGCCTTGGATATTGTTCACCAATTACCAGCGTTATGTCGAAGAATTTGTGCGCTGGGCGGCCGAGGGGGTGAAGAACGGCCCCAAGGGCTGGTCGCTTTCTTGCCCTGGCAATGTAACCATAGAGGCCGGCGACAAAGACGCCGAGCGCAAAGCGCTCGAAGTGCCTTGGCAGAAATACCAGATGCCGGCGTATCACCTCAAGACGCCCGACAATGACGGGGTCACGTTGGTGAACATCGGCGTCGGCCCCTCGAACGCGAAGACCATCACCGACCACTTGGCGGTGCTGCGGCCCCATTGCTGGCTGATGATCGGCCATTGCGGCGGGCTCCGCCACACGCAGCGCATCGGCGATTACGTGCTCGCGCACGCCTATCTGCGTCGCGACAAAATCCTGGACGATCGCGTGCCGCTGGAAGTGCCGATTCCCGCGATCGCGGAGGTGCAGGTGGCGCTGCAACAAGCCGCGGCCGCCGTGGCCGGGGGCGAGAAGGAGGATTTACGCCGACGTTTGCGCACCGGAACCGTGGTCTCCTACGCCGACCGCAACTGGGAGCTCAATTACAACCAGGAGCGCCAGCTCTTGAGCCAATCGCGCGCCATCGCCGTGGACATGGAAAGCGCCTGCATCGCCACGCAAGGCTTCCGGCTGCGCGTGCCTTACGGGGTGTTGCTGTGCGTGTCCGACAAGCCCGCACACGGCGAGATCAAGCTCCCCGGCGTATCCGACCGCTTCTACGACAGCGCCATCGGCGCACATCTGCGCATAGGCCTGGAAACCATCGCTCTCCTAAAACAGAACCGCGACGACCTGCACTCGCGAAAACTGCGGGCGTTCGATGAGCCGCCATTTCGGTGACCTTCCATGGAGGGTACGCCTGAAACTCAGCCAGCTGCGTTCGAACGAGCAGGGCGTCCGCGACCGCGCTGTCTGGTCCGATGGCCGGCTGAAGGAGAAGTTCTGATGAGTATTGATGACCAAGCGCCGCCGAAGGCGCGCGGCGATCTCGAAAAGCGACTTGCCAAGCTCGTCGCTGGTCGTTCGGTGAAACGCATCTTGCGCGCCGACGACCTAGAACTTGCCCTTGAACTCGACGACGGCACGCGCATCTTCGCGCGGGTTTCTAATGGCAAGCTTGATGTGAGCGTGACCTAGCGTTGATGCGGGGGCTGTGCTCGCTTTTTGACGCGAGGATGGGTTCTGGTCCATGGACAAGCATGCAAGACCGAGTTCTGCCCCTCGACCGCGTTCTCAACTTCCGCGATTTCGGCGGTTATGAAACCTCCGATGGCGCGCGCATCGTGCGCGGGCGTCTGTTCCGCAGTGCGCATTTTTCCGAAGCCAGCGACGCCGACATGGCAAAGCTCGACGCCTTGGGCGTTTCCTTTATCGTCGATCTACGCCGCCCCGAGGAGCGCGCACACGAGCCCAATCGTTGGCCCGGCGAGGGGGTGCGCACGTTCCGTAACGAGGAGGGTCACGCCGGCGCCTTGCCCCCGCACCTGATGGCGCTGCTGCAAGGCGACCTCACCGCCGTGAGCGTCGCCAATTATATGCGCGACCTCTATCGAGATTTCGCCTTCGAACAGCGCCACATTGAATTGTACCGCGCCTGGTTCGCGGAACTTGCGTTGGCGGATGGTCCCGCCATCATCCATTGCGCCGCCGGCAAGGATCGCACGGGGCTGGGCTGCGCGCTTACCCTGCATGCGCTCGGCGTCGACGAGGAGACGATCTTCGCCGATTACGAACTCACCAACGCGGTGCTCGATCTCGACCGGCGCTTGCCGCGCATCCAGGAGCGGATGGAAGCGCGGTTGAATCGCAAGCTCGATCCCGAGGCGCTGAAGCCGATGTTGGGCGTAGCGCCGGATTATTTGCGGACCGCCCTCGACGCAATCGAGGCGCGACACGGCGCGATCGACAACTACCTTGAGGAGGTGTTGGGGGTGGGCGCGGGCGAGCGCGCAGGGCTGCGCAAGCGGCTCGCCGCCTGAGCGCGTCGCCTTGCTCTCTGCCCGGCCGGCGTTCATAAGCCCGCCCCATGTTGCGTTTCGGTCTTGTTATTTCAGCGCTGGTTTTCGTCGCCGACCAGGTCTCCAAATGGCTGGCGCTAGGGCCTGGTAAGTTCAGTCCGCCCGGATGCCTGGAGCAGGGCACGGGCTGTCGCTTTATCGAGCTCAGCCCAATTTTTGACCTGCACATGCTTTGGAACCGGGGGGTGAGTTTCGGCCTCCTACGAGCCGACAGCGAAATCATGCGCTGGGGTCTGGTGGTTCTTTCCATCGCCATTGCCGGCGTATTCGGCTCCTGGCTCCGGACCGCCGAGCGGCGACTTACGGGCGCGGCGCTTGGACTGGTGGTTGGCGGCGCCCTGGGCAACGTGGTCGATCGGATTCGTTTCGGCGCCGTGGCTGATTTCCTGGATTTCAACGGCCTTTGGTTCCCCTGGGTGTTCAATGTCGCGGACGCTGCGATCTCCCTTGGGGCGGTATTCCTGGTGGCCGACATGCTGTTTTTCGAAGGTGGCCGCGGTAAACGGTTGACCGGGCAGGAGGCTCAGCCGCCTCCCGCCAGCCAGGTTCGTTAGAAATCTGCCCCCACGCCCAACAATTGCCCCGATCCGGCTGCTGCACTCCGACTTGGCGCGCAGGCCCAGGCTCGGCTAGAAGCTGCCAAAGAGATTTGAGGGAGTTCGATGACCACGAGACCAATCGCCCTAGTGGCATTGTTGGCGGCGGCTGCGGCGGCCAGCGGCTGCGCCAGTGTTTCGCGCGTTATGGGCGGAACCAAAGTGACGCCGGACGAATTTCGCGTGGTCACGCAAGCGCCTTTGACGCTGCCGCCTGATTACAATCTGCGTCCGCCGCGGCCGGGCGAGGCGCGTCCGCAGGAACGCGATCCCGATGAGCAAGCGCGTGCGGCGTTGTTTGGCGACGAGATGGGCCAGGCCGCAAGCTCGGGCGAGCGATCGCTCGTCGCCGCCGCCGGCGCCGAAGCGGTCGATCCCGGTATTCGCGACACCATCGATTTCGAAGCCCAGGGCATCGTTCGCCGCAATGAAGGATTTGTCGACCGCGTGCTCGCGTTCGGCGGGTCGCGCGCGCAACCAGCGGCGCCGCTAAACGCTGAGCAGGAAGCCCAGCGCCTGGAAGACGAAGAATCGATCCGCCGCGCCACCGGCGGCGGGCAGGTCGTCATCGAACGCCGCCGCGGCGGCTTCAAGCTTCCAGGGACTTGAACGGCCACCATTCGGGGGGGCGTAACTGGCGCTCGCGGCAGGAATCGAACCCGCATCTCAGCGTTCGAAGCGCTGCATCCTATCCGTTGAACGACGCGAGCCGCGTTGGTGTTCTAATCCAAGAAAGCGCAGACGCCTACCTCCCTCTCGATGGGGGAGGTGGCCGCGAAGCGGCCGGAGGGGGTGCGCGCGCCGGCGATGAAGAAGAAGCCTCCGGAGGCTCATCGCGAACGTCAGCGGGCCTCACCCCCTCAGTCGCGCTTACGCGCGACAGCTCCCCCATCTAGGGGGAGCGGGCCTCACCCCTTCACGCACACCACCTGCTTCAGCGTGTGCACCACGTCCACCAGGTCCGCTTGCGCGGCCATCACAGTGTCGATGTCCTTGTAGGCCATCGGCGTTTCGTCGATCACGCCTTCGTCCTTGCGGCACTCGACGCCTGTGGTTGCGGCGATGTGGTCGTCCAGCGTGAAGCGGCGCTTGGCTTCGGTGCGGCTCATGGCGCGGCCCGCCCCGTGCGAGCAGGTGCTAAATGAGTCGCGATTGCCCTTGCCGCGTACGATGAAGCTTTTCGCGCCCATCGAGCCGGGGATGATGCCAAGCTCGCCAACGCCCGCGCGCACGGCGCCCTTGCGGGTGATGAACACGTCCTTGCCGAAGTGGCGTTCCTTGGCGACGTAATTGTGGTGGCAATTCACCGCCATATCCGTCGCCAGCAAATCCGGCCATTCAGCCCGCAGCACCGCCAGCACTTGCTCCATCATCACCTCGCGGTTGGCGAGCGCGTATTTCTGCGCCCACGACACCGCACGGATATAGTCGATGAAACCCTCGCTGCCTTCGGGGAAATAGGCAAGGTCGGCGTCCGGCAGATTGATGAACCAGCGCCGCATGTCGTGCTTGGCCCGTTCAATGAAATAGCTGCCGAACTTGTTGCCGACGCCGCGCGAGCCCGAATGCAGCATCACCCACAAAGCGCCGGTTTCATCGAGGCAAAGCTCGATGAAATGGTTGCCCGTGCCAAGCGTGCCGAGATGGCCGAACCCGCGCGGGTGCGCGGCTTTCGGGTGTTTCTCGACCACCGCCTTGTAGCCGTCTTCGAGCACGGCCCAGCGATCGTTCGCCGCTTGCGGCGGATCGCTTTGCCACGCGCCGACATCGTTGCGTCCGCCATTGTCGGTGCGCCCGTGCGGCACCGCCGCCTCGATCGCGCTGCGCACGGCGGCGAGCGAATCCGGCAAATGCTCGGCCCGCACCGAGGTGCGCACCGCCATCATGCCGCAACCGATATCGACGCCGACGGCGGCCGGGATTATCGCGCCCGCGGTGGCGATCACCGAGCCCACGGTGGCGCCGCGTCCCCAGTGCACGTCGGGCATAACCGCGATGTGGCTGTGAATGAACGGCAGCGAAGCGACGTTGCGCAATTGCGCAAGCGCCTGATCCTCGATCGGCCCGCCTCGGGTCCACGCCTTAATCGGGGCGTTTTCGCTTTCGATTACGTCATAGCCGGTCATCGCCGGTCTCCTTGTTTTGAGCCAATTCCTTGGCCCCGGAGCAAATACGAAGAACCCCTCCGAGGCCTGCGCCTGGAGGGGTTCTTCATGCTCCAACTGGTCCGAAGACGTCAGCCGCCGAAATCCCTCCATGCGCGCAATGCAATGCGCTCGCCGCGATAAGCGACGGACGCTGGCATGCTGCAATCGAGTTTCCGGTGCGTGTTCATGACATCCTCGACGGGGCGCGCGAGTAACACAAGCGCCGTGCGATTGCACGCATTTTGTTGCGGGAGCTGCCGGCCGTCACTTTTTTGGCGCCACCGCGCTTCCTTGGCTGGGCGGCGGCGAGGGCGGTCGGTTTGCGCCGCTCGGCGGCTGGCGCCCATAGCCATGGGCGTTCCCTGCTGGATGCTGATAACCTCTGGTAGACTCTGGTACGACGACCTTCGTTTCAAGCTTGTTCTGGGACATCGGATTCCTCGCTTGCCAGACTTACGAACTCAACACTCTGTATAACATTGCCGGTGAGCAATATAGAAGTCCCTGCGCGCTGCTGCCCGGGTCTTCCAGGCGCATCCTCAACATATACTGCCTCGAGGAAAATATCCCGTTCCCTAGGGTCGGAAGAAGCGAATGACTCAAGTCCGTACCAGCCGCGCACAGTGGAGCCATCGCGCAAAGTCACAATGACGAAGGTGGGCGCTGCTCCCGGAAATGCCAGTCCCAAGAGTTTGGGATCGGATGGACAGCAAGAATTCGCAATTTGCTGAGCAGGCTGCGTGACCAATTGAAACGGGCATCGACGCCAAGCAGAGCGCCAAGAAGGGCGGGCGCTGCGAAAAGATAGGCGACCCAGAAGAGCGGCGTGCCCGAGATGGATGGAGTTGCTCCCTGGTTCGACAAAAGCACGGGGAAAGCTACTCCGGCCTGAACACACGACAGAATGAACGCCGCCATGATGGCGTCTCCTGACCGCAGGAGGTTCCCGGTCAGGAACTTGCTCCTGATGAAGAGCGTTACAAACACAGGCACGACAAATGTTAGCAGGAGGTAGACGCTTTCAAACGAACCCAGGTTTGGCATTGCAACTCCGTGTTATCTCTCTCGCCCGTTACATATCCCGCGCCAAGTCCTCGCCGCCGTTTTCCGGAATCGCCAGGCCCTGCGCCACCAGTGCTGCCCATGCTTCTTCCGCGCTTTCTGCGAAGCGGAAGAGGTCGAGGTCGGGCGCGTTGACCATGCCATGCTCGACTAAAGCTTCGAACTTGATAATCGAGCGCCAATAAGCTTCGTCGAATAACACGATCGGAATCGTGCGCGCTTTCTTGGTTTGGCGCAGCGTCAGGATCTCGAACAATTCGTCTAGCGTGCCAAAGCCGCCGGGAAACACCACTAATGCTTGCGCGCGCATGGCGAGGTGCATTTTGCGCATCGCGAAATAGTGGAACTGGAAGGTCAGCGCAGGCGTTGTGTACGGGTTCGGTTCCTGCTCCTCGGGCAGTTTTATGTTGAAGCCGATGGTAGGCGCGCCGGCCTCGCGCGCGCCGCGATTGGCCGCCTCCATCGCGCCGGGTCCGCCGCCTGTGGCAATGACATTGTAGCGCGGCTCACCCTCGGCGTTGACCGCGCCGCCCTTGAGCGAAGCGATGTGTCCGAACTTGCGCGCCTCGCCGTACCAAGTAGCTTGGCGACCCGGCCCGTCCTCACGGATGCGCGCAGAACCAAAGAGGACGATGGTCGAGCGGATGTTCGACGCCTGCAATGCGCGATTGGCCTTTTCGTACTCCAGCAAAAAACGCACGCCACGCATCTCGCGCGACATGAGGAAATCAGTGTCCAGCGCCGCGAGGCGGTAGGTGGGCGAGGCGGTTTGTGTGTTGTTTGAGTCGGCCATGCGCCTACTTACTCCCACAAAAACCGTGCCGCATCCTAGGATTTGCGCTTTCCCGACTAGGGGGTCATTCCCGGAAGAAGGACTGTGAGCGTGCTTCGGATGACTGCGCCCGGCGGCCCGTCTCGACGCCGCTGCCGGATACGAATACCAATCCGCGGTCAAGCCGACCAAAGAGAATCAAGATGCCCAAAGTCCTTATCAGCGATGAGCTCTCTCCGGCCGCGATTGAAATCTTTAATCGCCGCAGCGTCGAAGTCGATTTCAAGCCGGGGCTGAAGCAGGACGAATTGCTGGCGATCATAGCCCGGTACGATGGACTCGCCATTCGCTCCAACACGAAAGCCACAGCGGAAATCATCGCCGCGGCGACCAACCTCAAAATCATCGGCCGCGCCGGTATCGGCGTTGACAATATCGACATCCCAGCAGCCACCGCGCGCGGCATTGTGGTGATGAACACGCCGTTCGGCAATTCGATCACCACCGCCGAGCACGCCGTCGCGCTGATGTTCGCCGCCGCGCGGCAGATTGCGGCCGCCGATGTTTCCACCCAGGCCGGCAAGTGGGAGAAGAACCGCTTCATGGGCCGCGAACTCTATGCGAAAACACTGGGCCTGATCGGCTGCGGTAATATAGGCGGCATCGTCGCCGATCGCGCGCTTGGGCTGAAGATGAAGGTGATCGCCTACGATCCGTTCCTGTCGCCTGAGCGCGCAATTGCCATTGGCGTGGAGAAGGTGGAGCTGGAGGAATTGTTCGCCCGCGCCGACGTGATTTCGCTGCACGTACCCGTGACGGAGAAGACCAAGAATATCCTTTCGCGTGAGAGTATCGCCAAGACGAAACCGGGTGTGATCATCGTGAACGCCGCGCGCGGTGGGTTGGCAGATGAGCAAGCGTTGCGGGAAGCGCTCGAAAGCGGCCATGTCTCAGCAGCGGCGTTCGACGTGTTCGCGGTGGAGCCGGCCAAGGAAAACGTCTTGTTCGGCGCGCCGAATTTCATCGCGACGCCGCATCTGGGCGCCTCCACCAACGAGGCGCAGGAAAACGTTGCGCTGCAAGTCGCCGAGCAGATGAGCGATTATCTCATCACCGGCGCGGTCACCAACGCGCTCAACATGCCCTCGATCACAGCGGAGGAAGCGCCGCGCTTGAAGCCCTATGCGGCGCTGGCGGAAAAACTCGGCGCCTTTGCCGGTCAGATTGTCGATGGGGGCATCGACGAGGTGGCGATCGAATATGAGGGCGACGTCGCCAGGCTCAACATGAAGCCATTGACGGCCGCGGCGCTGGCGGGATTGCTGCGCCCGCTCTTGCAGGACGTGAATATGGTTTCGGCGCCGGCGATCTTGAAGGAGCGTGGCGCGCCATTGACCGAATCCACCCGCGACGATGCCCCGACTTATGACAGCCTGGTCCGCATCAAGGTCAAAACCGGGGGCGGTTGGCGCACGCTTGCCGGCACACTGATGGCTGGGAAGCCCCGCATTGTGGAGGTCAAGGGCATGGCGCTCGAAGCGCCGTTCCATCCGGTGACGCTTTACATCAACAATTCTGATCGGCCGGGCTTCATAGGCGCCCTGGGGACCCTGCTTGGGGCAGCAAAGATCAACATCGCCACCTTCCATCTCGGGCGCGAAACGGAGGGCGCGGAAGCGATCGCGCTGGTCGGCGTCGATCAAATCGTGCCCCCGGAGGTGTTGGCCGAGATCAAGGCGTTGCCGCAGGTGCGCTATGCGAAGGTGCTGCGATTCTAGAGGGTGGGGCGAGTGGCTTTAGCCTTTGCCATGGGCGGCGCTCCCGCTTAGATATCGTCAAAGCGGAGGGATTTCATGCGGGGAACAGCGACCGGATTGGCTGCGCTCGGCGCGGCTGTGGCGTTTGCGCCATCGGCCCATGCCGGCGTTGACGCAGTGCATGTCGGTGTGATGGCTCACAATGTCTGCGTCACCGACTGCAAGAACGCCAACAAGGAGCAGGGGCCGAACGTAGAGTTGCAGGTCTCGTTCGACTCGCCCGGTTTCCTCGACTGGGCGGGTTCGCCGCAGCCCTATGTCATGGGCTCGGTCAACACTCAGGGCAACACCAGTTTCGGCGGGGTCGGCCTCGAGTGGCGCTGGGACTTCGCTGAGCATTGGGCGATTGAGCCAGGCTTCGGCTATGTCGTTCACGACGGCGCGCTCAACAACCCCTTCGCGAACGGATCGCCGGAAGCGGCCACGTACGCGGAAGAGAACGTGCTCCTTGGGTCGCGCGATCTATTCCGCACCTCCATCGGCCTCACCCACGATTTCGAAGGTCCGCTCGAAGCGGAACTCTTCTTCGAGCACCTCAGCCACGGCCAAATCCTCGGCGAAGGCCGCAACCAGGGCATGGACCAGGTCGGGTTGAGGATCGGGTACCAGTTCGGAGGCTAGAAGGCTGGCCTCCGCGCCCCCCCGGGGCTAGTCTCCCCCAGTGGTTCTTGGAGGGGACGCGACCATGAGCTTGGCCCTAGAGACTTTCCTTACCGACGCCAGTCGCAAACGGAGAATTCTCGCGCTCGACGGCGGCGGCGTGCGCGGCATGTTCACGATCGGCGTACTGCAGGTGCTCGAAGCGCAGCTGCGCGAGCGCTACAAGAATTCCGATTACCGGTTGTGCAATTATTTTGACCTGATTGCGGGAACCTCAACGGGATCGATCATCGCCACGGGCTTGGCGTTGGGCATGACCGCTGCCGAGATTTCGGTGTATTACAAAGAGCTCTGCCCGAAGATATTCAAACGCCCGTCAAACGATTTCATGGCGGCCTTCTTCGCGCGCCATAAGAGCGGACCGCTTACCGAGGCCCTGGGCGCCGTCTACGGGGATAACACGCTCTCATCCGACGAATTGAAGACTGGCCTTGCGATCAATTGCATGCGGCTCGACCGCGGCAGCGCCTGGGTCGTGTGCAACAATCCGCGATGGAAATATTACGGTTCGACCGCAGCCGCGGGAAAAGAGTCCGAAGGCGCCGCCAATCGCCGTTATCGCCTGCGCGATTTGGTCCAGGCGAGCGCAGCTGCACCGTTCTTCTTCCGCGGCTTACAGTTGACCGTTGCAACCGACAAGACCGGCAAGAAGTCCAAGGAGGACGGTTACTTCGTTGATGGCGGCGTCAGCGGCAACAACAACCCCGCGCTGGAAGCGCTCATGGTGGTTCGCGATCCGGTGTACGGCTTCAATTGGCCGCTGGGGCCAGATCAGCTCTATGTTCTTAATGTCGGCACCGGCGCTATTCGCGGCGGGCAGACGGCCAAGAGCATGCGCGGCAAGCCGTCGTGGGAGCACGCCAAGGAATCGTTGACCGCCATGATTGGCGCCGTGGGCCAGGAGCAAGTCGCGGTGCTGCAAGGAATGTCGCAATCGAAACGGCGGTGGGTGATCAATTCGGAAAAGATCGACCAGCCCAGCGCGCCTTATCTGACGATCGGCGGCCCGGCGTTCGAGTATCAGCGCATCGACGTGCGTCTCGATGTCGGCGGCTTCAAGGACGACGATCCGCGCGGCGCCGAACACGCTTCCGCGCTGCTCCAAGAGGCGCTGACGGAGGCGCAAGCCAAGGGATTGGCGGCGATGGACAATCCCGACGAAGCCAATCTGCACTTGCTGCAGCAGCTCGGAGAGAAAATGGGGCGGCGCCATTTCAGCGCTGAATATCCCCGCACGATGTTCGACGAGGGGCGGCGCTGATTCGCGAGCGGTCGCGGCTTGACCTATTGAGGCGAAGCAGACACCCCGGGTGCTGAAGGGAAGTCTCCCATGTCCGCAGTCGTCGTAGTCGGGGCCCAATGGGGCGACGAAGGTAAAGGCAAGATCGTCGACTGGCTGTGCCATCGCGCCGACGTGGTGGTGCGGTTTCAGGGCGGCCACAATGCCGGCCATACGCTGGTCGTGGGCGACACGACTTACAAGCTGGCGCTGCTGCCTTCTGGCGTGGTGCAGGGCAAGCTCTCCATCATTGGCAATGGGGTTGTCGTCGATCCTTGGGCGCTAGCGGAGGAGATCGCTAAGATCGAAACGCAGGGCGTGCGCATCTCGCCAGAATTGCTGGTGCTGTCGGATCAGGCCTGCCTGATCCTTCCTTTCCACCGGGACCTCGATGCCGCGCGCGAGGCGCAGGCTGGCGCGGCCTCGATCGGCACGACGCGCCGTGGCATCGGGCCAGCGTACGAGGACAAAGTAGGTCGCCGAGCGCTGCGCGTGGCGGACCTTGCCGACGCCGAAGCCGTCGCCTGGAAGATCGAGCGCTTGACCGCGCACCACAACGCGCTGCGGCGCGGGCTCGACCTGCCCGAGATCGATGTCGCCGCGCTGAAGCGCGAGATCGCCGCCATCGCGCCGAAAGTGCTGCCTTACGCCAAGCCCGCCTGGCGCGTGCTCGACGACGCCTTCCAGCAATCCAAGCGGGTGCTGTTCGAGGGCGCGCAAGGCGTATTGTTGGACGTAGATCACGGCACCTATCCTTTCGTGACCTCCTCCAACGTGGTGGCAGGGCAGGCGGCGGCGGGCGCGGGCGTTGGTCCGCGCAAGATCAGCTACGTGCTCGGGCTGGTGAAAGCCTACACCACGCGCGTGGGCGCAGGTCCATTCCCAACCGAACTCCACGATAGCGTTGGCAAGCACCTTGGCGAGATAGGTCGCGAGTTCGGCACCAATACCGGTCGCCCTCGCCGCTGCGGCTGGTTCGACGCCGTGCTGGTGCGCCAGTCGATCGCCCTCTGCGGCGCCGACGGCATTGCGCTGACCAAGCTCGACGTGCTTGACGGATTCGAGGAGATCAAGGTGTGCACCGGCTACAAGCTCGGAGGGCGCGTGCTCGATTATTTGCCGGCGGGTCTAAAGGATCAGCAGGCAGTCGAGCCGATCTATGAAACCCTCGACGGCTGGAAGGAGACCACCCGCGGCGCGCGCTCCTCGCGCGATCTGCCGGCGAAAGCGATCAAATACATCCGCCGCATCGAGGAACTGATCGGCTGCCCTGCGGCTTTGGTGTCCACCTCGCCCGAGCGGGAAGACGTGATCTTGATGCGCGATCCGTTCAAGGCGTAGGCCGCCGCTGGGCGGCTCAGAACGACCCCGAAACCGAAAATACGACCCAGGGATCGTGGTCAAATTCGCGAAAGCGGTATTGGACGTTGTCGAGCGCTCCGGCGCGGTCTGGCGCGAAGAAACGCCGCTGACGTTTGATCTCGCCGTCAAAGATGTTCGCGGCGACAAGGCGCAGCCGTAAGCCTTCGATCGCGGTGCTCTCGATGAAGGCGTCGATCCAGGGTCCTTCCTCATAGGTGTCGGTTTCGTTGAAGCGGAACGACGTGTTTTCCGACTGCTTATAATAGCTCACGCCCCAAGCGAGCTTCAGCGCATTCAGATCCTGGCGGAATTCAACCTCCAATTCTGTTTCCGGTTGACCGGAAAAATCGCGCACCCGTTGGGTTATGGGATCTACCACCTCGGTCTGCCAAAGCGTTCCGTTGACTGTCAGTTGCGCGCCAGGAATAAGCGCGCGGAGCGGCAAGGTGAGCCGCGTCGTGAGGCTCCAGGCATCGGCCTCGCCGATATTGCCGGGCGCATCGAAGGAAACGTCATCGGCCGTGCTCGGCGTTTCTTGCGTGTCGGTTAGGTTCACCAAATCCGCCAGATCTTCGATCCAGTGCCGTGTGAGCGCCAGGCTGAGCGCCGCGTCGCCGGGTAACCGGAAATCGGCGGCAAGCTCAGCGCGCCAGGCGGTTTGTGGTCGCAAGTCAGGGTTGCCGCCCTCGATGCGCGCGTCGCCGAGGCCGGCTGCAGATACGAAATCGTTGAAGTCGAGCTGGCCGACATCGCGGTAGAAGCGCAAACGCGCTTGATTGTTGGCGCCGAAATTACGCGAGACCTGGAGCGAAGGCTTGAAGAAGGCTAGTTCAACTGCCTTGTTGGTATCCCCGGTGAAAGTGAGCGTGGAGCGTTCGCCGGCGAGCCGGGTCTCGATCGCCCACGCATCGTTCGGGCGCCAAGTGTGGACGGCGAAAACTTCGGAGCGCTCTTCCTCCACCAGCACGTTGGAATTCTGGATCGACTGGACCACCGGTCCGCCTCCGTCGTCCAGAGTAAAAATCAAAGACGCGTCGAGCGAGTTGAAGGCGCCCTCGCCGCCGAACTCAAGCCGGTGCTCCCCAAACGCCCGCGCCAGCGTGCCGCGCAAAATGGTCTCGCTGCTTTCGTTGTCGATGTCCTGACCGAACGCGGAATCAAATGTCCCGGAGGGGGAGAACGAAGAGAAGGTCTCTTCGTTGGCGTAGTTGCCGCGGTTGGCGAGGCCAATCAGTGCAAGCGACCAAGGCCCGAACTCGCGATCATAATTGACGCCGACTTCCAAGTTTTGTTCTTGTTCAGTGAGAACGTCGAGTTCGCTCCCCAAGCCTGCCCCCAGGGGATCGGCGTAGAAGAAGCCAGACGTCGCGTGAAAACGGTTGCGATAATATTGGGCGTTGCCGCTGAGGCGCCCGCCGAGCAAGGGCATCGCGGCGTTGGCGGACAGCGAGCCTTCCCGGAAGTCGCGCGGCGAAGGTGTGTCCGCGGTTCTGAGCAAGACGCCGGCATCGTCGTAATAGGCGCGTGCGCCTGGTTGCTCGCGGTAATGGCTGTAATAATCGACGCCGACACCGTACTCGAACTGGCCGACGCGCCCATTGTAGGAAACCTCGCCCTGTGGGCCGGCGCCGGCGCCATTGTATTCGCCGCCCGCTCGCCAAATTCCGCTGCCGGCCGAGGGCGTGCGCACCACATTGACCAGCACCGATTGGCCGGAAGCATCGCCCGATGTCTCCGCCCCGCGCAGCACTTCGACACGCAAAACCTGGCGCGCGGGAATGCGCGAGAGGATCGAATCCAGCGATTGGCTCTTTGCCGTCGGCCTGACGCCGTCGATCAGCAAATTGCCGACGGCGCCGGAGAAGCCGCGCCGATCCTCGCCGCCGTCAAGAGAAAAGCCGGGCGTTTGACGCACCATGTCGAGCGCGGTTTGCGGATTGAACTGGGCAAAAAAAGCGGCGTCATAGGCGACGCGACTTGCGTCGGCCGCAGGCGCGACAGAACAGGTCGGCGTCGGTTGGCAATCAGAAAGCGCCGGGTCGGTAACAGGCGCAGTCTGCGAATAGGCCACCCCGGTAAGGGCGAGGACGGACGCCATGGTGCGGATCAACATGCTTTTCCCCGTTGAGATCATAACGGCGTCGCCGCTGCACATTGCAGGATGATGTCAGGCTTGTTTCAAGGGGCCAAGGATGGGCGAAATCGCGGCAGGGTGGCGTAGTTTGCGACGAGGGCGCGCGCGGGCGCGATAACCTGAAACGAAAACGCCGCCGGGCCCAAGCCCGACGGCGTTTTGTTAGTTCTGATGAAGCGGTTCTAGCGCTTCTTGCCAGCCGGCTTTTTCGCGGTCGTCTTCTTGCCCGCAGCCTTGGTAGTCGTCTTCTTCTTAGCAGCCATAGTATCAACCTCCCCTATGAGTTGGGATGAACAAAGCTTCTGCTGCGATTCTCGAAATTGTAAATCTGATTGTTGGCGCTACGTGCCCCCGACAGTGAGACCGCTGATGTAGAGTGTCGGTTGGCCCACACCTACCGGCACGCTCTGTCCACCCTTGCCGCAGGTGCCGACGCCGTCGTCGAGCTTGAGATCATCGCCGACCATTTTTACGCGCGTAAGGGCAGAGGGACCATCGCCGATCAGGGTCGCGCCCTTGATCGGCATTTTGATCTTTCCGTCTTCGACATAATAGGCTTCGGTGCACTGGAACACGAACTTGCCGGAGGTTATGTCGACTTGTCCGCCTCCGAAATTAACCGCGTAAACGCCGCGTTTCAGCGACTCGAGGATTTCGTCGGGCTCGTGATCGCCAGCGGTCATGAAGGTGTTGGTCATGCGCGGCATCGGTCTGTGGGCGTAGCTTTCGCGGCGACCGTTGCCGGTGGGCGCGACGCCCATCAGGCGCGCGTTCATGCGATCCTGTAGAAAACCTTTGAGGATGCCGTCTTCGATCAGCACGGTGCGGCCCGATGGCGTGCCTTCGTCATCGACATTGAGCGAACCGCGGCGATTTTCGATCGTGCCGTCATCCACGACATTTACGCCCGGCGCGGCGACGCGTTGCCCCAACATGCCGGAAAACGCCGACGTGCCCTTGCGATTGAAATCGCCTTCGAGGCCATGGCCGACAGCTTCGTGCAAGAGCACGCCCGGCCAACCGGGACCTAGCACCACGTCCATCTCGCCAGCCGGCGCCGGCTCGGCGTCGAGGTTCACGAGTGCGATACGGATGGCTTCGTCGGCCATCGGCTTCCAGCGTTCGGAGCGGATGAACACCTCATACGGTTCGCGTCCGCCGGCGCCGGCCGAACCGGATTCGCGCCGTCCCTCGCGTTCGACCGTGACTGACACGTTGATCCGCACTAACGGGCGATGGTCGCTGAACCGCTCGCCGTCTGGCCGCAGGATGGTCAAACCACGTCTAGCGCCAGCCAGGGTGGCCGCGACCTGTACGACGCGTGGATCCTTGGCCCGGCAATAGGCGTCGATCTCGGCCAACAGATCGGTCTTGGCCGTGAAGGCCGGGGCCTCGATGGGGTCGAAATCTGTGTAGAGCTGGCGGTTGGCCCGGGCAGGGCTGGCGTCGAGCGTGCCTGTGTGGCCGAGCTTTACGGCCGCTGCGGCTTCGGCAGCGCGTGCGACGGCGCCCGTCTCGAGCACGCTGGCGTGGCCGTAGCCGGCGCGTTCGCCTGCGACGACGCGCAGGCCGAATCCTCGGCTGGCGTCGAAGGAGGCCGACTTCAGCCGGCCATCGTCCCAGAAGAAGCTCTCGGTGCGGGAATCCTCCGCAAATATCTCCCCGTCGTCCGCCCCGTGGGCGGCGTCGGCGAGCAGGCGCTGAGCGGCTTGCCAGTCCATATCGGCCGGGTATTCGATTTCGTTTCTGAGCCCATCGGCCATGGCGGTCCTTCCAGAGTGAGGCGGGGACCCAATATAGGCGCCGAGTCGGCTTAGCGCCCGGCTTTTGTGCGTTATGGGCCGTCGTTGGCGCCCAGCACTCCCGCCAAATGCGACCGTCGGGCGCGTGCGAAGCGCGCCAATTCGGTGTTCGCGGGCCCCCAATCGGGGCTGATTTCGAGCGCTGTGCTGTAATCTTCATAGGCGCCGCGCAGATCGCCCAATTGCTCGCGGGCGGCGCCGCGGTTCAGATATGCCTTCTGTGGGTCACGGACACCAAGCCCCAGAGCTTCCGTGATGGCCGCGACCGCGGGGCCAGGTTGGCGCAACATCACCAGGGCCGCACCGCGATTGAGGTGGGCCTCGCCGTTGCGGCGATCGACCACGATGGCCGCGTCAAAGTCCGCCAGCGCCGGGTCGCCCTCGCTTCGGCGCAGAAAGGTGACCCCGCGATTGACCAGGAGCATCAACGTGGACTCGCGGCTTAGCCGTGGATTTCGCAGCGCGCGGGTGCAGTCGGCGATTGTGCGGTCGCTGGTGTCGCCCTCGCTGACGCCTTGAAGGCAGCGTCTGCCATGGGGGTCCGAGCCGATCACGGTGACCGCCCGGGGATCGGTTCTGGGGTCCTGCGCCTCCGCCGGGGCGGCCCAGAGGGCGACCACGACCGCCGACAGGGCTGAAATTCCGGCAATGAAGCGCCTTGGAAGCGCAGCGCCGCTCATGCTAGCACCCCACCCGATTGGTGATTCAGAACGATCAAAGCGAGGCGCGGTTGAATGCCGCGCCCGGCGAGTATAGGCGCAGGGTGCGGCGCGCGCCATACCGCTGCTGACTCTTGAGGAGGTGAGCGCGTGAAGCGAGGTGCTTTGTTCACAGCAGCGGCCGGCGCGGCGGCGATTTTCGGGGCTGGCTCGGCTTGGGCCGCAGAAGGAGCGCCCACGCCAGGCGGTGTCCACTTCCAGGAACCCGCCACGGCGGTGATGCGAGATATCGTCAGTTTCCATGATAATTGGCTGATGCCGATCATTGTCGGCGTTTCTGTGTTCGTGCTGGCGTTGCTGTTGTGGATAATTGTGCGCTTCAACCGCCGCGCCAATCCTACGCCGCGCAAATTCACGCACAACCTGTTGATTGAAGTAATTTGGACGATCGCGCCCGTGATCATTCTTGTTGTGATCGCCTCGCAATCGTTCCCCTTGATCATCAAGCAAGAGACGATACCGACCAGCGAATACACGCTGAAGGTGACGGGCAATTCCTGGTTCTGGGCCTATGAATATCAAGATCTCGGGGTTTCGATCACGTCGAGCATTTTGCCTGACGACGAAGTCGTCGCGCGCAATGCCGGCAATCCGGAGGTGCCGGCGCGCCGCCTGCTCTCGACCACTGAGCCCCTGGTGGTTCCGGTCGGCGCTAATGTGCACGTGCTTGTTACGTCAAATGACGTCATCCACGCCTGGGCGGTTCCCTCTTTCGGCGTCAAGGAAGACGCCATCATGGGCCGCGTGAACGAAACTTGGTTCAATGTTGAGACTGCGGGCGTCTATTACGGGCAATGCTCGGAATTGTGCGGCAAGGACCACGCTTTCATGCCAATCGAGGTGCGCGCCGTAAGCCGCGCGGAATTTGCACAATGGGTTGTAGCGCAGGGCGGAACCATGCCCGGGGCCCCGGCAGCTGGTGCAGGCGAAGCGCCTGAAGCCGCCGCCGTTGGTCCGACGCGCTGAGAATTGGGAGAGCATTAGATGTCGCATCACGACGCAGCGCACGCGGGCGGCCCCCACGAAGTCCATGGGGACCACCGCCCCAGCATCTATGATCCAAGGCGCTGGCTGTTCTCCACCAACCACAAGGACATCGGCACGATGTATCTTGTGTTTGCGATTGTCGCCGGCCTGATTGGCGGGGCGATGTCGGGCCTCATTCGCTGGGAATTGAAGGAACCCGGCATCACGTTCCTTCCCCACCTGGTTCATGTGCCGCACGCCATCCTGCAGCAAGTGCAGTCTGGCATTATGAACGCCGAGCAGCTCTGGGCCTGGAAGGTCGATGCCGCCAAGCATTTCTACGATACGCTGGTGACCTATCACGGCCTGATCATGATCTTCTTCATGGTCATGCCGGCGATGATCGGGGGCTTTGGCAATTGGTTCGTGCCGCTGATGATCGGGGCGCCGGACATGGCGTTCCCGCGCATGAACAACATTTCGTTCTGGCTGCTACCGGTGTCGTTCACCCTGGCGATGATTTCGTTTCTGGTCCCCGGCGCTGGCGACCATCCCGGCTTTGGCGGCGGCTGGACGCTCTATGCGCCGCTTTCAACCAATTGGGGCGGGGGCGCGCATCCAAGCGCGTATCACGACGGCCCGGCGATGGATTTCCTGATCCTATCGCTGCACATCGCCGGGGCGTCCTCGATCCTCGGCGCCATCAATTTCATCACCACCATTTTCAACATGCGTGCGCCGGGCATGACCATGCACCGCATGCCGCTGTTCGTGTGGTCCATGCTGGTGACGGTGTGGCTGTTGGTGCTGTCGTTGCCAGTGTTGGCTGGCGCGCTAACAATGCTGCTGACTGACCGCAACTTCCACACCAATTTCTTCAATCCAGCGGGTGGTGGCGACCCGGTGATGTACCAGCATCTGTTCTGGTTCTTTGGCCACCCCGAGGTGTACATCCTGATCTTGCCGGGCTTCGGCATGGTCAGCCAGATCGTGTCAACGTTTTCGCGCAAGCCGGTGTTCGGTTATCTTGGCATGGCCTACGCCATGGTCTCGATCGGGCTGATCGGCTTCGTGGTCTGGGCTCACCACATGTACACGGTCGGCATGGGGCTCGATCTGGAGGCATACTTCATCGCCGCGACCATGGTAATCGCGGTGCCCACAGGCATTAAGATATTCTCCTGGATCGCGACCATGTGGGGCGGTTCGATCGACTTTAAAGTGCCGATGTTATGGGCGATCGGCTTTATCTTCCTGTTCACGGTCGGGGGCGTCACCGGCGTGGTGCTCGCCAATTCGGGCGTGGATACGAGCTTCCACGACACCTATTACGTGGTGGCGCACTTCCATTACGTGCTCTCGCTCGGCGCGGTGTTCGCGATTTTCGGCGGCTTCTTCTATTGGATCCCGAAAATGAGCGGCTATCGCTACAACGGCTTCCTGGCCGGCCTGCAATTCTGGATCATGTTCATCGGCGTGAACATCGTGTTCTTCCCGCAGCATTTCCTTGGCGCGCAAGGTATGCCGCGGCGCCACGTCGATTATAACGACGCCTACCAGTACTGGAACAACATCTCCACGATCGGCTACGTGATCACGGCTGTTGGCGTGCTGGTGTTCCTGGTCACGCTGGCGGAAATGTTCCTGGTAAAGCGCAAGGCCGGCGCCAATCCGTGGGGCGAGGGCGCCAACACGCTCGAATGGTCCCTCTCCTCGCCGCCTCCGTTCCACCAGTTCAACGAGCTGCCGGTGATCAAGCCGGAAGCGGGGCATTGAGGTTTCCTCTCTCCTCTCCTGAGGAGAAGGACGCTATACGGAGAAGTCGTTGGCAGATGTAGGCATCACCGAAACCCGCGTCGCCTCCGCCGCCGACTATTTCGCGCTACTCAAACCGCGTGTGATGAGTCTCGTCGTGTTCACCGGGTTCGTTGGCTATGTCTGCGCGCCAGGGCGGGGCGATGCCGTGCTTGGCTTCGCCGCGATCCTTGCGATCGCCATCGCCGCCGGGGCCTCGGGCGCGCTCAACATGTGGTTCGATAGCGATATCGACGCGATCATGACCCGCACTCGCGGGCGTCCCATCCCATCCGGCCGCGTTGCGCGCGAGGAGACGTTGATGCTGGGGCTCACGCTCGCAGCACTTTCGCTGGTGACGATGCAGCTCGCCGCCGGCCCGCTGGCGGCTGCGCTGTTGGCTTTCACCATTTTCTTCTACGCCGTCGTTTACACGATGTGGCTGAAGCGGACGACGCCGCAGAACATCGTTATCGGCGGACTCGCGGGCGCGCTTCCGCCGGCAATTGCGTGGGCGGCCAAGACCGGCGCGCTCTCGCTTGACGCCGGTATATTGGTGGCGATCATCTTTTTCTGGACGCCGCCGCACTTTTGGGCGCTGTCGCTGTTGCAGAAGGATGAATACGCTGCGGCTGGCGTGCCGATGCTGCCGGTGACACACGGGGCCAAGGCGACCCGGTTGCAGATTTTCCTGTACACGCTGTTGCTGGCGCCGTTGGCGACGGCGCCGCTCTTTACCGGGTTGGGCGGGGCGATTTACGCACTCGCTTCGCTCGCGGGGGGAGCGCTGTTCTTGTTCTTGGCTGGGCGCGTGCTCGCCTCACGGGCTGGCGAGGGCGACAAGACGCAGGATCGGCGCGCGGGAATCCTGTTTGCGTTTTCGATCTTCTATTTGTTCGCGCTGTTTGCAGCTTTGCTGATCGATCATGGATCGGCGCCATGAACGAACCAATCATCCTTACGCCCGAAGAGGCGCGCGCGCGCAAACGTCGAAATTTTTGGCTGGCGCTCGCGATCGGCCTCTTCGTCCTGCTGGTGTTCGCGATCACCATCGCCAAGATGAAGGCGGGCGGCGGATGAAGCGCAAATCGCTTACCGCTGCGATCGTGGTCGGCGTAATCGCCGGAATGACTGGGCTCGCCTTTGCCGCCGTGCCGCTCTACGAGGCATTCTGCCGCGCAACCGGTTATGGCGGGACGACCCAAGTCGCAACCGACGCGCCCGGGCGCGTGCTCGAACAGCGCATCGAAGTGCGCTTCGACGCCAACATCGCACCCGATCTCCCGGTCACGTTCGCGCCCAAGCAACGCGCGCAAACACTGCGCATTGGCGAAAGCGGGCTGGCCTTCTATCGCATCCGCAATCTGAGCGATCAGGCCGTAGTCGCCCACGCCAATTACAACGTGACGCCGCAGGTCGTGGGCTCGTACTTCTTCAAGACCGAGTGCTTCTGCTTCAACGACCGGGTGCTCGCGCCCGGGGAGGAGGCCGACTTGCCGGTAATCTATTTCATCAACCCCGACATCGTCGATGATCCCGATACGCGTGAACTCGCTACTTTGACGCTGTCTTACACTTTCTTCCGCGCCGCCGATCAATCGGCGGCCGCCGCTTCGAATTAACGAGGGAAACATGGCCCACGGCGACGTCAAACACGATTATCACCTGGTCAATCCGAGCCCCTGGCCGCTGGTGGGTTCCATCGGCGCGTTGTTCCTGAC
>JBEBIU010000152.1:0-5324 GCA_040080225.1 Terricaulis sp.
CCCACGATCCACATCCCCCGCGTCGAATCTTCCCCGCTCGATATCGGCAACACGCTCCCGCTGACCTTCATCTGCGGGCCGTGCCAGCTTGAGAGCCGCGGCCATGCGCTGGAGACGGCGGAGTTTTTGCGCGACGTGTTCAAGCGCGTCGGCGCGGGCTTCATCTACAAGACCAGTTTCGACAAGGCCAACCGCTCCAGCCTGAAGACCCAGCGCGGCGCGGGGCTTTCGGTGGCCGGGCCGATCTTCGAGGAAATCCGCATGAAGCTCGGCGTGCCGGTGCTGACCGACGTGCACCTGCCCGAGCATTGCGCCGAAGTGGCCCAAGTCGCCGACGTGCTGCAGATTCCGGCCTTCCTGTGCCGGCAGACCGATCTGTTGGTCGCGGCGGCTGAAACCGGCAAGCCGATAAATGTCAAGAAGGGGCAGTTTCTCGCCCCCTGGGACATGAAGCACGTGATCGCCAAGATCACAGAGTCGGGCAATCCCAACGTGATGGCGTGCGAGCGCGGGGCGAGCTTTGGCTACAACACGCTGGTCTCGGACATGCGCGCGATCCCGATCCTGAAAAGCTTCGGCGCGCCGGTGGTGTTCGACGCCACCCATTCCGTACAACAACCGGGCGGGCGCGGCGATACATCGGGCGGCGAGCGGCAGTTCGTGCCGGTGCTGGCGCGCGCGGCGGTGGCGATCGGCGTGGCGGCCGTGTTCATCGAGAGCCACCCCGATCCCGACAACGCCCCCAGCGACGGGCCGAACATGGTGCCGTTCGATGAGCTGGAAGAGCTGGTGCGCGACCTGATGGCGTTCGATAAGCTGGCCAAGCAGAATCCGATCGGGGTCGAGTAATTGCCTAACGCCACTTAGGCTAATGCGCCGTTTAGATTGAATCACCACCCATCCCCGGATGAATGCGCAGCGTTCATTCCGGGGCCCAAGATCACGAACCGTTCGCGATCATAGGTCCCGGACTTGCGCTTCGCGCAATCCGGGAATGGGTGTTGAAGTGATTCCATTTGGAAGGAATTAGCTCGAAGCGGTGCGCTTGCGGGTTTGGCCTTAACCAAATCTCCAGTCCCTTTCGGCCAAGCTCCAACGCCGCCGCAACGAGCGCTCCCGCCGATGATCCCGGACTCAGTTCGCCTTAACTTCTCCACTGCCCGCGTGGGTATCGTGGATCCGAGCAAGTTCGCGCTCACGATCACGCGCAGCGTTGTGTTCGGGTTCGGCTTTCGCGAGATATTCGAATATTCGAGCGCGCCCATGGCGCTGGCGCGGCTCAAGATGGCGCCTGTCGATCTGGTGGTTTGCGACCCCTACCCGAATGTTTCGGAGAATTTGCAAGCGCTTGCCGCGCTGCGCGACCCGCGCTACGGCGACACCGCGTTCGCGCCGATCATCGTGACCACCGGATCGGTCTCGCTGGAACTCATGCAAGCGGCGCGTCAGGCGCAGGTCGATTGCGTGCTGGCCAAACCGTTCTCCGCCGCCGCGCTGCTGGAGCGCATTCTTTGGACTACGAAACGGCCTGGCATGCGCGACGCCGATCCCCCGCCTACGGTGCATGCCGCGGTTGAGACCGGAGTGATCGAGATATGGTGAAGCCATCGCGCCTATCCCAGTGCGTCAACACACCAGCCGGCGTGAGTTTCGAGGAGGCCGCCGCCGGCGCAGAAGCGGCCCTCGCCGAACTCGCGGTCGAAGCAGGCTCGCAAATGGCCGCGGGCGTCTTAGCCCTAAGCGGCGCCTGCGCGGACTATGCCAATACGCATGACCGTGCGGGGCTCATGCGCATCCACTGCATCGCTATCGAGCTCTACACCGTGGCCGGCACGTTCGAGGCGCCGCATTTGGCTGCGTCCGCCAAGACGCTCGCCGACTTCATCGAAGAAACCGCCAAGCCCGAACAATGTCCGCCCGCGGTGCTGACGATGTTCGCGCAAGCGATCAATGCGCTGCAACGCGGCGGCGCCGGGGGCCAAACGCCGGCGCAGCTCGCCCGCGGCCTTAGCCTGTTGGCGAGCCGGGCGCTGTCGGGACACGTGCAGTTGCCCTAGGGCAAAGGCCTCGGTCGGGGGCCGGAGCTGTCGCAGCGCAGCGGCGGTGGCGACGCATGCGCAGGGGCGGGCCCGGGCGGACCCAAAGGCGCGGCCGCACGCGATTCACGGAAATGGGGAAACGCGGCTGCGTCTCATGAATCAGCCATGCGCTGGGAAGCAGCCATTCCAACGCGGTGAAACCTCTGTTAGAAGCCAGAAACGAGGTGGCGGTGGCGGACGTCTTTCTTTCCTATAATCGCGAAGATCAGCCTAAGGCGAAGATTATTGCCGAGGCCTTGGAGCGTGCGGGCTTCCAGGTCTGGTGGGATACCGTCCTGCGGGCTGGGCAGACCTACGATGAGGTCACCGAAAAACAATTGCGCGACGCTTGGGCGGTCGTGGTGCTGTGGTCGTCGCGTTCGGTGCAGTCGAAATGGGTGCGCGCGGAAGCCACGCTCGGCGAGCGCAAATCAGCGCTGATCCCGGTGATGATCGAGCCGTGCGAGCGCCCGATCATGTTCGAGCTGATCCAGACCGCCGATCTCACCAATTGGCAAGGCGATTTAGCCGACGCCAACTGGTTGGCGTTCGTCGCCGACGTGCGCGAGCATGTGGACCGCAAGCGCAACATCGAAACTGCAGCGGCCGCGGAGGCAGCAAAAGAGAAGTCGCCATCGAAAGAGCGCAAGCCCAGAAAAAGCAAAGGCGGCGTCGGCGGCCTGATGTTCGGATTGCTCGCTTTGGTTGCCGCGGGCGCGGCGGGTTTCTACTTCTGGCAACAATATCAGGCGGGCGAGGGCTCCGCGGTTGCGCAAGGCGACGCACCGAAAACGCCGCCGCCGGCTACGGCGGCAGCCGTGTTCAGCGATTGCGAAGGATGCCCGGAAATGAGGCGCTTGCCTGGCGGCGCGTTTCTCATGGGCTCGCCAGACAGCGAACCCGGCCGGCGCGCCTGGGAGGGCCAACAGCGCGAAGTGCACGTGCCGGCTTTCGCCATCAGCACGCACGAAGTCACGCTCGCGCAATGGGACGCGTGCTACGCGGCGGGCAGCTGCAGCGGCTACACCCCGCCCGATCGTGGTTGGGGGCGCGGCGCGCATCCTGCGTTGATGGTGTCGTGGAGCGATGCGCAGGCTTATGTGCAATGGCTTAGCCAACGCGCGGGGCGAGCCTATCGCCTGCCCTCCGAAGCGGAGTGGGAATATGCCGCCAGAGGCGGCGCGACGAGCGCCTATTGGTGGGGGCCGCAATACGATGCGAGCAAGGTGAGCACGGGCCGAACCAGTGAAGCCGGTTCGCATGACGCCAACGCATTCGGCCTGTTCGACGTGAGCGGCAATGTCGCCGAATGGGTCGAGGATTGCTACGTCGCCGGCTATTCGGGTGCGCCAACCGACGGTCGACCCATGCAAGATGGCAATTGCGAGATGCGGGTGATCCGAGGCGGCTCCTGGCGCGACGACCCTAACGGCCAACGCATCGCCAGCCGCGGTCGCATTGGACGCACCACGCGCGACAGCGGCGTCGGCTTCAGGGTGGCTGCGGCGGCGAACTAGGTCAACAAATCCTTAACCGGCGCAGCGTTCAGTGCGCCCATGTTCGAACGACGCATTCTTGTTACCGGCGGCTCCGGGTTTCTGGGCTCGCACCTGTGCGACCGCCTGGTCGCGCGCGGCGACGATGTGATTTGCGCGGACAATCTGTTCACGGGGCGCAAGCGCAATATCGCGCATCTGCTCGATCGGCCAAATTTTGAGTTCCAGCGCCACGATGTGACCTTCCCGCTCTATGTCGAGGTCGATCAGATCTACAATCTCGCCTGCCCGGCGTCCCCCGTGCACTACCAGCACGATCCGGTGCAGACCACCAAGACCAGCGTGCACGGCGCCATCAATATGCTAGGCCTCGCCAAGCGGCTGCGCGCGCGCATCTTTCAGGCCTCGACCTCGGAAGTGTACGGCGATCCCGACGTGCATCCGCAACCGGAAGAGTACTGGGGCCGCGTCAATCCGATCGGCGTGCGCTCCTGCTATGATGAAGGCAAACGCTGTGCAGAGACTTTGTTTTTCGATTATCACCGCCAGCACGGGCTCGACATCAAGGTCGCGCGCATCTTCAACACCTATGGCCCGCGCATGCATCCCAACGATGGCCGCGTGGTTTCGAACTTCATCGTACAAGCCTTGAAGGGCGAGGACATCACGCTTTATGGCGATGGCAGCCAGACGCGCTCGTTCTGCTACGTGGACGATCTGATCGACGGGTTCCTGGCGTTCATGGATGCGCCAAAGGAACTCACCGGCCCGATCAATCTCGGCAATCCGAACGAATTCACCATCCGCGAACTTGCGGAGAACGTCATCGATCTAACCGGCTCAAAGTCCAAGCTCGTGTTTCGCCCGCTGCCCAGCGACGATCCCAAACAGCGCCAACCCAACATCGCCAAAGCGCGCGAGCATCTGGGTTGGGAACCGCACGTGCAATTGCGCGACGGCCTGATGCGGACGATCGCGTATTTTGAAACGCTGGTGCGCGAACGCGATCCGCTGATTTTTGGGCGCGAGGCTGCGACGGGGGCGGAGAAGCCGGGGCACTCCGTGGCCGAACTTCGGGCGCGGGCAGCGCGGTTTGCGCGGTGATCGTGCCTTATCGCCGAAAGTGGACTATCAGCATCGAAAACGAGCGCCGCCATCAGCGGCACAGGATATCTAACTAGTCACTCGACCAAGCCCCATTGCGGAATCCGCAACGCCCCCCAGCACGCTCCAATTCAGGTACGGTAAGCAGGCAAAGACGTCCGCTTGGGTGTGCCTCGGTGACGCCATGGCATACATTGCATTGGTATTTTGTCGGTTCGGCGGTCCATCGGCTGGTTAGGAAGCCGCAGTCACCGGGCTTTCGGCCACTCACACAACCGCTTAAACTCGATGATGATCCTGAGCAAACGCCGCAAGTATACTTGTCATCTTATAACCTCACGTCGGTATTCGCCTGAGCACACTCTGCCAGCGCCCTCGGCATTGGGCAATCCTGCGCAATTCAACAAGCAAAGTAGGGCATCGCGAAGCGATGAACCCGGAAGCCAGTGGCAAACATCGCGAAGAAAACCTTCTCCCCTTGAGGGAGAAGGTGGCCAGCAGGGCCGGATGAGGGGTTTGCGGTTTCTCCGGATAGAGCGCGTTCCCCTCACCCGTCGCTTCGCGACACCCTCTCCCCTCAAGGGGAGAGGGGTGGCGGCGCGATACGTGGCGCGACGCACAGCAATCATATCACCGTCCCCACTTC
>JBEBIU010000043.1:0-22228 GCA_040080225.1 Terricaulis sp.
CAGGCTTTGGCCGGCTGGAAAACACGATGCGCGGGGCGCGCCAAGCGCACCACCCATTTTAACTTTGAGCTCACGCGCCAAGCGCGCCCCGCTCTCCCAATCTTCGCGGGACTGGAATGCAAGCGAACCCGGAAACGCAAAGCGTTGTCCGGCGCTTGGCGCGGCATGGACCGCCGGCGTCCTCGCCGGCGCTTTGTTGTACATTTCCCGGCGCCGGGCGTCTGACGCCGGCGGTCCAAGGCTGCCGCTCAACAAAAAGGGGAGCGCCCGAGAGCGCTCCCCTTCAATCGTCGATTGCTCGCGCTCTACCAAATCGTGACGCGGTCGGCGGGCGCCAGATAGAGCGCATCGCCCGGTTGCACGTTGAACGCCTCGTACCAGCTGTCCATGTTGCGCACGGTGCCGTTGCAACGATATTGCGCCGGCGAGTGCGGGTCGGTGAGCACTTGGTTGCGCAGCGCTTCGTCGCGGATATTCTGACGCCAAGCCTGCGCCCAGCCGAGGAACAGGCGTTGATCGCCGCTGAAGCCGTCGATCACCGGCGCGGGCTGGCCGTTGAGCGAGAGCTGGTAGGCGTGCCGCGATACTTGCAGGCCGCCATTGTCGCCGATGTTCTCGCCGAGCGTGAGGCGGCCGTTGACATTGATGCCCTCAAGCGGCGTGAACGCATCGTATTGCGCCACCAGCTTGTCGGTGACTTGCGTGAAGGCGGTGACGTCAGCGGCGTTCCACCAATCGCGCAGCACGCCGTGCGCATCCGACTTGGCGCCCTGGTCGTCGAAACCATGGCCCATTTCGTGGCCGATGACGCCGCCGATGGCGCCGTAATTCACCGCCGGATCGGCGTTCGGATCGAAGAAAGGCGGCTGCAAAATCGCCGCCGGGAACACGATCTCGTTGAACACCGGATTGTAATAGGCGTTCACGGTTTGCGGCGTCATGAACCATTCGTCCTTGTCGGTAGGGCGAGACAAACGCGCGATATCGAACGCCCAATCGAATTCGGCGCGGCGTTTGGCGTTGCCGTAAGCGTCGCCAGCGATAACCTCCAGCGCGGAATAATCCTTCCAGCGATCGGGGTACCCGATCTTGGGACGGAACGTGGCGAGCTTCTCGCGCGCGGCGACTTTGGTTTCCGCCGACATCCAGGAAAGCCGATCGATGCGTTCGCCGTAGGCGCGACGCAGATTCTCGACCAGCGCGCGCATCTGGTCCTTCGCTTCCGGCGGGAAGTGCCGTTGCACGTAGACCTGGCCAATGCCCTCGCCGAGCGCGCCGTTCACCGCCTGCACCGCGCGCTTCCATCGTTCGCGCTGTTGCGGCTGGCCGTTCAGGGTCTTGCCGAAGAAATCGAAATTCGCGTCATCGACAGCACGCGGCAGCACGGCGGCATTGTTGATCATCAGATGGAAGGCGAGGTAGCTCTTCCAGGTCGAGATCGGCGTCGCCATAAACAGCTGCGCCAAGGGGCCCATCGCCGAGAGTTCGGCGATAACCACGTCTTCGATGTTGCCGAAGCCGGCGGCCTCGAAGCCCGCGTCCCACGGGAAGCGCGGTGCGAGCGCACGAACTTCCGCGCGGGTCTTGAGGTTGTAAGTCCGCTCAACGTCGCGGCGGTCGGCGATCGGCCAATGGCGCTCCGCGATCGCGGTTTCGAGCGCCATGACGCGGCGCGCTTTCGCAGCGGCGCCGGCTTGGCCGGCGAGAGAGAGCATGCGCTCGATATGCGCCAGATAGGCGGCGCGGATCTGTGGGAATTGGCCGTCGCTGCGGCGATAATATTCGCGCTCCGGCAGGCCGATGCCCCCATGGCCCATGTTGACGACGTAGCGATCCGGGTTGCGATTATCGAGCCCAACGAACATGCCGATCGGGAAATTCACGGCCACGCCTGGGGAGGCGATGAAGCGGATCGCCTGCTCGTGCGTGCGCAGCGCCGCGATGGCGTCGAGCTCCGGTTGGATCGGCGCCAGGCCGCGCGCATCGACGGCGTCTTGGTTCAGGAAAGAATTGTAGAAGTCGGCGATCTTCTGCTGGATCGATCCCGAGGCACCCCCGGCAAGCGCCACTTCCTCGATAATGGTGCGCACGTCGCGGTCCGATTTTTCGCGCAGCATGTCGAACGTGCCCCAGCGCACCTTGTCGTCTGGGATCGGCGTGTTGGCGAGCCAGGTTCCGTTGGCATACTGGAAGAAGTTGTCGCCCGCCTTCACGCTGGTGTTGCGCGCGGCCAGGTCGACGCCCCAGGCGCCGATCGCCGCGGGCGGACGCGCTGCAACGGCTGGCGCCTCGGCAGGCGGGGACGCACTCTGTGTGGCGCAGCCGGCAAGCAGCGCCGCGGACGACGCGCCCCAGGCGCGACGGGTCATGTTCATCATCGGTCTTCCCTCCAATACCCTGATCAGTTCGGTCTTATTCTGCATTGCGTAGCGGTAGCATACTCCTGTCACTCCGCCGCCACCAGCTTGCGACGCCCGCCATAGAGCCTGCGATAGAAGCTCACCAAGCCGACTGCGCCGCGCTTGAAGTCGATCCCTATCATGTAGAGGGCGGGCGTCAGGATCAAGGTGGCCGGCATGCACAACAACACCCCGAACGCCAAGGACAGCACCATTGGCTTCAGGAATTGCACGATCACGGCGTTTTCCAAGATCATCGGTGACGTGCCGACGAATTCCGTGACCGAAGTCAGGAAGATCTGTCGGAAGCGCGAAACCGACGCCTCGGTGATGCCACGCTCGGCCTTCACGCGCATGATCTGAAAACCGAGAGCCTCCAATTCCGCGCCGCGCTCATGGTGTTCGCCGGCGTCCCAGCGCATCTGCTGGGAGGACTTCACCTCGATTGGCCCATCGGAGAAATTCGAGGCGGCGGACTCGCGGATGAATTCTTCGTGCGGCTCGAGATCGGCCGCTATCGGCAAGAATTGATAGACCTCCCCGTTCGGCCCCGCGATCTCGTGCAGGTCCATTTCCGAGCCGTCCTCGACAAGCACCGGCGCGGCGCCGGAGCGTTTCAGCCGCAAGGCGAAGTAACCGCGGATTTGGTTGCAACGGTCCACCAGCACCACATTGTCGTTCACCACCACGCCGATCGCGGCGATGACGCCAAGCCACGAGAACAACGCCAAGCTCACTCCAAAAACCAAGTGGCCCATGATGGTGCCGAAGATCGCGAACGGCACGACGCACAAGATCATGAAGGGCTGCGCATAGGAGCGGAAGGTGACCGCAAGCAGGAAATAAATGGCGATGAACGCGCCGAGCATAAACAGGAGAAACTCCTGCATGAATTCCTGCTGACCTTCCGCTTGGCCAATGGCGCGGCGCGACACCGTGGGGAAGCGTGTCTCGAACGCTGGCCAGTATTCCTCGCCTAACCCCTTCATGATGTCTGCGCGCGCCTCGTTGTTGACGAGGTCGGCGGTGACCAGGATCGAGCTTTGACGCTGCCGCCGATCGAGGCCGGTCACCCCTGGCGCGAACTCCCAACGCGCCACCGCGGCGAGGGGAACTTCGCGCCCATCCCCGGTGCGTACGCGGAAGCTACTGAGGCTCTCGAGCGTACGGCGGTCGTCGCGCGGGTAGCGCACGTACACGCGTACGTCGTCGCCTTCGCGCGGCAAACGCTGTACCTCGTCGCCGAAATAGGCCTGCCGCACCTGGCGCGTAATGTCGGCGAGGGTGATGCCGAGTTGCTCGGCGCCGGGCAGCAGCTGGAAACGCAATTCTTCGTTAGCCGCGTCCTGGCTGTCGCGCACGCTGGTCACGTTCTGAAATTGAAGCAGGCGAGACTTCAGGTCTTCGACCGCGATCTCGAGATCCTCCTTGTTTTCGCTGATCAGCGCCATGTCGATGGCCGGCGAATCCGAACCGGAAAGCGAGAAGCTGACTTGGTCGGCGTCGGGCACTTCGCCCATCAATTCTTCGAGCCGTTCGGTGATGTGGCGAGAGCGAAGACCGGGCCGCGATTCCGGCGAGGTCAGGCCGACGAAAGCTTGAATGGAGGTCTCGTCGATGAATTGACTCCAAGAGCGCACCACCCCGTGAGACATGGCGCCGGTGTTGGAATCGGCGGTCGCGTTGTCCTTGGTCTCTGCTTCGAGCGCGCGGCGCGCGGCGTCCAATTGCGCGGCGACCTGCTCCATACGCGAGAAAGGCGTGGTCTGCGGCAGCGCGATGTTGACGAGCATGAAATCGCCCTCGACCTCGGGCATGAAGGTCTGCTTCACCCGCCCCGACGCGACCAAGCCAATGGCCAGGATCATCAGCGCGGCGAAGATTGACCAGGTCAGGTAACGACGCTTCACCGCCGCGCGGACGAGCGGTCCATGCACTCGCTGGGCCACCCAGATGACGGAATGGGCGCAGCGTTGTTGCAGGCGCATGAGCCGGCTGCCGATACCGTCTCCCTGCGGGTTGGGTTTCGACACATGCGCCAAGTGCGCGGGCAGGATGATCAGGCTCTCGATCAGGGAGAACACCAAGGTCGACATGACGACGATGGAGATCGCGCTGGTGAATTGGCGCGTCTCGCCAGAGAAAAGCATCATCGGCGTGAACGCGATCATGGTCACGAAGACCGACGCGACCAACGGCTTCAGCACCATCTGCGTGGCCAAGATCGAGGCGTCGACGCCGTGATGACCGAGTTCCGCCCTTTCATAGACAGCCTCGCCGACGATAATGGCGTCGTCGCCCATAATACCTAGAACCAATAGGAAGCCGAACACGCTCATGAAATTGAGCGACACCCCGACATAAGGCAGGACAAAAAATGATCCGGCGAACGCCGTCATCACGCCGATGGTCGCCCAGAACGCCACTTTCGGATGCAACGAAAGCAACAGCAGGAAGAAGATCAGGAAAAAACCTTGCGAGGCGTTCTGAAACAAAATGCCCATCAGGGCGTCGTAGTCCTCGGCCTGGTCATAGATGGTGGTGAGCTCCACGCCGGTCGGCAGCGTTTTGCGGAATTCGTCCAAGGATTCGTGGACGGCCTTGTTGGTTTCCCAAATATCGAAACGGTCGGCCACGTGCAGCGCAACCAGGGCCGCGGGTTGGCCGTTCATGCGTGAGTAGACATTGGTGTCTTGGAAGCCGTCGATGACGCGAGCGACGTCGCCAACGCGCACGACGCCGCCATCGGGCGTCTGGCGCACGGTGATGTTCTCGAAATCGAGTTCTGTGTCCGCCAGATTGCGCGCTTGCAGCTGGAAATTGCCGTCGCCGGTGCGCACCGCGCCGGCGCCGATATTGAGCGAAGAGCCGCGCACCGCACGGGCGACGTCGTCGAAGGTGAGCCCCCAGGCTTGCAGCGACGCTTCGGAGACCTCGATCGAAACTTCCGGCGAGCGTACGCCCCAAACTTCCGTGTTGGCGCCGCCGGGCAGCAGCGCCAGGCGGTCGCGCAGGCTTTCGGCGGCGTCGTGCAGAATGCGCTCGCTCACATTGCCGTGTACGCCGACGATGAAGGATTGGTCGCGTCCAACTTGACGCGTCACGCGGACGGGATCCATGCCTTGGGGCAGCCCGCTGATGGATTCCACGCGTGAGCGCACTTCGGCCAACATGGCCTCGATATCGGCGCCAGCTTCCGATTGAAGATTAACCCATCCAGACCCTTCGCCCGAGCGCGAGCGCACCCAATCCACACCGTTCAAGTCGGCGGTCGCCTCCTCGATGCGGATAATGACCTGTTGCTCCATGTCCTCGGGGCTGGCGCCGGGCCACGAGGCGCTGACGAACACGCCGTCCTGGCGGCCTGGCGGCCAGAATTCCTTCTCCATTTTGAGAAAGGACATGATCCCCGCGGCGGCGCAGATGATCATCAGCAGATTGCCGGCGACGGGGTTGCGTCCCCACCAAGCGACCAGGCCTTTCAGCATCGAAACTCTCCTTGCCTCGCCAGCGGGGAGGCGTGATCTGCTAGCGGCGAATATCTGCGGTCGGGGTGCTTTCACCCGCGCGGTCGATCGGCGTCACCGCCATGCCTTGGCGCGGCGACGTCAACACCGAAACGACGACCCGCTCGCCGTCTGCGACGCCCTCACGGAACATCACTTCGTCGGCGGTCGTTTGCGCGGCGCGAACCTGGCGCACGTCGATGGTGTTGTCGGGCTTGACCACGTAGACAAACTCGTTGCGCTTGAGCGCGCTCCGCGGGGCGGCCACCATGGATTCGCGGCTTGAGCCTTCGAGGCGTGCGGTTACGAACATGCCCGGCGCAAGCGGCGCGCCGTTACGCGAGCCGAAGGGATCGCGCACCTCGACAATGCCGTACACCAGCCGCGTGCGCGCTTCGACGGAGGCGTCCACGCGCACCAGGCGGCCTTCCCAAGTTTGTGTGCGCCCACCCGTTGCGGTTGAAACATGGGCGACCGGACCGGGATTGGCGCCGGTGGCCGCAAAGCCCACCGGAATGCGCATGGAGGCAAGATCGGAATCGGTCAAAGGCACGCGAATTTCCATATTGGCGGTGGAGAACATTACCGCCACCGGCGTGCTTGGGCTGACGTTGTCGCCGACGCTGGCGCGCCGTTCGCGTACCCGACCGGCAAACGGCGCGCGGATATTGGTGCGCGAGAGATCGAGTTCCGCCGAACGCAACGAAGCTTGCGCCGCCGCCAAGGCCGCCTGCGCTTGCGCCAATTGCGGCGCACGCACCGCGAGCGGGGGCGGATCGCCGCGGCCGAGTGCGGCCCAATCCTGGCGCGCCAACTCGCCCTCGGCTTGCTCGCGCGTCAGCCCTTCTTCGGCTTGCGCCACCTGCGCACGCGCGCGGATCACCGCGAGCTGATAATCGGCGTCGTCGATGCGCGCGAGTGTTTCGCCCTCGGCGAAAGCGCCGCCTTCCTGAAACTTCGGGCTGGTCCACACTAGCCGGCCCGCCACCTGCGAGGCGAGGGAAGCTTCGTTGCGCGGACGGGTTTCGCCCTGGACCTCGATCGATATCGTGGTCGGCCGCGCTTGCGCGACCGCGAATTGCACCGCCGGCGGGTGCGGGGCGTCGTCCTTTTCCTTAGGCTTTGGCGCTGTCGCAGCGAGGACGATGAACAGAAAAATGCCGCCGCCGAGCACCACGATAGGTGCAGCGAAGATCGCGCTGCGCCGGATCATGGCCCAGAAAGCGTTGCGGGGCTTCTCTTCATCGGGAACGGCATCCGTCGGCATATCGAGATCCATCTTGTTCATCGCGCGCGTCCTCTGGTTTCATCGACGCCGCCTGTTTTGGCGCCGCCGCCAAGCGCAACATGGTAAGTGACGCGGTTGGAAACGCGCGCAGCGCGCGCCGTGATCAAACCGCGTTCGGCGTCGATGCGGCGAGTGTAGGCGTCTATGAGTTCGAAAAGGGTGGCGACGCCGCGGGCGTATTCGCGCTCGGCCAAATCCTGTGCAGCGCGCGCCTCGGTCGCTGCCGTGGCGAATTCGCGCTCGCGCACGTCCAAGCTCTGATCGGCGCTGATCGCGGCCTCTACTTCGCGCCAGGCGGCGATCGAGGTGGAGACGTAATCGGCGGCGGCGGCGCGGCGGTCGGCGACGCTGGCGCGCGATTCCGCCAATAGAGCGCCGCCCTGGAAGATCGGCATGGTGATGCCGGCGACCAGATTGGAGATCATGTTCGTCGAGTCGTCGATGTCGGCGAGGCCCTGGCCGGTGTTCCCAGCGCTTCCTGTCAGCGTGAGCCGCGGCAGCAGCGCCGCGCGCGCCTCATGAATGCGAAAACCAGCCGCGCGCATGCGGTTTTCCGCAGCGAGCACGTCAGGGCGGCGTTCAAGCAGGTCGGCCGGCGCGCCAGCGGCAGCCAGCAAAGCAAGGCTGGGAAGGTCGCCTTCGGCGCGCAGGGTCCCATCGGGATAGCGGCCCATCACTTCCTGCAAACGCCGCGAGGCAATCAGAACCTGGTCGGCGGCCTGCGCATCGATGCCGCGGGCTGAGGCGACTTGACTGCGTGCGGTGCGCAAGGCGAGCGAAGTGGCGACGCCCATGTCGTAGCGGCGCTGGGTTAGCTCGAGCGCGCGTTCGCGCGTTTGCAAATCCTCGCGCGCAAGCGCCAGCAATTGCTGCGCCTCGATCAGGTCCACCCAGGCTTGTGCCGCGCGTCCGGCGACGGAAAGGCGGGCGCCGTTCAGGTCGTCTTCGGCGGCGTCGGCGTCGAGGTCCGCCGCCATCACGCGCGCGCCAAGCCGGCCCCAGAGATCGACTTCCCAGCTTGCGATCACGCGCGACGCCATGATCTCGGTGCGCAGCCTGTCATTGTTGGGGTCGATATCGGCGGCATCGGGCGTCTCGGTGCGGGTTCCATCGACTCCAATGCTCAGGCGAGGCAGCCAAGATTGGCCGAATGCGCCGCGCGCGCGCCAACGCGCCGCACGATATCGCGCTTCGACGATCTGGAGAGCAGGGCTGGCGGCCAGCGCTTCGCGCGCCAGGGTCGACATTTCCGTTGAATTGATATCGTCCAGCCAAGTCGCGGCCGGTGATGCCGCCAGTTCAGCCGCGCGCTCAGCCCCGAGCGCATCGGCGGCGACGTATGAATCAGGCTCCGGCGGCAGATGCCGCCCAGCGCAGGCCCCGGAGGCCGCCGCCAGTCCTAACCCGATCCAAAGGCGCAAGCCCTGCTTCATATGTTCCCCTCGGCATGCATCTTGTCGCCATCCTCTCGAAAGTCAATAAATGAACATCGAATTTCGATAAGTTTAACCAAGAAGCCGTCCCCTTCGGCCTACGAAGATGCCACCGTGCCTCGTCCTGGATGCAAGGAAGCCAAACTTGCGCGGCTCGCGGGCCGCGCCTAACAGCCCGCAGGTTGCTTGCGTGGCTCAGGCATAGATTATTGGGCCCAACAATGCTTCGACTGAGAGCGTGAAAATTTTGCGACTGGAGAGCATCCCAAAACCGGCCTGGGCGGCGGGTGCGGTTGCTGCGGCGTGCGCACTGACAGCGTTCCTGGCCGACGCGCCGGCGGCGGCGCTCATGGCGGTCGGCGCGTTTGTGTGCCTATGGGCAGCCTTGGAAATCCGCCGCCGCGATATTTCGCCGCCAGCGGATACTCAGATCGAGCTTGTCGGCCTGCGCGAACTCGCGCCGTTGCTGGAAGCATTGCCTGATCCCGCGCTGTTGATCGACTCCGCCAGCCGCATTGTCGGCTCCAACACAGCCGCGCGCAAGCAGATGCGCTTTGAAGCGCGCGGCCAATTCCTTACCAGCATTTTACGTCACCCCGATCTATTGGAGGCTGCGCAGTCCGCCATCACCGAGGGCGCGACGCGGGCGGTCGAGTACGAGACGCCGAGCGATGCGAACCGACACACGCGCTGTTACGTTGCTCCAGTGAATTGGGGCGCTGAACGCGCGGCAATGCTGGTATTTCACGATGAATCCGCGCGCGTTTCGACCGAGCGTATGCGCGCGGATTTTCTCGCCAACGCCAGCCACGAACTGCGGACGCCGCTGGCGTCGTTGACCCTGCTCATCGAGACCATCGCCGGCCCCGCGCGCGACGATGTCAAAGAGCGCGGCCGGTTTTTGGGGATGATGCAGGTGCAGGCCGAACGGATGCGCCGCCTGATCGACGACTTGCTTTCACTCTCTCGCATCGAACTCGATGAGCACGTGCCTCCTTCGGATCGGGCCGATCTCGCTGGCGTCGCACGCGAAGTGGTCGACTCGATGACCGCGGTCGCCGGCGAGCGCGGCGTGGCCCTGAACCTGACGGCGCCCGCGACGCCGGCGCCAGTCGTTGGCGAGCGCTTTCAACTGGCGCAGATCGTGCAAAATCTGATCGACAATGCTGTGAAATATTCCAAGCCCGGCGACACTGTGATGGTTGAGATCGCGGTCGCTGGCGAACGCGACGACGCGGTTGCGCTGGCTGGACGACGCTGGGAGGAGGCGGGGCGAATCGCTCTGTTGAGTCCGGCCGCCGTCGCTGGCCGCACCTACACCTATGTCCGCGTCGAGGATCGCGGTCCCGGCATTGCGCGGCGCTTCTTGCCCCGCCTGGGCGAGCGCTTTTTTCGTGTCGAACGCGAACTGGGCGATGAGCGCGGGGGCACCGGCCTCGGCCTGGCGATCGTCAAGCATATCGTCAATCGGCACCGGGGCGGATTTGTGGTCGAGAGCCAGCCCGGCCTGGGCTCGGCATTTGCCGCCTATATCGAATCGGGGACAGACGAGGTTCACACCAGTGTCACGAAAGCCCCCTAGGAAGCGGCTTCGGACGGCGGCGCCGCGAACTGGGCGCCGCCGGTTGCTGCAGGGGTAGTGCATGGAATTCTCAGCAAGCGCCGCCGAACGCGCGCCGATCCCGGCCATGACCGCCCCTATGGTGAGGGACCATGCGGGAACTTTGGTAGGGGCGACGAGCAAAGTCGTCGCACGCGACATCAACGTATTCTACGGCGCCAAGCAGGCGCTGTTCGACATCTCGCTCGATATCCCGGACCGGGCGGTCACTGCCTTCATCGGCCCATCGGGGTGCGGTAAATCGACCTTCCTGCGTTGCATCAATCGAATGAACGACGAGATCGATGGCTGCCGGGTGACCGGCGCCTTGCGCGTGCAGGGCAAGGATGTCTACGCCCGCAATGTCGATCCGGTGGTTCTGCGCAGTCGGGTCGGCATGGTGTTCCAGAAGCCCAATCCGTTCCCCAAATCGATTTATGATAACGTCGCGTACGGCCCGCGCATCCACGGCATGGCGAAGAGCAAAGCGGCGATGGATGAGATCGTCGAGAAGTCGCTGCGGCGCGCCGGCCTTTGGGACGAGGTCAAGGACCGGCTTTCACAGCCCGGCGTAGGTCTTTCGGGCGGCCAGCAGCAGCGCCTGGTGATCGCCCGCACCGTCGCCATCGACCCCGAGATCATCCTGATGGACGAGCCGTGCTCGGCGCTGGACCCCATAGCGACAGCGAGGATCGAGGAACTGATCGACGAATTGCGCGCAAATTATTGCATCATCATCGTGACCCATTCCATGGCCCAGGCGGCGCGTGTGTCGCAGAAAACCGCCTTTTTCCACCTTGGAAAGCTGGTTGAAACTGGGCCGACCGAGGAAATCTTCACCAATCCGCGTGACACTCGCACCCAGGATTATGTAACTGGCCGTTTCGGCTGACGCAGACGCCCAAAACCAAGGAAATTGGCGCCTGCGAAGGCAGCAATGGCGCGCCAGGTCAAAAGCACAATGGCAGATCACACAGTTACGGCGTTCACGGAACAATTGGAGGCGGTGGCGCAAGAGGTCGCCCGCATGGGCGGGCTGGCCGAAGCGGCGGTGAACGACGCCGTCGCCGCGGTCGCGCGGCGCGACAGCGACCTGGCGCAGCAAGTGATCCAGCGCGACGTCAAGATCGACGCCGCCCAACGCGAGGTCGAACGCCAGGCGATCAAATTGTTCGCGCTCCGCCAACCTCTCGCCAACGACCTCCGCGCTGTGCTCACCGCCTGGCGCCTCGCTGGAGAACTGGAGAGAGTCGGCGATCTCGCCAAGAACATTGCCAAGCGCTCGCTTATCTTGAACCAGGCCGAGCCCATCCAGCTCACGCGCAGCGTCGAGCGCATGGGAAAGATAGCCGCCGCTCACTTGAAGCAGGTGCTCGACGCCTACGCCAACAGGGATTTGCGCGCCGCGATCAGCGTTTGGAATTCCGACGACAATATCGATGCGCACTATAACAGCCTGTTCCGCGAATTGCTGACCTACATGTTCGAGGACCCGCGTATGATCAGCGCCGGCGCGCACCTGCTGTTTATCGCCAAGAATCTCGAACGCATCGGCGACCACGGCACCAATATAGCCGAGAACATCCATTTCCTCGTCACCGGCGAGGAGATCGCCACCCAACGGCCGCGCGCCGATGGCGAGGGTGGGGATTAAGGACACGCGCGATGGCCAAAGCTCCCCATGTGCTGGTGGCAGAGGATGAGGCGGCGCTCGCCGAGCTGTTGAAGTACAATCTCGAACGCGAAGGCTACCGGGTCAGCAGCGCCAGCGATGGCGAAGAAGCGTTGCTGCTGGCCGAGGAGGCCGTCCCCGACCTTATCATCCTGGATTGGATGCTGCCGAAAGCAACCGGCATCGAGGTTTGTCGTCAATTGCGCGCACGCCAGGACACCCGAAATACACCGATCGTGATTCTCACCGCGCGCGGCGAGGAGAGCGATCGCGTGCGCGGCCTCGACATGGGCGCCGACGATTACATAACCAAGCCCTTTTCAATGAGCGAATTACTGGCGCGGCTACGCGCAGTCATGCGCAGGATTCGACCTGGTTTAGCCGAGGACAAGCTGGTTTGTGGCGATATCATCGTCGATCGTGTGGCGCACCGGGTGAAACGCTCGGGCCGCGAGATCCATCTCGGGCCGACCGAGTTCCGTATTCTCGATCATTTGATGCAATATCCGGGGCGGGTGTTCAGCCGCGAGCAATTGCTCGACGCGGTGTGGGGCTCGGATATCTATGTCGAAACGCGCACGGTGGATGTGCATATCGGGCGCTTGCGCAAGGCCTTGATGATTGACGAAAGCGACGACCCCATCCGCACCGTACGCAGCGCCGGCTACGCGCTGAACGCTTAGTCAGCACCAGCTATCGCCACCGGTGGCTTGATGCGGTAGTCGCGCGCGCAGAACTGGCAGCGCGCGTGCAGCGTGCCGTCGGGCTCCACCAGATCTTCAATCTCCGCGATCGGAAACGACTGCATTACCGCCTCAAGCCGCTGCTCGTTACAACTGCATCGGTCCGAGAGTGTCGCTGCTTCGCCCATGCGCACGCCTTCCTCGTGGAAGAGACGGTACAACAACCGGTCGGACGCGAGATCCGGGTCGATGAGCTCCTCGTCGCGCGCGGTCGCAAACAAATGCGATGCGCGCGCCCAATCCTCGCTGGTGTCGCCGCGCGCCTGGTCGCCGGCGATGCGCTGCATCAGCATGCCTCCGGCCCGCCACTGCGCGGGAGCGTCGCCCGCGAGCGCCTCTCCAACGGCCAGGCGAATGCTGGTGTCGGTCTGTTCGCTGACGCGGAAAAAGGTCTGCGCGCAGAGCGCTAGCGTCTCGCCATCGAGCGCCGCAACGCCCTGATAGGTTGGGCGCCCGTCGCCTTGGTTGAGCGTGATCGCCAGATTGCCGGCGCCGAGCAGTTCGGCGGGCGCCATGCGGCCGGCTGAGGCGAGTGCATCTGCCGCGCCCGGCGCGACGCGCGCATAGCCACGCAGTGCGCCTGCATTGTGCTCGGCCACCAGCAAGCCCGCCGGCCCCTCGCCTTGAGCTTGTACAATGAGGCGCCCGTCGGCCTTCAAAAGCGAGCCGATGAGCGCAGCCAGGCACAGCGCCTCGCCCAGCAGCATCGCCACGGGTCGTGGGTAATCGTGTCGCCGTAGAATCGGATCGATCGCTCCTGCGCCAAGCCGCACAATGCGCCCACGCACCGGCGCTGCGTCGAGTGAGAAGGGGGCGACGCGGTCGTCGATCATGCGCGGAATCATGGACCGTCGGCGCTATCGCCGGCAACGGCGACCGCAAACCGATGGACGTCGGAAAGCGTTTCTACAAAGGGCCGGCGAGGGCGCCGGCGGTCCCTAGTCACAATTTCCCCAAGCACCACATCAGCACAGCTTTTTGCGCGTGGATGCGGTTTTCGGCTTCGTCCCACACCGCCGAGCGTGGTCCGTCGATGACCGCGTCCGTCACTTCTTCGCCGCGATGGGCGGGCAGGCAATGTAGGAAGAGCGCTTCCTTGCTAGCGCGCGCCAGCATCGCATCGGTGACGGCGTAAGGTGGGAACGCGGCCAGGCGCGCGTCCCGGTCGGAATCGCCCATCGACACCCAAGTGTCGGTGACCACCACATCCGCGTCCGCGATTGCGGCGTCGGGATCGGCGCTGACGTCGATGTCGGCGCCGGCCGCTTTCGCCGCAGCGATCTCCTGGCGCCGCGGCGCATAAGCCATTGGCGTTGCGATGCGCAGCTTGAAATCCAACTTCTCGGCTGCGTGCACGAACGAGGTGCAGACATTGTTGCCGTCGCCCAGCCAGGCGATGGTCTTGCCAGCGATGTCGCCCGCCCATTCCTCGATGGTCATGATGTCGGCGACGATCTGGCAGGGGTGCGAAAGGTCGGTGAGCCCGTTGATCACCGGCACTTCCGCCATCGCGGCGAAATCGAGTAAGTCGGCGTGATTGTTGGCGCGCATCATCATCACGTCCGCCATGCGCGAGAGCACGCGCGCAGTGTCCTGGATGGATTCGCCGCGCCCCAATTGCGTTTCCGCCGCGCTCAGGATGACGGCCTTGCCGCCGAGTTGGGCCATGGCAATGTCGAAGGAGACGCGTGTCCGCGTCGAGTTCCTTTGGAAGATCATGGCAAGCGCGTGGTGCAGCAGCGGCGTGTCCTCGTCCGGCTGCGCCTTCGGCCAACCGAGACGCAGCGCCTTGCGCGCATGCGCTTCATCCAGGATCGAGCGGAACTCTAGGCTGGAGAGCGCGGCGATGTCGAGGAAGTGGCGGGGCGTCATGCTGGCGGAACCTTGCCGCGCGTCGCCTTCGACAGGCTCAGGCTGACGCTTTTGAGGTGGACGCGGAATGTCGGTAATGGCGTCACCCTTAGCTTGTCGAAGGGCGACGTCATGCAACATCGCGCCAGCGTCATCATCACGCGCTTGCCTGCACGGCTTGCGCAGTGAGCGCGGCGTCGATAGCGTCGATCGCATGGCTCACTTGCGCTTCGTCTATGATCAGCGGCGGGGCGAGCCGCAGCACGTTGTCGCCGGCGACGCCCACCAGCACCTTGCGATCGCGCAGCACACCTTGGATCGGTTTAGGATCGATCTTCAATTTCAAGCCACGCAAAAGTCCGCGGCCAGTCACGGCCACGACCAGATCGGGATGGCGATCCTTCAGGCTCTCGAGCCCTTGCGTCAAGTGGTTGGCGATCTTGTTGACGTGCTCCATCAACGCCGGCTTCGTCAATTCATCGTAACAAGCGTTGCCCACCGCCATGGCGAGCGGGTTGCCGCCAAACGTGGTCCCGTGCACGCCCTTGACCATGCCCTTGGCGGCGTTGCGCGTCGCCATGAACGCCCCGAGCGGAAAGCCGCCGCCGACGCCCTTGGCCACCGCCATGATGTCAGGCGTCATGCCCGCCCATTGGTGCGCCCACATTTTGCCGGTGCGCAGGGCGCCCGATTGCACTTCGTCGAAAATGAGCAGGAAGCCCACATCGTCGGCGAGCTTGCGCAGTCCGCGCAGATACTCATCGCTCACAGCGCGCACGCCGCCTTCGCCTTGCACAGGCTCGATGATCACCGCCGCTGTATTTGGGCCGACTAGCTTTTTCAGCGCGTCGAGATCGCCCCACGGCGCCTGGATGAAGCCCGGCAGGCGCGGGCCGAAGCCTTCGAGGTAGCTCGGATTGCCCGAGGCGTTGATCGCGGCGTAGGAGCGGCCATGGAACGAGCCCTGGAAGCCGATAATATCGACGCGCTCGGGATTGTTGTTGGCGGTGTGATATTTGCGTGCGGTTTTCAGCGCGCCTTCGATCGCCTCGGTGCCGCTATTGGTGAAGAACACGACCTCCGCGAAGCTGTCGCGCACATACTTCGCCGCGAGCTCTTCCTGGCCCTTGACCTTGAACATGTTGGAGGTGTGCCAAAGCTTTGCCGCCTGCTCGGTCAGCGCTTTCTGCAACACCGGCGAGGCGTGCCCCAGCGCATTAACGGCAATGCCGGCGATGCAGTCGAGATATTTGTCGCCCTTCTCGTCCCAAATCCAGCAGCCCTCGCCACGGACGAAAATCTGCTCCGGCGGGGAATAGACAGGGAGGATATGGCTTTCTGCAGCGGTCATCGGGCGAGGGTCCTGTTTGGGGAAGGCGGGTTTCTGAGCCGGTGCGCTTGCCAGGTCAAGCGGGGCGTATCATCAAGTTTTCATGCGAAAAGACCACACCATCCCCCGCGGCGAACTGCATCGCCTGGTTCACAAATCCGTTGTGCTCGAGGGCAATTCCCTGGGCGATCCCGTCGAGCGCGAACTCTACGTATGGACGCCGCCCGGCTGGAGGGCTGGCGAGGCGCTGCCTCTGCTGGTGGACTTAAAGGGCTATTCCTCGTCGGGACTCGCGCACGCCAATTGGCAGCCGTTTTCAGAGAACGTGCCCGAGCGGCTCGACCGCCTCACGCACCAAGGCATGACGCGCTGCGTTGTCGCTTTCCCCGATTGCTTCACCAAGCTCTATGGCAACCAATACCTCAACTCCATCGGCACCGGCCGCTACGCCGACTATCTCTGCGACGAGATCGTCCCGTTCGTGGAAGCGAAGTTCGGTTGCGGCGGGCAGGGCAGACGCGGCGTTTTCGGCAAGTCGTCGGGCGGCTACGGCGCGGCTTGGCACGGCATGAACCGCGCGGGCTTCTGGGACGCGATCTCGATCAATAGCGGCGACATGGGGTTCGACGCGCTCTACATCCCCGCGCTCTTCGAGGATTTGGATGTCCTGCGCAAATATGAGTACTCGATCGAAAAGACTTGGCGCGCGCTGACCGCCAAGACGAAAATGAACTTCAAGGAATCGGTTGCGCTGATGGATTGCGCGCAAGGCGCCTTCTACGATCCCGACCCCACGCAATTCCTGAACATGCGCCTGCCGCTCGATCCCCACACCGGCGAACTAATCCCGGAGCGCTGGAATAATTGGATGGCGCACGATCCTGTGACAATGTTCGACACGCTGGGCGAGAATTTGCGCAAACTGAAATTGTTGTACATGGATTGCGGCAATCACGACAATTTCCGCATCCAGTATGGCATGCGGAGATTGGCGAAGAAGCTCGCGGCCGCGGGGATCGCGTATACGTACGATGAATACGAGGACGATCACATGGATGTGGATTATCGCATGGATGTGTTTCTGCCGTTGTTGGCGGGGGCGCTGGGCTGAGATTCCCTCACGCTCCGCCATTCACCACCCATCCCCGGATTCGCGAAGCGAATTCCGGGGCCCATAAACCCAAACGTTCGTGATTATGGGCCCCGGACAACGGCTACGCCGTTTCCGGGGATGGGTGGTGTTTCAGCGTGAAAGAGCAATGCGCGCGGCTGCGCGGGGTTCATTCCAAAGACCGCTCAAGCATCTCAAGGCGCATGCGCGCCGCGCGATCGTTCGTATGGCTTTCGAGATGCGCGCGAATGCGCTTGATCTTGGCCCGAAGAACACAGTCGGGCGACTGAAACACCCGCCGAAGCGGTTTCTTGCGCTTTTCTTTCTCTGTTTTCACTCATGGCTCTGGCCCCGACGCCAGCTTTTTGATGGATTGAATGATGGATCGCAGGCGCACGCGTTGCGGCGTAAAAGCCGCCGATGCGTTGTACTCATCGATGTGGAGGTGCGCGTCCAATGGAGGGGCGCCTAGCGGCGGCGCTGCAGCGATCGCGGGGACATAACAGGCTTGCCTGATGCATATCAAGAGTGCTGGAATCCGGAACCCCCGTTGCCGAAGTTGGCGGGGGCGTTGAGCGCTTGACGTGGCGACAATTGATGTATATACAATAAATGCAAAAGCCGCCGCCCGGATTTGAATGGGATGATCGCAAGGCGACCACGAGCCGCGCCAAGCATGGCGTTTCGTTCGCAGCCGTCAAAGACTTCGATTTCGAGGGCGCGCTGGTGACCGAGGATTTGCGCGCGAACTATGGCGAGGTGCGCCTGTTTGCGCTCGGCAGAATTGAAAGGACCATCCATGCCCTTGTCTTCACGCGCCGAAAAGAGAAAAGGCGCATCATCAGCCTCCGCAAAGCGAGCGCGCAAGAGCGCGCCGCGTACTTTGCCGCCGGGGGTAGGTGAGGAGCGAGCGGATTTCGATCCCGACGACTTGCCGATCACGCGCGAGATGATCCAAAGGCTTCGGCCATTTGATGAGAAGGAGAAGGCGATTTGGCGAAAGGCTCTGGGCCGCCCGCCGGCGGATGACCCCAAGCAAGCCGTCAGCATCCGCCTGGATGGCGACGTGATCGCGCACTTCAAGAAAGACGGCCCCGGCTGGCAAAGCCGCATCAACGCGGCGCTGCGCAAGCAGGCGAAGCTCAAGGGGAAGTGAGTATGAATATCAGCCTGATGGCAGGTAGGTTGCCCTTGGCCCTTTGCGACACTCTGGGATTAGTTAGTTTCTAGCCACCCGTGTTGGGGAACGATGCAATGACGGAAATGCTCGACATCGCGGTCCTGCATCGACCTGGAGAAAACGATCAGAATGGTTTTAGAAGCGAACGCTGGAGCATCGACTTTCTGGTGGGCGGGCGGTCGCTCTTCGGCTTGCTCAATGGTCAGAAGCGGGACCTTTCGGGGGCATTCCTTGCGAAGCGCGACCGCGTCTTTCGCCGCACGAATGGCAACGCGGCCACGCGTGAGTTGTTTACCGACATTGGTGCCAACTTCGTTCGCCTTCCGCTTTACGTTTGCCCGGAATGCGGTGATCTCGGTTGTGGGGCGCTCACCTGCGAAGCAAGTCGTGTCGGCGAAAAAATTGTGTGGTTGAATTTCGGATTCGAGACAGGCATCGCTGAGTACACGCCCGACTTTGCGTCTTTTGCTGAACTTGGTCCCTTTGAGTTCGAGACTCACCAATACGAGTGGGCGATTGAGCGGGCCGCAACGGGAAAACTGTGAGCGATACCGACGGCAGCTTTCGGCGCAGAACGGTCCAGCTAACTCCTTAACCGATACCCGCTCTCAATCATCGCCCAGCAGCACCACGTCAGCGCCAGCGCCAGCGCGCCGGTGATCGCTGCGCCCAGCAACAGCGGCGCGTCGGCGTGGCCGATGAAGCCGTAGCGAAAGCCGTCGATCAGCGAGAACACCGGATTGTAGTGCGAGATGGTGCGGATAGGCTCCGGCAGGATCGAGGTGGAGTAGAACGTGCCGGAGAGAAAAGTCAGCGGCACGATGATGAAATTGGTCACCGCCGCCAGGTGATCGAACTTGTCCGCCCAGATGCCGCCGAGCAAGCCGATGGCGCCGAAAATCACCGAGGCGACCAGCGCATAATAGAGCGCGATCAGCGGGTGCGCGGGCATCACGTTGGCGAGCCAAGCCACCGCGATCAAACTCGCCAGCCCCACCAGCATGCCGCGCGCGGCGGCGCCGACGATAAAGGCGATGGTCAACTCAAGCGCGCTCAAGGGCGGCATCAGAAAATCCACGGCGTTGCCCTGCACCTTGGCGATCACGATCGAGGACGAGGAATTCTGGAATGCGTTCGACAGGATCGACATCATCACCAGCCCAGCGGCCAGTCCGTCGGCGTAGGCTCGCTCGGTCCCCGGCCAATCGCCCCCGCGCACCAAGGTGAACACCATCATGAATAGCAGCGTCTGGATCAGAGGCGCGAACACGGTCTGTGCGCCGACCTTCAGGAAGCGCTGCACCTCGCGCTGAATTAATGTCTGCAGGCCCAGCCAATTGACCGCGCCGTATTTTCGGCTGGTGAGTGTGACGGTTTCAACACGCGATTCCATGGCGAAAAGGGCCTTCATAAATCGTTAACGATGTTTTGTTGCGGACGCGGCGAGTATCGCGCCTAAGCGCTGGTTTATACGACATTATTGCGAAGATTCGGAGCGGAAAGCCCTTGAATAAGCTGTGAGCGATTCGGTCTGGGCGGTGGAAAACCACCACCTATAGCGGTTCGGTAACCCTTGACGCCCTATACATTGACTTTCTCCCTTTTTGGGCGAGAGTGTGTCCATTCCCGCTGAGAGGCGGGCCAGGGCAAAGGGGCTTGCTATGGGTTGGAGCGACGAGCGCGTAACGCTATTGCGTAAGCTGTGGACGGAGGGGCTGTCCGCTAGTCAAATCGCGAAACAATTGGGCGGGGTCACCCGTAATGCTGTGATTGGGAAGGTGCATCGCCTCGGCCTCGCCGGGCGCGCCACGCCTTCCAGGCCGGCCAAGCGTCCAGTGCGCGCGGCTCGTCCCCGGATCATCAGCCCGACCGCGCCGCGCCTGCGGCCGACATCGAGCTTGCCGAGCGTGGTCATCCCCGAGCTCGAGCCGCTCCGGTTAGAAGATGGCAGGGCGGCTTCGGTGCTGACCTTGAACGAGAGCATGTGCAAATATCCCATCGGCGATCCAACCGACGCCAATTTCGCGTTCTGCGGCCGCGCGTCGGCGTGCGGACCATATTGCCAGGATCATGCACGCCTCGTGTATCAACCGAGCCAAACAAGGAAGCGCCGCGCCAGCGAGCCTGACGAATTGCGCCGCATGCTGCGGATGGCCATGTAACAAGAAACTCCCCTCAAGAGAACTGCAAACGCCGCGGTGGAAACCGCGGCGTTTTTGTTGCGGCCTTCGACAAGCTCCGGCTGACGCAGACTTAGGCGTCACGCTGAGCCTGTCGAAGCGCGACGCCAATGAGAGTTACAGCCGCACTGAGATCGCCAGCGCGCCGAAATCCTGACGCGTTGGCTGCGTTTCGAATTCTTCGGTGCGCCACACATAGGTGTAGGCGAGGCGCCAATCCCCGGCGCTGACCGTGAACCCGGTCTGAAAATCAGCCACGTACGGCGTGCGCTCCACTGACGCGGAATCGTGAAAGGTGTTGCCGTCGAGGAACAAATTGTGCGCCACCGCGCGTCCCTGCACGCCAGCGAACAGGCTCCACGCCAGCGGCCCGCCCCGGAAATGCTCGACGCCTGACAATGACGGACGAACCCGGGGAGGGCCGTAATCGTCGCCGATGCGTTGGCCCACCCGCACCGTGAGCCCGAGCCGAAGTTCGTCGCGCAAGGTGCCGAGCGTGGCGCCGGCGCTGGGAGTGAGGTCCGCCTCGATGCCGCCAGGGACCACATCGCTGAACATCTCCAAGGCGCGCCAGCGCCGATCGAAGGACAGCGCGAAGGCGAATTCGTCGTGGAGCTGGCTGTCCCATCCCTGCGGATCGGGTGCGCTGAGCGCCTGGTGGATTCCGCGCTGCGCTTGTTCGCCGAGCGCTGACGGCCCGACGATGCCGAATTCAAATTCGTAAGTGTCGAGATGCCGTCCAGTCCCGTCACGGCCACCCTCGTGTTCTACGCCGAGCATGATTTGGGCGTAGAGCCAACCGGCGTAAGGGTGTTGATCGGATGGCGCGGGACTGGAATTGATGTCTTCCGGCGTAAAAATCGACTGGCCCAAGGATGCCGCCCAAAAATCCGGCGTCTCGCCGGAAAGGGTGCGCGTGAAATCGCCGAAGCCGCGCAGCCAGGAGGGGATCCGCTCGGCTGGCGACACATAAGCGAGCTTGATGCCGGAGGTGTAATTGCGATCGCCGCCGGAGGAGAGGCTGTCGTTTTCGACCGCGAGCGAGAACACGCCTTTCTCCGCCGCATCTTGCGCGAGCGCTTGCGCCGGCGCCGCCAGCAGCGCCGCGCCAGCGACCCATAATTTCAGGCGATGATGTCGGGCGTGAGCCTGTCCTCGATCCATTGGATTTGGTCCCTCAGCACCAGCTTGCTGCGCTTTAGCCTGGCGAGCTGAAGCGTGTCCCCCGATTTCTCCTGTAACGCGGCGATGGCGTTGTCGAGCGCGCGGTGTTCCTCGCGCAGCTCTCCCAAGCGCGCTTTGAGGGCGCGTTTCTCGGGTGTATCGTTGATGTCGAATTCGTCTTCGACCTCGGCCAATCTTCGACTCCACAGCGCGCGAGCTAAGCCATGCTCCGCCTGTGCTGTAAAGCTGGCCCGATTCCGTGCTCTTGCTGCATCTGCGAAAAGCAATCGTGTGCAAAAAATGTGAATTTTGAAAGCCGATGTAACGAGACAACACAAAAAATCGGCGCCATGATCGGAATCGCCCTAAACAAGAGGAGGCGCCTTCGATGGCAATCGAGCAGCGGCTAGCCGAACTCGACGCCCGACATCGGGATTTAGACCTGATCATCGAAAACGAGGCCAAAAGGCCGTCCGCGGATAGTTCGCGGCTCTCGGCGATGAAACGCCAGAAATTGAAGATCAAAGAAGAGATAGAAGAAATCCGACAGCGACTTACGCTGCCGCATTAGCCTGGACCGCCGGCTGCCTTCGACAGCTCTGCTGACGAAGATAGCGCTCGCGCCCCGCTCCTCATCGATGGGGGAGCTGTCCGCCGAAGCCGTAGGCGAAGGTGGACTGAGGGGGTGAGGACCGCGATTGTCGTTGGTGAGCCTCCGATGGCTCCTTCTTCATCGCGAGCGCGCGCACCACGCGGCGCTGCGCCGGGGGC
>JBEBIU010000044.1:0-22140 GCA_040080225.1 Terricaulis sp.
AGGCTGACCTGTCGCCGAGGGCGCGGCGATGAGGGCCGCGGCTGCCACGGCGATCGGGGAGCGCAGGGATTTCATGGGCGCGATGTCCGCTTGCCTCCATTCTCGGCGTCGCCGAGTTAAGCTCTGGTTTACCCGGCCGGTTCCGGAGCGGCCGCGGGTGTGCGCTGACCCCCTTGGGCGCGCGCCAACAATTCAGCGCCGCCCGCGGGCGGACGCGCGCGCTCGGCCAACATCTGCGTCAGATGCCGCGCGCGTTCCGGCTGCATCTTTCCCATCACTTCGGCGAGGTTTGCCTGACGCATGCGCCCAGCCACTTGCACGAGAACATCGTCCTCCAAGCCGTCGAACACCACAGCGGCGTCCTTGGCGCGCATGCGTTGATAGACATCGACCAGACCGGTGATGCGTTGCGCCTGAGCGTCGTCAAGATTGCCCAGCAGGTCGTTGACCGTGGCTTCGAGCTGATGCAATTCCGTCAGCCTCTGATCCAACCGCTGCTGGGCGGCGAGCAATAATTCGTCCTGGGTGTCTTCCGTCGCGGAGCGATGATCGAGCGCTTCGCGGCGCGCGCTCAGCGCTTGCAGCACTTGCACTTCAGCAGCGCTGAGCCCCGCCATTTCGGCGAGCGAAGGCGCGGCGCATTGTTGCGCGACCTCCGCCGGCGCATCGGTGGCCGCTACGCCAGCGGCCGGCGCGGCTGCGTGTTCGGTTGGGGCGGCTTCCGCCAAGCTTTCCGCCACGGCCACCGCCTTCAGACCCAACAACGCCGCGAGCGTCGCCATCGCGGCTGGCAACAAGCGAACGTTGGTCGCGGGCTTCTTCGCCGCGCTCATAGCCGCGCTCGCGCGTCAGCGCTGGTGCGCAACCTGCCCGCACCGAGCCCAAGCCGGTCGGCGGTGGCGCGGGCGTCGTTGATGCGCGCCTGCAAATCGCGCCCCGCATCTTGCGCGCTTGCGCGCAGCACCCGCACCGCCGCCTCCGCCTGCGTGGTGGCTTGCACAAGTTCGGCGGCGGCAGCGCGCACGCCATCTTGCCCAGAGCGAAGCGCGGCCAGCTTGCGATCAAGCCGCCAAAAGGAGAACAGGCACGCGCCTAGCATGCAAGCGAGCACAATTTCCAAGGCGATTGCGAACGGGCTCATTTCTTGCCTCCAAGTTTCATCATGGCCTGCTGAGTATTGGGCGTGATCGGCCGGTCGACCCGCACCGCCAGCGAATGTCCCATGCGCCCGACGCCGCCGCGCGAGAGCTCGACATCGCCGCACTTCAAGATCACCGGAGATTCGGGCGGCGCATCCAGCATCAACGTATCGCCGACCTTGAGGTCCAGCATCTCGCCCAGCGGCCGGTGAATTTCGTCAAGCAGCACGCGCACTTCGAGCTTTGTCGCCCAGAGTTCGCTCGCCAGGTGGCCTTCCCAGATATTGTCACGGCCGAACTTCTCACCCATGAATTGCTGCAGCAGCATTTTACGGATCGGCTCGAGCGTGGCGTAAGGCAGCAGCAATTCGAGCCGTCCGCCGCGATCTTCCATGTCGATGCGCAGCTTGACGACGATGGCCGCGTTCGGAGGGCGCGCGATGGCCGCGAAGCGCGGATTGGTCTCGATGCGATCGAGCGAGAAATTGACGCTTGTCAGCGGGGCGAAGGCTTGGCGCGCGTCAGCAAGTACAACTTCGATCATACGCGTCACCAGCATGCGCTCTATGGTTGTGTATGGACGACCTTCGACGCGTGCGGAAGCCGCGCCGCGGCGTCCGCCCAGCAACACATCCACCACCGAATAGATCAAATTGGAATCGACGGTCGCGAGCCCAAAATTGTCCAATTCTTCGGCCCGGAACACCGCGATGATCGCCGGCAGCGGGATCGAGTTGAGGTAATCGCCGAAACGCACCGAGGTGATTTGGTCGAGGCTGACTTCGACATTGTCGGAGGTGAAATTGCGCAGGCTTGTGGTCATCAGCCGCACGAGGCGGTCAAAGACGATCTCGAGCATCGGCAGCCGCTCATACGACACCAGCGCCGAATTAATGATGGCGCGCACGCCGCTGCGGCCGGCAGCCTCTTCCTCGCCGACGCCGAAGCCCAACAGACTGTCGATCTCATCCTGATTGAGGATGCGCTCCACGACGGGCTCAGCCAGCGTCGCCGCCGGAGCATTCTCGGCGGTTTCCCATTCAGCGTTTTGAGCCGCCTCAGTCATGCTAGTTGACCAGCATTTCTTCGATCAGCACAGCGCTGATCTGCGACGGCGCGATCGCGAGATTGACGCGGCGCAGCAATTCCAAGCGCAGCCGATAGGCGCCTGCCGAGCCCGCGAGATCGTCGGTGCGCATCTCGCGCAGGAAGCCGTTGAACTGATCGGTCACCCGCGGCACGTGCTCGGTCAGCGCGGTCACCGCCGCATCGTCGGGCGCTTCAAGCGTCAGCCGCAATTTCAAGTAAGCTGGACGCCCCTCGGGGCCGGTCACATTGACCAGCATTTCCGGGAGCCCGACGAAAATCACGTCTTCGCCATAAGTAATCGTGGTGCCGTTTGGACCTTGCGTTGGTTCGCCTTCGGCGCCCTCGCCATGTCCGCCGCCGTGGCCGCCGCCCTTCGCCTTCTCATGACCAGCCTCGGCCTCGGCGTGTTGTTCGCCACCACCGCCGGACAGAAGCATGAAGGCGGCCGCACCGCCCCCGCCCAACACAAGGACCGCCGGCAAGACGATGAAGAGAATGAGCTTCTTGCCCGACATCTTCTTCTTGGCCGGGGCTTCACCTTCGGCGCCTTCCGCGCCCTCGCCGCCGTCAACGGACTTGGCTTCCTCGGCTTCCGCCTCAGGAGCATCGCCCTTCTTCTTTTTCTTCTTCCCAAACATGACGGAATCGCTCGCGCTTTGCTTGGCTCCTTGGTGCGCGGCGCTGGTTAAGGATTGCTTGCGACTGGGCAAAACTTGCCGGCGTAAGCGGAAAAAAGCGCCGTCCGTTCACCATGAAGGGAGACCCGCTCCCTGAAAAATCAAGGGGCTCGCCGCTGGCCCGCTCCTTGCATGGTTAACAACGATGGATAACGCACTCATGCTCGGCCTGCAGGCGCAACGCGTACTGCAACGACGGATGGACGTGAGCGCCAACAATCTCGCCAACATCTCGACCGCGGGCTTCAAGGCCGATGGCCTGGTCATGGAATTCGACGACGGGACCAGTGCTCATGCGCTGGAAGACCCGGATCAAATCGTCTTCGTGCGCGACATCGCGCTAATGCGCGACATGGCCCAGGGGCCGATCGCCATGACCGGCAACACGCTCGACGTCGCCATAGAAGGCGACGGGTTCTTCATGGTCGAGGGCCCTTCGGGGCCGCTTTACACGCGCGATGGCGCGTTTTCGCTTACGGGGGACGGACGGCTCGTGACCAGCGATGGGCGCGCTGTCCTCAACTCCGGGGGGGCGCCGATCGCGTTCGATCCGCAGGGCGAAAGCCCCACGATCGGGCGCGACGGCGCAATACGGGTGGCCGGCGTCGAAGCCGGCCGCATCGGCGTGGCGAGCTTTGCCGCGCCCGGCGCGCTCTCAAAGGTCGGGGACAACCTTTGGGACGCGCAAGGTCAAGCCAGCCAAACGTTCGAGGGCGTCGTCGTGCAAGGCGCGCTGGAAGGATCGAACGTTCGGCCGGTCGTCGAGCTGACACGGCTCATTGAGATATCGCGCGCGTACGAATCCGCCGCCCGCATCGTTTCGGGTGCGGACGATCTGCGTCAGCGTGCGATCGAACGGCTTGGCCGTTAGGAGTTAGTCCCACATGCGCGCCCTCTCCATCGCCGCCAGCGGCATGCAAGCCCAACAGCTCAACGTCGATGTCATTTCGCACAACATCGCGAACATGAATACGACCGGCTACAAGCGCCAACGCGCCGAGTTTCAGGACATGCTCTACCAGAACATGGAGCGTCCTGGTTCGACATCGTCGGCGTCTGGCGCGATCCTTCCGCTCGGCATCCAGATCGGCGTCGGCGTGCGCGCGGACGCGGTCGGGCGCGTCACCGAACAAGGCGGCATCAGCCAGACCGGGAATCCCTACGACATCGCCGTCGATGGGCGGGGCTATTTGCAAGTGACGCTGCCGTCGGGTCAGACCGGCTATACGCGCTCGGGCAATCTGGCGGTCAACGCCGATGGCCAGATGGTGACCAGCGACGGCTATGCGCTTGAACCCGCAATCACGGTGCCGGCCGAGGCCACGGCAGTGCAGATCACGCGCGACGGCGTAGTCGAAGCAACTTTGACGGGCCAAGCCACCCCGCAACAACTCGGCCAAATCGAGATCGCGACCTTTATCAATCCGCCCGGCTTGGAAGCCATCGGCGACAATCTTTATCTCGAAACGCCGGCGTCGGGCGCGCCCAATGTCGCCACGCCCGGCTCGGCTGGATTCGGCAGCTTGATGCAGGGCTTTCTTGAACTCTCCAACGTCAACGCCGTGGAGGAAATTTCCGCGCTGATCGTGGCGCAGCGCGCCTACGAGATGAATGCCCGCGTGATCACGGCCGCAGACGAGATGCTGCAATCCACCACGCAATTGCGTTGAGGTCGATCATGACGAGATTTACTAGACTCCCGTCCTTCTCTGGTGAGACCAGGAAACACCCATTCCCGGATTGGCGCACAGCGCCAAGTCCGGGACCCAAGATCACGAGCGCAAGACGCGATCGCGGCGGCGTTAGCGACTATGGGCCCCGGAATGCGCTCCGCGCATCCGGGGGTGGGTGGAGGGAGCGTCAACGCTCACTCGTACAACATATCATCGCCTTTGCGCTCGCCCTCTCACTCTTGGCTGCACCGGCGTCCGCCGATACGGTCACGCTGCGTCCGCACATCGAGGCCAGCGGGCGCGCCGTCACCATGGGCGATATTTTCGACGGCGTGCCAGCGGCGATCGCAGGACGCGCGGTTGCGCCGGCGCCACCCGCGGGGCAAATCGCATCGCTCTCAATGCCTGTGCTTGCAGCGGCCGCTTCCGCGGCTGGGCTTGAGTGGACCGCGCCGGAAGGCATGCGCGATGTTCGCGTTGTACACCCTGGCGGCATGCGCGCGACATTACCGGCGCAGAACGTAGGCACGAGCGGCGGTGATCCTGGCGTGCGGCGGGGCGACACCGTGACGATTGTGGTGCAGGCGCCGGGGGTGACGCTTTCGTCGCGGGCGCGGGCGCTCGAGGACGGCGCGGTGGGTCAGAATGTTCGTTTCCTCAATCTCACATCCAACCGCACCATCGAAGCAAGCGTCACCGGCCCAGGCGCCGCGCGCGCGGAGTTGCAATGAACATGGAAAATCCGGTGCGCACGCTCGCTCTCATCGCCCTTGCCGCCAGCGCGGCGGGCTGCGCCAGCATCGATCCGGGTGCGCTCACGCAGGATGCGCTGGCCGCGCCCGGGCAAGCATGGTCCGCTGCGCGACGCGGCTTGGCGACCCCACAGCTTAGTCCGGTCGCCACTCCGGAGGCGCTTACCGGAGGAAATCAACAGAGCATGCCGCAACCGGCGCCAGTCGCCTACGAACAGGGTTCGCCCAATTCGCTTTGGCGCACCGGTTCGCGCAGCTTCTTCAATGATCAGCGCGCACAACGCGTCGGCGACATTCTAACGGTGCTGATCGAAATCGACGACAGCGCGCAGCTCTCCAACACCTCCAACCGCACCCGCACCGGCTCCACCTCTTCGGGGTTCTCCAATTTCTTCGGGCTTGAGGACACGATCGGCAATGCGCTGGGGACAGATCCAGCAAACCTGGTGACCGCGGAATCGGAATCCACGCACAATGGAACCGGCGCCATTAACCGCGCCGAAAAAATCGCGCTCACGGTGGCAGCGGTGATCGTCGATCGCTTGCCCAACGGCAATCTGGTGCTGGCAGGGCGACAAGAAGTGCGCATCAATGGCGAAGTGCGCGAATTGACCGTCTCGGGCGTGGTCCGCCCCGAGGACATCACCTCCTCCAACACCATCAACCACACCGAGATCGCCGAAGCGCGCATCTCCTACGGTGGGCGGGGCCAGATTAGCGCCGTGCAACGCCCAGGCTGGGGGCAACGTCTGGCGGATGCGCTCACGCCCTGGTGAGGTCAGCCTCCGATCCCGCGCGCCATAAACGCGGCGAACAGAACCACGAGCGCCAGCAGATGTAATTCCGCCACCACCAAGCGCCGGGTGCGTTTGACTTCGTTCTCGTCAGCCAAGAATGAGCCGTTCCCTGCCGCAGTCTTGTTCCAACGGAAGTATGCCAACGTCGGCCAGATCGAGAGCACGCCGATCAGTCCGAACGTCGCCAGCTTCGCCCAGAAGAAGGGCTGCGCGACATAATATTCCCAGCCCCCCGCGCCCCATGCCACGCGCGCGGCGCCGGCGAGGATCAGGCCCACCGCCGAGATTCCATAGAACAGATCGATGCGCAGCAGCAGCCGCGCCACCCGCGCGTCCACCGGCAGCCGAAGCACGAATGCCTCGGCGCTGAGCGCGCCGGCAAGGATCAGCGCTAGGGTGAAGTGCAGAAACGAAAGGCCAGCGTCGTGATAGGGCATCGGCCCAATCTAGCGGGGCAATACCACCCGGATCAATCGAGGTTGGGACAGGGGCGCCATGCGCAGGATTCGACAGGCCGCAACCCCAATGCTAGCCTCTCCGCTCTTGATTTTGGGGGAGATTAAAGATGGCTGAGCGCGAAAGCTTTTCCACTGTGGCTGCGGCTTGGGCGCAAGTTGCGTCGGCCATGGTTGGCGTTGTGGCCGCGGTTGCGGCCTCTGTGGTCGGCTTCCAGTCCAACGCCCAGGGCGAGCGTCAAAACGATCAGGCCAAAACCCAACAAGCGTTGGAATTTTTCGCCACCTTCAACGCGCAGGACATGCTCGACATCCGCCGCAACCTGAGCAACGAGGATTGGTGCACCCGCTATGGCTACATCTCCGCGGAGCAATACGAGGAAGAACTCGGCAGGAAGTACGCAGCCTTGGTTTCTCAAGAACAAGTCCTCGTGGCCGTCGATTTCTTCGACACGCTTAATTCGTGCAAGGAAGGCGGCCTGTGCAACGGCGATTTCGTCAACCAATTGTTCGGTCCGTATGCCAAGGAATTCTACGATGACCTCGCCAAGGCCATCAGCGACATTAGGACGGGAGCCGAGGGGCGCGGCCCCACCTTTGGCGAAGGGATGGCGGCGCTTGCCGAGGATTCCGCTCCTCTGAACGAGGTCGTGGCACGTCATCAGCAATCCTGCGGCGGATAACGCGACGCGCGCATGGACCGCCGGCGCCCTCTCCGGCATCTTTGCGTGCTACCGCACGGCGGTGGTTGGTTTCGCACCACCGCATGCCGGCGAGGGCGCCGGCGGTCCATGTTTGAGCGCGCGGCTCAGGGCAACTCGCTTACGATTAAGTCGAAGCTTCCGGTAGCCAGCGCGCTCGCGCTCACGCGCACGACATAACGTCCCCGGTTGTCAGCGCGAAACTCCACCGCGTTCGACTCGCGTTCGCTCGACGGGCCGTCGTAATAATCGACTTCTGTCGCCCCTTCCCTACCCAAGAACCCGACATCGACGACCGGCCTGAAATCGTTCGAGATCGCACGAACGCTGTAGCTCTTCCCTCGCGCGGCTTGGAACTCGAAATCGACATGATCGGCTTCCGCGGTAAGTGCGCCAGGCCGCATCCAAGCGTTGGCGTTGCGCGCGATCCGCTCCATTGCTCCCACCACAAACGGCGTCGATTGAACGGCCAGTTCATAGTCCCCGTACTGGCCCTGCCCGAACGAGCGCGCCCGGATCGTGTATTCGCCATCTTCCGCGGGATAGAAGCGGAGCAAGGAATTGAAGGTGCCGTCGCCACGATCGTCGTTGCTGTCGATCTGTTGGAATTCGCCATCGACCATACGCCCCAGCAGCAAATAGGTGTCGAGGTTGGAATCGTTGCGTGCGCTCATGGCGATCTGTAGCCGCTGGCCCGCCTGCGCTTCGAAGGTCCAGACGTCGTAGGCGACGCCGTTGTCGTCGGCCGGGCTCTCGGCTGTCAGGCTTCCGTTGCTTACCTCGTCGATCGCAATCGGTCTCGACACTGCCGGCGCTGGCGCAACGTATGGACTTACGACAAGATCATAGGCGCCGAACTGCCCCGATCCAAACGAGCGCGCGCGAATTTCGTAGTCCCCGGTTGCGTCAGGAGTGAAGCGCAGCATGGAATTGAAGGTGCCGCCACTGTCGTCGTTACGGTCGATTTCGACGAATTCGCCGCCCTGCATGCGGCCGAGTACGATATAGGTGTCGAGGCCCGAATCGCTGGACTCCGCCATCGAAACTTGCAACGCTTGCCCAGCCTGAGCGCGGACGGTCCAACGCTCGAACGCAACGCCTTCGCTATCGACGGCGGTCTCGGCCGACAACGCGCTCGTGACGGACTGGCCCACGGTCAAACGCCTTGGAGCGGCGCTCCTCGCGACGACGACCGGCGGCGGGGTCACTGGCGGCGTCACCACCGGCGTCGATGGATTCGCAACAGGCGCGGTCGGGGTCGGCGGTGCGGCGCCGGCCACGCGTTGGATGATCCCGTCGATGGCGTTTTGAGGATTGGCCTCGCAGCCGTTGGCCTGAAGCCGGAGCGTTCTGAGTTCGCTCAACGCAGCCTGTTGGGGCGTCGCGCCGCCCTCGAACTGGGTTCGGATGCCGCGCGCGCGCTTGACCATGTCGTTGCATGATTCCGCGTGCGCCTGCTCGGCCACGCCAAATGTCCCCAGCAGCGCAGCCACTCCGACGAGAAGACGCGTTTTCATGATTCCCCCTCCAATTGGAACATTATCAGCTTTGGGGGGCGACCACCTACCCAAGGCGCAGCGAGCTGGATGTTAGTCATCCAGCAACCCCGACACAAGCGCTCGCTAGCGCTCTGGGAGCACTAGGAAAAATCGTTGGGGAAGTCGTTGTCGCCGGCGCTTAGTCGTCGCGGTGAACGCGTTCGCGCCGTTCGTGGCGTTCCTGGGCTTCCAGGGAAAGCGTGGCGATGGGGCGGGCGTCGAGGCGAGACAGCGAAATCGGCTCGCCGGTTTCCACGCAATAGCCGTAGGAGCTGTCCTCGATGCGGCGCAGCGCTTCATCGATCTTGGCAATAAGCTTGCGTTGGCGATCGCGTGTGCGCAGCTCCAGGGCGCGATCGGTTTCGCTGGTGGCGCGGTCAGCCAGGTCGGCTTCGGCCACGGTGTCCTGCTGGAGCGTGGCGATCGTGGAGCGGCTTTCCTCCAGGATTTCTTCTTTCCATGCGATCAGCTTGCGCCGGAAATACTCGAGCTGACGCTCGCTCATAAACGGCTCGTCGTCGCTGGGGCGATATTCTTTCGTCACCGTCGAAGCCATTTCCGCACTCCGTCCGCCCCCGCAAGGCGCCGCCTTATAGCCTCGCCCATGGGGCTCGTCCATCGAGCAAGGACGGCGCCAAAGTTTGTCTGGAATCTTAAGCTTAAGCCGGATCATCGTAGGTCTCCGCAGCCGCTTCCGGGCTATGCCCTCCCAGCAAACCGGTCCAGTTTCGCGGCCTCGACCGCCAAACGTGTATCGATTTCAAGCAAGACCGCATCGAGCCCAGGCTCCCCGGTCGCCTCGCCACGGCGGCGCAGCTTGTCCAGTTCGGCCCGCAGCGAAGCGGGCGCCCGCCCCAACACCAGCCCACGCTCGAGCTGTTCCAAAGTGTCGAGCGCCTGGCCGCCACGCTGAAGCTGTCGTGAGCGCCGACGTTTCGGCGAGTCATCGCCCTGTAGCGCCAGAACCGCATCCAGGGGCGTGACGCCGCCGAGTCCGCCCGTCGCCGTTGCGGCTTCAGGTTCGTCGAGCTCCGGTGCAAACCCCGACGCAGCGCTTGCGCCCTGACGGCGCGGAGCGCCGAGCGGATTAATGCGGCCGCCGTTTTCGATCTTCATGGCCCGCCAGCATCGGCTGCTGCTGTTTCCGCTTTGTTAAGCCGGAGGTTGAACGCGCCATTAACCAAACCAGGCGCCTATGATCGCCATGAATTTCGCAACCCGGACTGGGCGCGCGGCGTTGCTTGCCGTCGCATCGCTTGCGGCTATCGCTGCGCCGCTCACGCCGACGCCTGCGTGGGCCGGGCCGCGCATCAAGGATGTCGCCGACTTCGAAGGCGTGCGCGAGAACCAATTGGTCGGCTACGGCTTGGTTGTAGGGCTCGCCGGCACTGGCGACAGTTTGCGCAACTCGCCTATGACCCGCCAAGCATTGGCCGCGATGCTCGAGCGCTTGGGCGTCAACGCCTCCGACGGCAATCTCAACACACGCAATGTCGCGGCCGTAATGGTGACCGCGCATTTGCCGCCGTTCGCGGCGCAGGGCTCGCGCATCGACGTTACGGTTTCGGCCTTGGGCGATGCACGCAGCTTGGCTGGCGGACAGCTGCTGGTGACGCCGCTGATCGGCGCTGACCAGCAAGTCTATGCGGTGGCGCAAGGGGCGCTGGCGGTGGGCGGATTTTCCGCCGCCGGGGCCTCGGGATCGACGGTTTCGCGCGGCGTGCCAACGGGCGGGCGCATCGCATCGGGCGCGCTGGTCGAGCGCGAGATCGCTTTCGACATCGCCAGCCAGCAGGAATTACGGCTTTCGCTGCGCAATCCGGACTTCACCACCGCCCAGCGCATTGCGACAGCGGTCAACCAGGCGGTCGGCGCGGAGGCAGCCCACGCCGCCAATCCCGGCTCGGTGGTGTTGCGACGCCCTCCCGCGTTCGCGGGCGACATGGTTTCACTAGTCGGGCGCATCGAAAACCTGGAAGTAGAGGTCGATGCTCCCGCCAGGATCGTTATCGACGAGAATTCCGGCATCGTGGTGATGGGCGACAATGTGCGGGTATCGACTGTGGCCATCGCCCAGGGCAATCTCACCATCTCGATCCAGGAAGACCCGTTTGTCAGCCAACCCGCGCCGCTGAGCCGCGGCGAAACCGTGGTCGCGCCTTCAACCAACATCAACGTCGAGGAAGAGCCTGGCGGCTTGGTCGTGGTTCCGGGCGGCGTACCGCTGCGCCAATTGGTGAACGGCCTCAACGCGCTCGGCGTTTCTCCGCGCGACATGATCTCGATCCTGCAGGCCTTGAAGGCAGCCGGCGCCATCCAGGCCGAAATCGAGGTGATGTGATGGCTGATGCCGCAATTCCGCTGGCGGGTGCGCCACTGCCGATGCGTACGCCGGCGCCTGCGGCGCAAGATGAAATCCGCCGGGTGGCGGCGGAGTTCGAGACGATCTTCATCGGACAGATGCTGGCGCCGATGTTCGCGGGGTTGAAGACTGACGGACTCGGCGGCGGCGGCGCAGGCGAAGAGATGTTCCGACCGATGTTGATCGAGCGCTACGCGGAAGCGCTGTCGCGCTCGGGGGGCGTCGGCATCGCCGACAGCATCGTCGCGGAGTTGACGCGGTTGCAGAGTCAAAGCTCGGGAGCCGGCGATGGCGTTGATCGCTAACAGCGCCGACGACCGCGTCGAGCAGATCCTCATCGTGACCGAGCGGCTTACCGCGTTGATCGAAGAAGAAACGCGCCGCATTGAAAGCCGCCAATCTCCCCTATCGGGCGCCGAGGCGGATGAAAAGAACCGCTTGGTTAACGCCTATCGTTTGGAAATGACCCGCATCGGCCATGATCGTTCGCTGATCGAAGGCGCACCGCCGGCACTGTTGGTGCGTTTGCGAGCGCAAACCACGGTTCTGCACGAGCAGCTGGCTCAGCATGAAGAAGCGCTTGGCGCCATCAAGCTGATTACCGAAGGCCTGGTTCAAGCCATGGCGGAGGAAGTCGTGCGTCAACGCGGAGGCGGCGCGGGCTACAGCGCCAACGGCGCGCTTGGGACGCAAAAAACGCCGCAGCCGGCGCTTGTGGATCGCTCAGTCTAAATCCAGTGCACTGAAATGGCGATGAATTCGCCTTTCCTGCATTTCATCTTGCTCCGCGCGCGCGGGTAGGATTTGTATCGATCTTTCATGGGTGAGGGATGAGGCACGACTTACCGTCGCAAGCGTGGCGGCCGCAAAGGGCGCTGAGAGGCCGCCATTCCCATGGGGTCTTGGGCGCGTTCATCTTTAATCTGTGCCTGCTGCTTGCGCCGCTCTCGGCGGCGGCGGCGTATTTGATCATCGCGCGCGACAACCTCTACGCTTATGAACTTTCCCCCGCCGGCGCCAGGATCGTCGCCGCGCGGGTGGAGCGCCTGAATGGGCAGCTGATCCAACTCGATTACGATCGCGAGCGGCTCTGGGACGACCTCGTCGCCATGGAGTTAATGGCCGAGGACGTTGCGGCCGCGCGAGGTTTTTTGCTTTCCGCGCGCGGCATGTTGCCAGCGCGCAGCACCGCGGCCATGGCCCGGTCGCTTTCTCCCGAGGCGAGCGACGCCGAAATCGAACAGGCGGCGCTACAATTGCTGACGCCGAGCACGCGAGCGCGTTATGAGGAAGTGGTGCCGCTGCTCTCGAAGAACGCGTCGAGCACAACTGCCGCGGGCCCGCCCGCAACCGGCGCCGGCGAGCGAGAGAATTTCGAACTCATGGCCAGAGCTTTGGAAGCGCAGCCGGAAACCGACCCGCTGCAATTTGTGTTAACCGGCGTTCGGCTTGGACTTGCGGGCGAACTTGGGCCGCGCGCGGCGGAAGGCGCCGCGGTGCTCATCGACGCCGCCCGGCGAGACGACTACCCGCTTGGTCTTGAAGCCGACGTGGCGACGCTCCTTGCACAAGCCGCGCCCGTTGGCGCGTTCAGGAGCGCCGCCCTCGTCAGCGCCGGAGCCGGCGACCCAGGAGCGTTTGCGACTGCAGGCCCCGCGTTCACCGCCGCAATCGATGCCGCGGCGATGGCGCGGGCCAAGGAAATTCTGACCCGGATCGGAGCGATGTCTGAAGCCTCCTCCCACAATGGCGCCGTGGCGCTGTTGACGCATGCGAGCGGCTTGCGGGATTTGCCGCGGCTGCAATTGGTGGCGCAAGGCGCCGGCGATCGCGTGGCGGCGGCAGCCAAGCGCTTGCAGCGCGACGGCAGCCTGTTGGCGGCGGCCCGCGGAGAACTGACAATCACCCGCGACCTGGTGGCCGCGATCGCGGTTGCGGCGCTGGCGCTGTTGGGTCTGGTGGCGATCGTGGCGGTCAAGTCCTACCGCGCCGGCCGGAAGCTCTGGTCGCGCGCGCGCGACGACGACTACGCCGCGGACTTGGTCGAGCTTGGCGGCAATTACTAAAGCGCCGTGCTCGCGCAAGATCGCGCGCCGCCGCTCTAAGCGCGGAACAGCGCCAATACCGCTTGCGGTTCCACATTGGCGATCGGCGCCGAGCCCACCGCTTCCAGCCCCTGCCGCACCTGCAACGCCAGCAAACGAGCGCTCTCCGTGTCTAGATCGGTGCGGACGCCAGCCACTGCGCGGTCGGCCGCGCTGAGAAAGCCTTGGTGCGCTTCCAAGGCCTGGACTGTTTCCAGCAGCCGCCCCATTGCGGCTTGCAAAGCTTCGAGCGATTTTTGCACGGCTTGCGGCAATTCAGGATCGGCAATGTCGGCGTTCTTAGCGACAGCCATGATGTCGCCCGCGCCGGGATCGTCCCTCAAGCGCAAGTCAGCGCCGGCGATCATCAACGGCGCCGCCTCCGGTTCCGCTTGCACCGCAACGCCCTCGCCCGCGAGCAGCCGCGCGCCGCCGGCGATGGCGGCGTCAAGCTTTTGCGTGAACGCCTCCAGCACCGCGTCAAGGTCGGCTTGGGTCGCACCAGAACGGGCAAGTGTCTGAACATTCACCAGCATGGCCTGAGCATCATGGCCAAGGGCGAGCGCATGGTGCGCTTGGGCGACGCCATCGCGAACGCTCTGGCGCGCTGCGGCCAACGAAGCGCCGCTCACGCTGACACGATCGCCTGCAAAAGCCTCGTCGCGCCGCTGCGGCGTCATCGCGGCATTGCGTGCAAAACGCGTATCCGCGCCGAGCGCGCTAACGCCCGCCGCACCGGGCGCAATGCTGGAAACCATATCGTCTGCTCCTTCGGATCGCACGCCTAAAGCGTGCGGCGCGTTCCGCCGCAAACGTGTACAAAGCGTAAATGCGTTAATAGAACGTTAACAACGTCTCGCCCGAAACGATTATTTTACTCTTTATTTACGTTTTCCCGACTCGCAAAACAAAACCGCGCCGACTGGAGGCCGGCGCGGTTTCATTTTCAGTTGAGAGAGCGGGACCGCCCTTAGCGGAAGAAGGACAGCACGATCGACGGCGCCGAGTTGGCGATCGACAGCGCCTGCGCGCCCAGCTGCTGCTTCACTTGCAGCGACTGCAAGCGAGCCGATTCCTTGGCGAGGTCGGCGTCGACGAGGTTGCCGATACCAGCTTCGATCGAGTCAGACAGCTTGCCCAGGAACGCTTTCTGTGTGTCCAGCGCCCGCGATTGGGATCCCATTTGCGCCAGCTGCAAATTGAGCGTGGTCGCCGCCGATTCGATGGCCGAGGCTGCGGCTTGCGCATTGGCGACGTTCGACAGGGTGAGCGCCGAGGTGACGCTCGCCAGCGCGCCGGCGCCGTCAACGGTGAAGTCGCGGTCGGTGACCGAGGTGGTCACGGCGGCTGATGTCACCGCAGTGGCGGCTTCGCCCTGACCGAGCCAGCTGCGATCGGTGCCGGTCGTTGAAATGGTCAATTCGTTGGTGACAGCGACCGCTTCGGCAGCGCGGTAGGTGAACTGGCCAGTGCTTTGGTTGTAGGACGCCGACACCCGACCGCCAGTCGCGGACGACACGCCAGCCAAATAGTCGGCGACAGTCGTGGTCGCGGTGATATCGACGGTGCCGATGGCGACGCCGTTGAGTTCGAACGTCGTGTCGTCAGTGTCGGCAACGCTTTCAGTGCCGACGACGTATCCCGACAGCGAGGGAACCGATCCTGCGACCGCAACCGATTGGATTTGACGGCCGGTGGAACCGGTGGAAAGGTCGGAGGTGAGCACCGAGAAATTGGCGCCACCGGCGTTAACCAGGTTGGCGCCGTTGAAGGTCGCCGCACCGGCGATTTGATTGATTTGCGAGCGTAGCGCGCTGAAATCGGCTTCCAAAGCCGCGCGCTGGTCGGTGGAGAGATCGCCCGCCTGCGCCGCGACTGCCTTGTCCTTCAATTGGATCAGCAGATCGGATATCGATTGGCCGGCCGACAGCGCGACATCGATGGTCGATGTGGCGCGGTTGATGCCGTCTACGACCGAACCGAGAGCAGCCATGCGGCCGCGCTGTTCTTGGGCGATGGCGAACACCGCACCGTTGTCCTTGGCGGTGGACACTTTCAAACCGGTGCTAATCCGGTTTTGAACCATGTCGAGTTCGCTGCTAGTTTTGTTTAGGCTTTGCAGCGCGACGAGGGCGCCGTAATTGGTATTTACGCTAGCCATTGTTCTGGTCCTTCTGGACGGTGTTGCCAGCCATTTAGGCCGGTGGGGCGGTTGCGCGCCCCGTGACGCCGAACGACGTGCGCCCCCCACTGGAGAACAGCGCCGCTTGAGGCGTTAGTCATAAGCAAAGGGGGTTAACGGCCCGTTGACGACGCGGAACAATTGCGTAGGCGAGGTCAGCGCGATGCCAGGCCTTCCATCATCGAGCGGTTGACTTCGATGAGTGACTCGATATCGACGCCGTCGCGCAGCACTTCTCCGGAATAGCGCGCCACCCAGAGCGCCAGCGAAATGATCTGACCGCGCAGCTCCAGCGGCAGCTGATTTTGCGGCAGCGAACAATCCGCCGCCAACATTCCCCATAGCTGGCGATTGACGGTCAGCGCCTCGGCCACCTGCGCTGCTGGTAGATTTTCCTGCTTCGCGCGCAATAATTCAGCCGTCACCTGGCCAAAGGCCCGGTATTCCAATTCCCGCGGCGATTCAGCCTGCGTGGCCGCGCGCTGGTAGGCTTTGATCGACATCCCTTAACCCCAGGCGCTCGGCCTCATAGGAGATGAGTTTCCGACAGCGCATCAACGCACGGTAGTATTCACGGCCTATTACTTCTTTGGAAACGCCGATGCACTCGATGAGAATTTCCGGATCGCGCACGGCGCCCATGAATTCGGCAAGCCGGGCGGCGAATTCGATGTACGCTTTCTCCCGACCGTCTTCGTCTAAATACATCAGCATGATCGGGAAATAGATGCGCCTCGCGGGCGTGGCCGCATCTTCCTGCTGCATGATATCCTTCTCACGCAGCACCGACGCCTTGTTCTGCAACACCAAAGCGGCGCGCCGATCGCCATTTTGAACGACCGCGCCGTTTACGACGAATTTTTCGCCGGGCCGCAAGGAGAGTTTCAACGGCATTTTTTCCCGCCTTTCCCCCCGCTTCTGGGAGTCGCTGCGCCCAGGGTCGCTAAGCTTGGTTAACGAGAGGTTGCGCTGGTGTCCCGGATATGAAGTTCGCACAGTCAATTGGATCACGCACGATGCGAACTTCAAATCCATCAGGGACACTAGAATCAATATCTGGCGTCGACGTCACGACGCAAAATGCGTGTCGTTATGGCCGCGTCACGACGGATTAGGCGCCGGTCGATTGAACGGCGCCAGAGTGGGCGTTATTTTCATTTCGTATTCGCACAAATCGAATGCGCACCAAGCACCGGAAACGAGGGTCGGCTGACCCGGCCGCGACGCGCCTGCGCCGCTGCACGCCTCCTCGCGCCCGTCGCAGAAGCGAAAGGAAAACGCCCATGCCCAATGTCCTCGACGTCGCGCCGGTGCGCATGTTCGCAGCCCGCGCCGCTGCGCTGATCCCAAACCCTTCGGTAGCGGAACGATACGAGAAGCTGACGTTCGCGCGAATGCTCGCGGATGAGCGCAATTTCCGCGCCGCCACCCTTTGGGATATGAAGCGCGCGCCTTCCTGGGCGCAGGACGCCCATGCGCGGGGCGAATTGCTCAGCGTATTCCGCCTTCACCCTGGCGCGGCTGGACGCGTGCGCACAATAGCCCGCCGGATCGCAAGAGCCTGTTCGCTCGCTGCGCTCGATCCGGTCCAGTTCGAGACGCACCTGGCGGCGATCGCTGCAGCTGGCGTCTTTCTCGACAAGTTCGCGCGCGCGGACTTCGACACCGCCTCGCGCAAAGCACTTATCCTCTCGCGGCTTTACGCTATCGTCGAGGACGACCTTGTTTGCGAGACGCCAGCGGTCGAGGTTCCGGGAACCGACGGTCGCTTGTGGCGGCGCGTGCGTTCAGTGTCGGAATTGCGCCAGACCGGGCGCGAGTTTCACAATTGCTTGGCGCGCACCCCGCGCCACGCCTCCTACGGCGCGATGATCACCCGCAACACTGCTCAATTCTGGGTATTGCGGGACGCGGCCGGCCTGGGCCTCGTCATCGCGTTGGCGCGGCTTTCCGATCCAGCGCGGTTTACCGAGGTGCGCGGCCCGCGCAACGCCCCGGTCGCGCACGACAATCAAGACCTGGCGCTACTGGCCAGCGCGCTCGGGATCGCGCCCCCCAGCCCGCCATCGCCCCGGCTCGACGCGGAACTTGAGACGATGCTCGAATGGTTGCGCGGCGCCGGCGCCCGCGCTGCGCCCTTGCGCCCGCTAGCCCGCGCCCATTAAGTGCGTACGAGGGAGCAGCCATGCGATTTGACGGCACCAAGGACTATATCGCCACGGACGATCTGAAGGTCGCCGTCAATGCCGCGGTGACGCTGGAGCGTCCATTGCTGGTGAAGGGCGAGCCTGGCACAGGCAAGACCATGCTGGCGATCGAGGTGGCCAAGGCGCTTGGCATGCCGCTGATCGAGTGGCACATCAAATCCACCACCAAGGCGGTGCAGGGTTTGTACGAGTACGACGCGGTGATGCGGCTGCGCGATAGCCAGCTCGGCGACGAGCGCGCCACAGACATCGCCAATTACATCAAGCGCGGCAAATTGTGGGAAGCGTTCGAACATACCGAGCGCCCGGTGCTGCTGATCGATGAAGTGGACAAGGCCGACATCGAATTCCCCAACGATCTCCTGCAGGAACTCGATCGCATGGAATTTTACGTCTACGAGCTAAACCGCACCGTGAAGGCGAAAGTGCGCCCGGTGGTCATCATCACTTCCAACAACGAGAAAGAATTGCCCGACGCGTTCCTGCGCCGCTGCTTCTTCCACTACATCCGCTTCCCAGACGAAGGCACCATGCGCGCCATCATCGACAGCCACTTTCCCGGCATCAAGACGCGCCTGGTCAACGAAGCGCTGCAGATTTTCTACGACATGCGCAAAGTTCCCGGGTTGAAGAAGAAACCCAGCACGTCCGAGTTGCTGGATTGGCTGAAACTATTGCTGACCGACGATATCGATCCAGAGACGCTGAAGCAACGCGATCCGTCCAAGCTCATTCCGCCCATGCACGGTGCGTTATTGAAAAACGAAGCCGACGTGATGCTGTTCGAGCGCCTCGCGTTTCTGGCGCGTCGGGAAGCGCGCGGGGGCGGGAACGGATGAAGCGTGCCGATCTTGCGCCGGCTACCCTAACCCTCCAGCTCCGCAATCCGCGCCCGGGGGCGCGAGTGGTCACCGCGTCACCCCGGCAAGGTGACCCTCGCTAGCACGCCGTGTTCGGCGTCGAGTAATGCGACATCGCCTCCATGGGCGCGGGCGATGGAGCGAGCGGCTGGCAGGCCGAGGCCAGCGCCGTTGGCGCTCTTGCGCTCGCCGTTTTCCAGCCGCACGAACGGTTCGAACACACTTTCGCGTTGCTCGGCGGGGATGCCGGGCCCGTCGTCAGCGACATCGATGAGCATCTGGGCGCCTTCGCGCTTCATACTGATATGGGCGCGGGACCCATATTTCAGAGCGTTCTCCACGAGGTTGTTGAATAGGCGCTTCAAGCCCAACGATTGGCCGGTGACTATCACGCGCTCTTCACCATTGAACGACACCGGGCGCCCCGCCTCGATATGATCGTCGGCGATGCTTTGCAACAAGGCCGAAAGATCGAGCCGTACCCGCGCCTCCTCGGCGGGATCGTCGCGCGCGAAGGCGATGAAGCTCGCCACCAGGGCCTCGACCTCGCCAATCTCTTTGGCCATGCGGTCGCGTTGTTCGGCGGGCGCATTTTCCGCGGCTAGGCGCAGCCGCATGAGCGGGGTGCGCATGTCGTGGGCGACGGCCGCAAGCGTCTTAGTACGGTCGGCGATGAGCGCGCGCAGTCTCGCCTGCATGCTGTTGACTGCGCGCGCCGCGCCCTGCAATTCGCGCGGCCCCTGTTCGCGCACGGGTTCGTTGCGCGGATCGACGCCCAACGCCTGCACCGCGTCGGCGAAGCTGCGGATCGGGCGAGTGATGCGGCGCGCAAACAGCAACGCCAGCAGCGACAACACGGCAAGCGCGGCGGCTATGATCGACGCGGCGCGTACGATCCAACCTAACTCAGCCCAGTTGCGGCCCTGGCGCATCACCAGCCAGCGTCCGTCGGGCAATTGCGCACCGATGGTGAAACCGGAGATTAGCATCACGCCGTCCGGCGCGGGCGCGAACATAGGCGGGAGCGTTATTTCCGGCGCGTCTGGAGGATCTGGCGGCGTCGGGGCGGCGGCGCCGACATCGCGCGATGGCGCCGCCGCCGCCCGCGGTGGCGCTGGAGGCGCGGGCTGTCCCCGCTGTGAGCGTTCATGGGTGGCGACATTGAATTCGAAGCGGTGCACGCGCACGCGGCCTTCGCCATCCACGTCGATGTTCAAGTCGGGATCGACTTCAACGTTGACATCGACATCACCGGCGCCGATGCGCACTTTCTCTACGCGTAGCCGCCGTTCCGCCGCGCGCGCCTCGCGCTCGGATTCGCGCGCCTCGTCTTCGGATCGACGCGCTTGCTCGGCGACTTCGCGCGCGTCCGCTTCGGCTTCGAGCAAAGCTTCGTCCTCGCGGGCCGCGCGCATAGCGACGCGCGAGGCGGCCTCGGCGGCGCGCACACCTTCCTCTGCCAGACGGCTTTGCTCTTCAGCTCGGCGCACCTCGTTTTCGGCGACGCGCGTGTTCTGCTCGGCATCGCGGATCGCCTCTTCCATGTCGCGGGCGGCCTCCTCCATTTGGCGGCGCAATTCCTCGACATCGCGAACCTGGAACACGAAGGCGTCGGTACGTCTCTCCTGCGCCGCGGCTATTCGCACCTGCTCAGGATGGAGATCGAGACTCCGCGCAAGGCGCACGCGGGCGAGATGCAAGTGCGGAGAATCTTCTGCTTCCTCAATCGCCGGCGTTCGGCTCACACTCCACACCATGTTGTCGCCCGGCAAGGGCCGGTTTTCCACCAGCATGTAATCGTAACCGCCCTGGAAATGCTCCGCCACCTCGTCGGCGCGCATCACATCGGGCGGGCGCGGCGGCAGCCAGATCACGATCGCCAGCATCGCCACGAACGCCGACGCCAGCGCCAATGCCACCAGCGCCCCGAGATAGGCAGCGATGGGAAGACCGCGCGCTTTGTCCATCACGGACTCGGCTTGGCGTCGAAAATATAACCCTCGCCGCGGATGGTGCGGATGATGTCGGGCGCGCCTCTGCGCTCCAGCTTACGGCGCACGCGGCTGACCTGCACATCGACGGCGCGATCGAACACCTCGCTGTCGTTGTTGAAGGCGTAGTCGAGCAATTGCTCGCGCGTGAGCACGCGCTGGGGATGCTCGACGAACGCGCGCAACAGCCGGAACTCGCCGCCAGAAAGCGGAATGACCACGCCGTCGGGATCGTGCAGTTCGCGCCGCGCGATGTCGAGGCGGAAGCCGGCAAAGCGCAGCGCCTCGCCCTTGGGGGCGTTTTCAGTATCGCGCGCGCGTCTCAGCACAGCGCGGGCGCGCGCCACCAGCTCGCGCGGATTGCACGGCTTGGCGAGATAATCGTCCGCGCCGATTTCGAGGCCGACAATGCGGTCAGCGTCATCGCCCAGCGCCGACAGCATGATGATGGGCGGCGCCCCCCTGCCCGACAAACGCTTGCAGGCCGATAGCCCATCCTCGCCCGGCATCATCAGATCGAGCACAATGAGATCGGCGCCATGGCTGTCGAGACGACGCTCCATGGCGGCGACGTCGGCGGCGGCGGCGGCGTCAAAGCCAGCGCGGGCGAACACCTCGGCCAAACCGTTGCGGATGTCTGCGTCATCGTCGACGATCAGCACGCGCGGCGGGGAATTTTCGGTCATAAGCGCCATATTAAGGCCGCCCCGGCCGCGCCGACAGGGAAAACGCCAAAAACGCCCATGCACATTTCGTGCGGATCATAGCCACAACTCTAGCGCGTCGGCGTTTCAGCATTGTTTCAGCGTTGACAAACACGGGAAACGCAACGGGACGATAAAGTGGGCCGCGATCGCCCGAGGGGGCGCTGAGAGGGATCCCAACATGAGACTCACAACCGCTTTGGGCGTTGCTTTCGCCTCGCTGGCGATGGCCGCCTACGCCCAGCCCGACCATCCCCGCGTCATCGTACGCCACGCCGGGGGCCCGACAATGAACCTGGATTCCGACGGCGACGGCTGGATGACGCGCGCTGAAGCAGGCGCGGCCGCGGAGCGCATGTTCGCGGGACTCGACGGCAATCACGATGGCCGACTCGACCGCGAAGACTACAACGTTGGCGAATTCGACATTCGCATCGGAGGTCCTGGCGAACTCCACCGCCCACGCGACGAGGATGGGCCCGACGCGGAAGATCTCGCCGACGGTTGCGATATAATTGAACAGAGCCCTGACGCGGCTTCTCGACCAGGCGCCCGCGTGGGGCGACGGGTTATGATCATTTGCCGCAACGGCGATGGCGGACGGACCGAGCGTGAAATGACCATCCTTCGCGGCGGCGAACATGTAAGCCCTGAGGAGCACGCGCGAATCGAGCGCGAAATCGAGCGCGTCGAGCACGAAGCCGAACAGGCCTCGCGGGAAGCAGAACGAGCCGGGCGAGAGGCCGAGCGCCTCGCGGAAGATGCCGAACGTATGGCCGAGGATGTCGAGCGCCGCGTCGAGCGCAGAATAGTGATTATCCACGGCGATCACGTTTGGACGAGCGAAGATGGTCCGGAGGCGGTCGCGCCGATGCCGCCCCTGCCGCCGCATGCGCCCATGTTCTTCATGGAGTTCGGCGGTCCAGGCG
>JBEBIU010000045.1:0-21644 GCA_040080225.1 Terricaulis sp.
CCGGCGGTCCATATATAGGGCGCATGCTCTTCACGCACGGCGTGTATTCAACTCATCCATCGCAGCGTCGTCGCCTCGATCGGATTGACGAACTCTCGCCCCTCTTCGCGGCTCTTGGTCCACTCGCGTTTCAGCTTCAGATACCATTTCGCCTGCACGTCGATGTCGTCGATCCAGAGCATGGATGGCGAATAGCGTAGGCCTTCGTTCTGCAGGTCCACCATGTCCCCGTCCTGGTCGAGGAACTTGCGCGCGGCGGGGATGAGGATCGGTTTGAGCGCGTCAAGCAAGGGCGCGTGCTTCCAATACGTCACTTGCGTGATGCGGGTGGAAGTCTCGTTCTCCGGCGTGAGGCAGGTGAGCGTGAACAGGCGCGCTTTCTCGCCCTCGACAACTTCCCAGCGGAATCCAGGAAGCATGAAGCAAATCTCGGTCGTCACCCGATGGCCGAACAGCACCCGGTACGGCAGCGAATTACTCGACGGCGCATGGCGCTCGATGGCCCAACCGAGTTCGCGTGGCACGAAGCGTTTTTCCTTCAGCTTCTTGCCGGCGGTGGGCGGGCGCCACCACCATTGGTCGTGTACATAGGGCACGTGCGCGGGATCCATGAGGCCGACGACCGCATTGTCCATTGTAGCCGCGAAGATGCGGTGGATGATGAATTTCGGCTCGCGGAAATCGCCGAGGTCAAACATTGGCGGCGGCGGCGGGTCACCCGCGAACCGCTGATCGGCGGCGACGAACACCAGCACGATGCCGTTGGCTTCGTGAGTCGGGAAATGGCGCACGCGGATGCGGCCAGCTTCGTAAGGCTGGCCGTCAACCAGCGACGGTATCTGTTTGCACACGCCGTCGCCCACGCCGAAGCGCCAACCATGATAGGGGCATTCCACCGTTTGCACGCCTTCGTTTTCCACGATGCGCCCGGCCGACAGGGGTACGGCGCGATGCGGGCAGACGTCACGGAGCGCAAACGCGCGCCCCTCCGCGTCGCGCCCCAGCACCACCGGCTCGCCCAATATTTCGCGGCGGAACATGGCTCCGCGCGCAAGCTCGCGCGAGGTGGCGGCGAAGTACCACATATCTCTCAGAAGCTCGCTCATTGGGTCGCGAGATACACGATTGCCGGGATGCCGACAAAGCCCAGCGCCGCCGATGCAAGGCCCCCGCACAGGCAGAGCGCGGCGTAGAAGGCGCGGCGGACCCGGAATTCGCGTGGCCGCGCCCGATTCACGGCCCCGCCGGCGAAGAATAACGCGCCAAAGCTGCCGCCGACGATGCCGGCAAGCGCGACGAGCCAGAGGATAAGCTGAGCGAGAAGGATCATCGTATCGCGGCCCCTGGCGCCGGCAGGCCCGTCATTGCGCCACGATCGTCACGCGAAATGTATCGATCGCCGGTTCGTTGGTCTCCCAGGGCCGGCGCTGCTCCAGCACCAGCTCGCCACGCCCCGCCGCGGATGCGGCAAAGACAAACACCTCCCAGTGCGAACCACCGGCAAAGCCGGGTTGGCCTTGCGCGGTTGTGGTGTTGCCGCTCGCTTCGCCAGCGCGGTCGATGAAATCGGGAACTCGAGTTGGGGCCCAGAGATAACCCGCTGTCGGCACGCCGACCAGGGCGACCGAAAAACGCTGGCCGATTGGGACCTCGATGGTCTGTCCGTTGCGCGAGGCGTCGATGCGCACCGGCACATCCGCAGGAACTGGCGCCGGCACTTGCGTGGATGCACCCATTCTCGCCTCCCCGCCTGCTGCGGCGCCATGCACCGGTGCGCAAGCGATCGCCATTGCCAACGCCGTCAAAGCGAGAACCGCGCGAAACGTCATCACATCGCCCCCGCTTGCATCAGTCCGATATAGAACCGGATCATCCGCTCGAAATTCTCGATCGAGACATGCTCGTTCACGCCATGAATGCCCGCCATATCCCCCGTGCTCAAGAGCAGAGGCTGAAACCGGTAGACGTTCTCGGCGACCTCCGAATAGTGGCGCGCGTCGGTGCCGCCGACGACCAATCCCGGGGCCACCGGCGCGTCCGGCAAGCTGGCGCGCGACAAGGCCGCGATCAGCGCATAGGAAGACGAGGTCGTGCTCGAAATCGGGCTCGCCTCGTTGGGCGGCGCCGCCCATTCCAAACTGATCCCATCGAGCCCAGACACCGCGTTGCGCGCGCGCGTCATCAGGCTTTCAGCGGTGTCGCGCTGGTGGATGCGAAAATTGATCATCGCCGTGGCTTCAGCCGGCAAGACGTTCGGCCGCACGCCGCCATCGATCATTGTCGGCGCGACTGTGGTTCCGAGCAACGCTTGAGCCACGGGGTTGCCAGCCATGCGCTGGCGCAAGAGCGGGCTGAACAACCATTCGTTTGAAATGGCGACGCGATTCAGCAGCGATATGTCCGGCGACAGCGCCCGCATCATCGGGAGCGCTGGTCCGCCTTCGAGCCCACGCTCGATCGGCATCGAGTGAATGCGCGTGACCGCCGCGGCAAGCGATGAGACTGCCGTCTCGGGCGGAGGCATCGATGAGTGACCAGGTTGAGCCACCGCGCGCACGCGCAGCGTGGCGAAGCCCTTCTCGGCGATGCCGATCAGGGACGCCGGCTTTCCGGTGAGCGGGTGGTTGTCAATTGCGGCCATGCCCTCATCGAGCACAAACCAGGCGCGGCGCTGCTGTTGCGCCAGCGCTGCGGCAATGGCGATTGCGCCTTCGCCCCCGAACTCTTCGTCGTCGCCAAACGCAAATAGAATGGTCCGCTTCGGTGAAGCGCCACTCGCGGCTAGATACTCCGCCGCTTCAAGCAACCCGACCAGCGAGCCCTTGTCGTCGATGGCGCCGCGACCCCAAATCGCGCCGTCACGAACAATCCCCGCAAACGGATCGACGCTCCACGCCGCGCGCGTATCCTCAGGCGCGGGAACGACATCCTGGTGCGCAAGCAGTAGCAGCGGCGGCAGACCGGGGTCGCTGCCGCGCCATTCGTAAAGCAAAGCGCGCCCGCCGATCAGCTCCCGGTTGGCGGCGGCGTGAAATGCGGGGTAGCGCGCCTGCATCCAAGCTTGGAAATGCTCGAACTCGGCGGGCTCGCCGTCATCGCCCACAATGGTAATTGTACGGAACTGGATCGCCTCTCCGAGCCGATGAGCTGCGGCGTCGGCGTCGATCGCGTAGCTGGTCAGGTCGGGGATCTGCACCGTCGCAGGCGGCGGCGATGCGGTGAAATTGTAGGCGCGATAGCCCACCAGACCAGCCAACACGGCCAGCACAATCCCAACGCCGGCCAAAATTAGACGCACCATGAACCTGCTCCTCGGGCGTAGCTTAGCGGCGCCGGGGGCGGTTGCGTCAATGCCTCAGGTTGGGACCGGCTTGACCTTCCGGACCGGCGCCTTGCGCGCCGGCTTCTCGGGAGCGCGCGCCTTGCGTTCGGCGCGTTCGGCATCGACGAGCGGCATCAGGCGTTCGGCTTCGGCTTTTTGCTTTGCCGATCCGGTTTCCGCCAAACGCACGATATTTTCACGCAACGTTGCGAGTTCCTTGTCGGAATAACTCGCGATGCGCTCGTCGACCGCCATCGTCTGAACTCTCTATTCGGTGCGGAGATTCGTCGCCGACTCACGCCCTTGACGATCCTTTTCCAGATCGAACGAGACCTTTTGCCCATCCATCAGGCCGCGAAGGCCGGCGCGCTCAACCGCTGAAATATGGACGAAAACGTCCTTGCCGCCGGTTTCCGGTGCGATGAAGCCGAAGCCTTTTTGGGTGTTGAAAAACTTTACTGTGCCAGTAGCCATGACCGTCTCCTAACAGGTCGTATTGCCCGCCCAGGAACATCCCGGCGGACTCGAACTCGAAGGAAAACGGCAGAAAATCCGGCGCGACAGCGGGGGATCAAAGCGTGACGCGACGAAGAACGATGGCTCCCTATAGGCCCATTGGTTCGACAAAGCTAGTGCACCGGTGCTCGTGACGAGGACCGATCAATCCACCGCGCCGCCGCGCCAGCTTGGCATGGGCGCTTTGCCGAGCGCGGCCGCCACCGCCGCATGCGCCAACAGGCGCGTGGAATCGAGCGTCGGCAAGGGCGAAACCTCGGGCGTCACCAAGAGCGGTATTTCAGTGCAGGAGAGCGCGACCGCATCGCAACCATCGCGCTGCATATGTGCGATGATGCGGACGTACTCGGTCAGGGAGGCTTCGGTGACGATCCCCTGGCAGAGCTCCTCGAAGATGATGCGGTCGATGATCGCACGCTCCTCCGGCTCGGGTGCTTGCAGGCCAAGGCCCGCGCGCGCGAACGCGGCGGGATAAGCGGGGCCGCTCATGGTCCAGCGCGTGCCGAGCAGCGCGACGCGGGTGCGACCGTCGCGCTTGGCTCGAGCCGCGACCACATCGCAAATGTGCAGCCCCGGCAACGGGTACGGTTCGCGCGCGGCGTCGAAGGCGATGTGGGCGGTGTTGTCGGGGCAGACGAAGAAATCGCAGCCAGCGTCGGCGAGGCGCTGGCAGGTCTGGCGCAGATGCGCATTCACGGCATCGAGATCGCCTCTGTCGTAAGCCGCGAACGTCGCCCCCATCGGCAGGATCGAGAGCGTGATCTCGGGATGCTCGTGCGCGCCCAGCGCCCGCGCGCCCTCGCGCACCATTTCCAGAAAACACAAAGCCGCGCCGTCGGCGGAATGCGCGAGTATGCCGATGTGGAGCATACGTCAATATGGACCGCCGGCGCCTCGCCGGCCAGCACTGAGTCTGCCGGCGAGGGCGCCGGCGGTCCATATTTGCTCACGCGCGCATTCACGTGCGCGCCAAGTGTGTTATGGTGCGTGCATGACCAACCAGCGCGAACGCGAACTCCTGGCCCGTATCGCCGCCGAACCCGGCAAGATGGGCGGCAAGCCCGTAATCCGGGGCCGCCGCATCACGCCGGCCATGGTGCTGAAAATGCTCGCGGGCGGGGCCACGCGAGCGGAAGTGCTGGAGGCGTACCCGGTGCTGGAGGGAGCGGACATCGATGCGTGTTTGCTCTACGGCGCGCACTTCTGTCGAAATTAATTGTGCCGCCCAACGCCATAAGAGGTGCTTGTGATGATTTGGAATCGCGTGCTCGTGGCTTCGACGGCGATCATCGCGGTGGCTACCGGCATCCTGTCCTTGGGTCATTTCCTCCAAGCGAGGGGCGCACTGACAGACTGGCTATCAATAGGCCCGTTCTACAATTGGGCCATCGAACAATTTCGCACTGAGTTTCTGAGCCGAGTATTTCCTCACTGGTTGGCGCCGTTTCTCGACGGAATTGCCCACGTTGTTGCGCACATCATCCGCTCTCTTCTGCTTCCGTTCCACATTGATTGGACGCTACGTCCGGATTGGAAAGACATTGTCGTCCCGCTCTGGCTCTATTTTGGCAGAAACGCTCTCGCGAATAGAAACGCGAAGGACGAGCAAATCGTTGCACGCGCCTATGGCTCCCTCAATAAGGCCGCACGAGCAAATCTCCCCACGCTGCCGGAACTCATCCAAAAGGCCCGAAGCGGGCGTCAGACATTCTTTTGGATTCTCCTGCTATGGGGTCTGTTCGCAGCGCTATTAATAGCGACGGCGACGGGTCTGACTCCGGCGGAAGGCTCAAGCCTCCTTTCACTCGGTCTGTTTCTTATCTTCTTTGTGCTTTACGAGCTCGGCTCCAATGCACTCGTCGCTACCTTGGTCCCCTATGTTGGAGAGACATGGCTGCGGAGCTTTCGTTACCACCTCAAGCGGACGCGCCAGAACATGGGCTTGGGCGCGACGGTGGCTGCGCTGGCATTCGCGCTTTGGCTCATGAGAATCGAAAACACCGACGGGGCCCTAGCCCTGCTCATATTTCTTTACATCATGTTCTTGGGTCTGCGTGATTGTCTGAACCCAATCCGGGATTTGCTGCGTGATGCTGCGCAACCAAAGTTGTGGGACAAGTGGATCAACCTCCAGGAACGGGCTCAGTTTCAACTGGGACGATCCGTGCTCACCGTAATCTTCGGAGTCATAGCAGCCATTGTCTCCAAGATCTAACCATGGTTCCGCCATTGCGGCGTCCCTGCCCGCCGGTTCTGCATGCGCGGCCGGGGGCCGCGCGCTCCCATCGGGATGGCTCAATGCCACGCCGGCGAGGGCGCCGGCGGTCCATATCAACGCGATGCACTCCCCTCCAGCACATCCTCCCACGTCCGCAGCCCGCTGCGCTGCGCGTTGACCAGCACGGCCATGTTCCCTGGCGGGTGTTTGTTATCGAGCATTTTCTCGTGCGCGTCGGGGATTTTGTCCCAGGGGAATACTTCGCTCATCGCCGGGTCGATACGGCGGTCGATCACGAGCTGGTTGGCTTGTGACGCGTGGTACAGATGTGCGAAGTGCGAACCCTGCACGCGCTTCTGGCGCATCCACAAGAAGCGCGCGTCCAGGGTGAGATTGTATCCCGTCGTGCCGGCGCAGATCACCACCATGCCGCCGCGTTTGCACACCAGCACCGAGACCGGAAACGTCGCCTCGCCCGGATGCTCGAACACGATATCGACATCCTTGCCGCCGGTGATTTCCCAGATGGCCTTGCCGAACTTGCGGCTCTCTTTCATGTAATCGCCGAATTCCGGCCCGTTCACTTTCGGCAATTGCCCCCAGCATTTGAAGTCGTTGCGGTTGAGCACGGCCTTTGCGCCCATGCTCAACACGTAATCCTTCTTCTCCTCCGAGGAGACCACGCCAATCGCATGCGCCCCGCTGACCGCGCACAGTTGTACAGCAAATACGCCCAAGCCCCCTGACGCGCCCCACACCAGCACGTTCTGCCCAGGCCGCAATACGTTCGGCCGCCAGCCGAACAGCATGCGGTACGCGGTCGCCAAAGTCAGCGTGTAGCAGGCGCTCTCCTCCCAGGTGAGATGCTTGGGGCGCGGCATCATCTGGCGGGCTTGCACTTTGCAGAATTGCGCGAAAGAGCCGTCGGTGGTCTCGTAGCCCCAGATTTTCTGGCTCGGCGAGAACATCGGATCGCCGCCATTGCACTCTTCGTCGTCGCCGTCGTCCTGGTTGCAATGGATGACCACCTCGTCGCCCGGCTTCCAGCGTTTCACCTTCGCGCCCACCGCCCAGACTACGCCCGCAGCATCAGAGCCGGCGACATGGTAGGGTTGCTTGTGCACATCGAGCACCGAAAGCGGCTCGCCGAGTGCGGCCCACACCCCATTATAATTCACCCCCGCCGCCATCACCAGAACCAGCGCCTCGTCCTCGCCGACCTGCGGCACCGGCACTTCCTCCAGCAGCATCGCCTGGCGCGGGCGGCCATGGCGCTCCTTGCGGATCGCCCACGCCCACATCTTTTCCGGGACATGAAATTGTGGGGGAATTTCGCCGATGGCGTAGATCGTCTTGGCCATCTTAAGCTTCGCCTGCGCCATATTCCGCCTCGCCATGCTGCGGCGCACAATGGCGGATTTGGGATTAGCGTCAATCGTCAAGTCGTAGCGGGCGTCGCCACATTTTCGTGCGTCCACCGATCAGAAATTTTCCCGTAGCCAGGCCCAGGCGCCGGTGGCGGCGTTTCGCATGGCGGCGGCGGTCTGCAGAAGCGAGGGTTGGAACTGTATCTCCACATCCTCCAGCGTCGGCGCCTCCAGGCGCCAGCGCAACAAGCCTGCGGCGGCGGCATAGCCAGGCCCCGCTTCACCGGTGTCGAAACCGCAAATATCCAGCGGGCGGCCAATCCGCGCGGGCATGCCTAGCGTGTCAGAGGCAAGCTCGCGGATGCCGGGCGCCTGTGCGCCACCGCCTACCAACACTGCGCGCGCCGGAGCGTTTGCGCCGGAAAAACCTGCCCGCGCCAATCGGTGTCGCACCAGCAGAAGCATCTCCACCAGGCGCGGCGTCAGCGTGTCGGCGATGGCCCCGCGCAAGGCAGTTGCCGCTTCCAGCCTGCCATCCATGCCAACCCTTGGCGCCGGCACCGTTTCACGCGGGTCGCACGCGCCGCGGACGGCGCCGAAAGCGAGCTTCACCCGCTCAGCCGCGGCGAAGGTGGTCTCAAGCTTGTGCGCGAGGTCGCGGGTCAGGCGTACGCCGCCGGCGGAAATGGTCTCGACATGCACCAATCCTTCGCCTGCGAACGCCGCCAATCCTATCGAGCCCGCGCCAATGTCTACAACCAATGCGCCGCCATCGCGCTCATCTGGCGATAATACAGCGAGCCCAGCCGCGCGCGGCGCGGCCACCACGTCCTCCACTTCCGCGCCAGCCCAGCCGATGCACGCCTTCAGGGCGGCCAGGGCCTCGCTCGGAGCGGTGACGACGCATGCTTCCAACACGAGCGATCGTCCCGGAAAGCTAAGCGGGTCCAGCAGCGGTTCCCCGCCATCGATCATGTAACGAAGCGGCTCCAGATGCAGGATCGCGCTTTGCGCAGACGCGGCCGCCGCCATCACAGCGTCGATTGCGGCGTCGATGTCGCGCGCACTCACTGTTTTGCCGCGTACGCGCACGTTGGCGCGAACAATGCGCGAGGATAATCCGGGGCCGGAATAGCAGGCGGTCACCCGCTTGATCGGCGCGCCCGCCATGGCGCTCGCCTCGTCTATCGCCACGGCGATCGCGCGCGCGCAGCCTTCGAAGTCGGCCGGCTTGCCCGAGGCGATCGCCGGTGCAGTCTGCACGCCAACCCCCAGCACCCGCAGGGGACGCTCCGGGTGCATATCCAGCACCGGATCGCGGCGCGTGGCGAGGCAGACCGTTTTGGAAACGCCGACATCGAGCGCGGCGATCAACGGCCCGAGCGGTTGCGCTCCCGGCGCGATATCGCGGTCAATAGAGGAACGAGCCAGTGTGGCCATTTTCAAGCGCCGCGCAAGGCGGAGGGAGTGAAACCCGAAGCGGCGCGAACACGCACCGCCAGGCGGCCAGGCGCGCGCATGTCGAGCGTGGATACCGGGCGATCGAGCAACGCGTGCCTTGCGTGCAATTCTTCAAGTTGCGTCAGCGCGGCCGGTGCGTCCGCTTCTGGGAGCTCGATGATTGTTCCTGAGTTCAGTTCGACATTCCACCGCCGATCGCCAATGCGCACCAGCGCCTTCAGCCGTGAGCGAAGCTCCGGCAAATTCTCAAGCGCGATCAGTAGCGATTCGGCGGCTGGCCCGGCGCCGCGACCAATCACCAACGGTAGATCGACATGATCGGCGGCGCGCTCCGCGAGAAGACGCTCCCCGTTGTAATCGATCACGGAAATCTCGCCATCCTCTTGCCATCGGGCATAGGCCTGACGGCGCGCCACTTTGACCACGAGCGAGGACGGCCAAAGCCGGCGCACCTCAGCTGACTGCACCCAGTCGAGACTCTCCACTCGCGTGCGCACGGCATAGGGGTCCAACGAAAACAGGGAATGGCGACCTTCCGGCACGATTTCAGCGCGCACTTCCGCTGCGCGCGCCTCGGAGACGCCTTCAATCTCGACATCGCCAATGGCGAAGCCGGCTGACGCGGCTGCTTGGTCGGCGGCGCTCGCAAACGCTTCGCGCACATCGAACAGCGACGAACCAAGGAATGCAGCGCCCGCAATCGCGGCGCCACAGAAGAATACGATCCCGGTGAGCCCCGCCATCAGGCTCTTGCCGCTCACCTGCATGTCGTCGCCGCCGATGCCGCCGGAGAGCTTGATGCGGGCAAGGCGCGGCATGTCGCCGCTTGCCGGGAGCGGAATGTGACGACGTCCGCGCTTACCGGAATCGACTGCGCGCGTGGGACGGCGCGCTCTCATCGCGGCCATGAGGCATCCTCCAAGATCCAAGCCACCAATTGATCGTAAGACATGCTCATGTGCGCCGCCTGCTCTGGCACGAGCGAGGTTGGCGTCATGCCGGGCTGAGTATTCACCTCCAGCAACGCAATGCGGTTGCGCTTGGGGTCGTAGCGGAAATCGGCGCGGGTCACGCCGCGACAGCCGAGCGCGGTGTGCGCGGCTTCGGCTGCGCGCATGAGCTGGTCGGCGACGCCTGCTGGAATATCGGCCGGCACCACGTGGCGAGATCCGCCTTCGGCATACTTGGCGTCAAAATCGTACCAATCGCCATCGCTGGTGACGAATATCTCGGTGACGGCGAGCGCACCGCGGCCATGCATGACCGCCACCGTCAATTCCTTACCATCGATGAATTCCTCAACCAGCACTTCTTCGCCGAAGGTCCAGTCGGGGTCGAGCAATTGCTCGGGGGGCCGGTTGGCGCCTTCGCGCACAATGAACACGCCCACCGAAGAGCCCTGTGCATTGGGTTTGACGACGTACGGCGCGGGCATCGGGTGGGCCTTCGCCGCCTCGAGCCTTTGCATGAGTTTGCCTTGCGCCAAGGGCAGATTGGCCTGCGCGAAAATCGCCTTCGACTTGTCCTTGTCCATCGCCAGCGCCGAGGCGAGCACGCCGGAATGCGTGTAGGGCAGCTTCAGAAACTCGAGCACGCCCTGGATCCGCCCGTCCTCTCCCCACTCGCCGTGGAGCGCGTTGAATACGGCTTCCGCGCGCGCGCTGCGCAAGCGCTCGATCCAATCTTCGTCCCGTGGATCAAACTCCAGCGCATCGTGGCCCAGGCGGCGCAACGCAGCCGCGCAACCGGCGCCTGAACTCAGGCTCACCGACCGCTCCGGGCTCAAGCCGCCCATCAATACCGCCACCCGCGCCATTTTGCGCCTCGACCCCAAAAACCGACCCAGAACACATCGGGCAAGCGCCTTTTCTGCGCCCGTTCCAACGTCTCACAATGAAACGCCTCGAGGTTAAGGCAAGGTTGGGATACAGCGCATTATGCGTTGATTTTTATGGTGAATTTTGTGTATTGGTAAAGAAACGGAAAATCTTACGCCTCAGTAAAGTAAGTGCGTGGCGCGTTGGCGCTCCCAGGCGGCCTCATCGACGAAGGCCAGCGCATCGAGATCGGCGGGATTCGCGCCGGGATTATCGACCCATTCGCGCAGCAGCGGCGAGCCGTTGATGACGTCAATTGCGAGTTTTCCGAGCTCGTACTCGTAGGGGAAGTCGCGCCACAATGGATAATCGGGATAGAGCCGCCGGATCGCTTTGAACGCTAGCGCCTGCAAACGCCACGGCTTGAACGCCGCGTGATCGTAGCTCGGGTCCTCGAGGTGAATTTGTACACCATTGCAGAGCTGCTTCGCGTGCTTATGGAACGTCGGCTCGAACCAGCATTCGCGCAGCCGGCAACCCTTGAGCCAGTGCGGCGCGAGCGCGCGCATTTCCGCAGTCACCCTCGCCGCATCGATATCGGGAGCGCCGAACATTTCAAGGGGTCGTGTGGTTCCGCGCCCTTCCGAGAGCGTCGTCCCTTCCAGCATCACAGTCCCTGCGTAGGCGCGCGCCATCCAAAGATTGGCCGCGTTAGGGCTAGGGTTCACCCAGGCGCGCTCTCCCAGCGGCCAACCGAATCCCGGCGCGGCGTCTGGCGCGTACCCTTCCATCGCAACAACCCGATAATCGACATCGAGCTTGAAATGATCAATGAACCATTTCCCCAATTCTCCCAACGTGAGGCCATGGCGCATGGGCAAGGGGCCGGCGCCGACGAAACTTTCCCACCCGGGACGCAAAGTCAGGCCCTCGATCGGCCGGCCGGCGGGATTGGGACGATCCAGCACCCACACCGGCTTACCCTCACGCGCCGCCGCTTCGAGCATGTACAAGAGCGTGGTGATGAAGGTGTAGATGCGGCAGCCGAGATCCTGAAGATCGATTAACACCACATCGAATGTGGAAAGCGCCTGCCCGCTGGGACGGCGGCTTTCACCATAGAGGCTGAACACAGGGATCCCGTGGACGGGGTCGGTATAGTCCGCACTCTCGATCATGTTGTCTTGCTTGTCGCCACGCATACCGTGCTGGGGCCCGAAAGCGGCGCTGATGCGCACGTCGCCGCAGGCGGCCAGCGCGTCCAGGCTGTGGGTGAGGTCGGCGGTGACGGACGCGGGGTGCGCCAACAAAGCCACACGCTTGCCCGCCAGCGGCGCGCGAAGCGCGGGATCGGCGATCAAGCGGTCAATGCCGAGTTTCATAAGCGCTCCCCTCACCCCCAGCGCAAAGCAAAGCAGTCCAAATGATGAAAATCCGGTTTTCCATGCGGATGCGCCAGCGCCCAAAAGGATTTATCGCCGTTTATTTCTTCGACCACCGCGGACGCACCGATCCGCAGCGGGCCGCTTAGGAGATCGTTAAGCGCCGCCCGTTCGATCGTGGCGCGCACTTCCAGACTGGCGGCGGTTGCTGTGGCGCTAACCCGCGGGCCGTCATCCAGGTTCGTCATGCCTGTGCGATAGCCGGTAAAACCATAGCCCGCCCATTGCGTGGAGGGGGAGAAATTGAGCTCCACATAATTGCCACCCCCTTCGGTGCGTAGGAACAATTCGAAGCAGGTGTGTTTCCACAATTCGTCGGCGCGCCCGCTCTCAACTCTCTCTGGAAGGCGCAGCTTGTCGATATCGCCGTGCGCCACGTAGATAGCCTCGATCAAATCGTCGCGGCGCGAAAGCCGAACTTCTATTCGGCTGAGCGCCGAACACGGCGTGTCGGGATGGGGTTTGAGTTCAACCCGCATCTAACGGTCGCCCAATGCGCTTTATTTCCCACTCCAACTCGACGCCGGTCTGGGCCAGCACCGCCGCACGCACCTCTTCACCCAGTCCCTCGATGTCGGCCGCGGTCGCTTCGGCTGAGTTGATGAGAAAGTTCGCGTGCTTGTCGCTTACCTGCGCGCCGCCGCGGCGGCGGCCTCGCATTCCCGCCTCGTCGACCAGCATCCAGGCCGAGAGTTTGTCGCCATTGGGGGCGATCGGGTTCTTGAACGTGGAGCCGCCGGTTTTCTCGCGTATCGGCTGCGAGCCTTCGCGCTTGGCGGTAATCTCGGCCATTCGGGCCAGGATCGCATCCGGTTCATCCGGCGACCCTTGAAACGTCGCGTCGAGGAAGATCAATCCAGGCGGTAATTCATTATGTCGGTAGCTGAAGTCAAAATCCGCGTTGCTCAGCTTCACAACGTCGCCGCCTCTGGTGAGCGCAGTGGCTTCGACCAGCGCCCCGCCGGTCTCCCGACCGTAGCAGCCGGCGTTCATGGTCAGCGCCCCGCCGATCGTGCCCGGCACGCCGACATAAAACTCAAGCCCTGCAATCCCCGCCTTCGCCGCGCCCTTCGCGATCATGGCGTCCAGCGCGCCAGCGCCAGCTCGGATGCGCGCTCGCTCCAGCGGTTCGATCGCGGCGAAGGCACGCCCCGCCAGGCGGATGACGACGCCGCCGACGCCGCCATCGCGAACGATCACATTGGATCCCACGCCAAGCACCGTGACGGGAAGCTCAGTTGGCGCTCGTCGTAGGAATTCCATCAGATCGTCACGATCGGCTGGCAGGAACAGCGCATCGGCGGGCCCGCCAACACGAAACCATGTGAACGGCGCCAGATTTTCCGAGCGCAGAATCTGGCCGCGGACCAAAGGAAGTTCACTCATTGTTGATCGGCTATCTCATGGTTCTCGCAGCTGTCAAAGCCTCGCCCACTCGCTACTTCTGGAATTGTCCCGCATAATGCTTGCCAAGGAGACGTAACATGCTGCGCATCAGCCTACTTGCCGCCGCGACGGCGCTTTCCGCCTGCGCAACTCCAGAAACTGGCGCCGGCGGCGCACCCCCGACAGGGCGGGATTGCTTCAACTCCAGCGCCGTGAGCGGTTATTCTTATATCGACAGCGAGCATGTCGGGATCAATGTCGGCGCCAACCGCAAATATGTGCTCACCACCATGTTCAACGCCCGCGATCTGGACTGGACCCAGGCGATCGCGCTCCGCTCCTCCAGCGGCTGGATCTGCACTGGCAACGGCCTTGGCGTAGAGGTTATCGGCGGCGAGCCACGTCGCAATTATCCCATCACCCAAATCGCCCGAGCTCCCGACGAAGCCCCGAACGCCGAACAGGGCAGCTGAACTGGTAGCGCTGGACCGCGCGCCCTTGCGAGACGGTGCGGCCTTCGACAAGCTCAAGCTGACGAAGAATAGCGTCCCGGGATTTGATCCGGGTTGTCGAAGCGCGATGCCCGAATTGCACCATGTCAGCGAAGCCCCGGTCCTGGCTCGCACTGCAGCTAAGCCATCTCTAACCCAGCACGCAGCGCGATGCGCCCGAGCGCGCCTTTCACGATGACGTCGAGTTGGCTCTTGGGCTGGTAATCCGCTGGCGCGACGTAGTTCACGCGATCCTCGGCGATCAACCTCGAGATTTTGTCCAGGCTGCGCGGCTCGGTCCATTGATAGGGATCGAGCACGGCGATCGCGCACCCGCCCTGGCTGGTGACCATGCGCATTGAGGGAATGTCGGTGTCGCCGTCGCCGATGAAAATCATCCGTTCAAACGGCAGCGCGCGCGCATCGTCGTGCATCCAGCGATTGATCGCTTCGGTGTCGTAGACGTTGTCAATGCCCTTGTTGATGCGGAACAGGAATTGGGTTTTCGTGGTGTAGTTGATGGCCACGCTCGGCCATTTGGCTTCCCCGCGCTTGTCGTACAAAAAGCGCGAAGCGAACACTTGCCGGAAGCGTCCGAACAAAGAGCAACCCTCGATCATCTCATAGATGCCGGAGGAGACCACGTAATGGTCGAGTTGGAGACCAAGATCGTCGCCGAAGGCGCCGATGCGCTCGAACCAGTGATCGAGGCCGTCGAAGAAATCCGGATCGGCGCCGCTTTGCTGCAATTGCTTGCGCGTGACTGGATGGCCGGCGGCGCGCGCGCGGTCCAGCATCATGTGCATGTAGACCAGGATTTCGTCTGCATCTTCGGCCTTTGCGAGGCGCTTCACCTCCATCCAGAAATCGGCGTGCTTCATGCCGGCGATGTCGGGGATGAAGGAACGCTCCTGCAGATTGCCGCGCGCCAGTGTGCCATCAAAATCGTAAACGATCGCGGCGCGGAGGGGCGTAGGACGGCGAATGGAAGCGGGCATGCAGCCCGGCTGGCCGCGAGTCGGGCGGCGGCGTCAATGATTCGCAAGCGCGACAGAGTGCAACCGAAGCGTGCTAGGTTGTCATTCGCCCCTTTCCCTAGTTGCTCCGCCGAAATTAGGTTGCTGAAATATCGGCTTGCCCCCAGATCGGGCAGACTTCATCGGGATTGCCATTCATGCGTTTTAGTCCGTTCGGGGCCCTGTTGGGCCTTTGCCTCTTCCTCACCGCGCCCTCGGCCGCTGCGCAGCGGCAGTGGATCGCTGACGGCGCCATCCCCTTGCGCTATGAGATTTCCATCGTGCCCGACGTGGGGGCCGCGACATTCGCAGGCGAGGCGCGAATCGCCGTGGAGACGTCAGCGCCGATCGCCAGCATCACGTTGAATGCAGCTGATCTCGAAGTGACCGCCGCCGCTATCGACGGCGCAGCCGCTCGATTGGCCGCCAATGCTGAGGCGCAGACACTCACGCTGACGCCACGCCGCTCGCTTCGTCCCGGCCGTCATATGATCAGCCTCGTCTATTCCGGCAAGATTTATGATGAGGCCTATGGCTTGTTCCGGGTCTCCTATCAGGCCGATGGGCAAACCAAGCGCGCGCTTGCCACCCAGTTCGAACCTGGCGACGCGCGGCGCCTGGCGCCGATGTGGGATCAGCCGAACCGGCGCGCAGTGTTCTCGGTGAGCGTGACCGCGCCAAGCGACCAAATGGCGGTCTCCAATATGCCAGTGGCGCGCACGGCGAATGCTGGCGCGGGCATGACGCGAACCACCTTCGCCGACACGCCTTCGATGGCGAGTTATCTGTTGTTCCTTGCGGTCGGCGATTTCGAGCGGGTGACGCGCGATGTTGACGGCGTCGAACTTGGCGTCGTGGTGCGACGGGGACAGACCGGGCGCGTGAACGAGGCGCTGGCTGCGGGCGAGCAATCGCTGCGGTATTTCACCGAATATTTCGGCATTCGCTACCCTCTGCCCAAGCTTGATATGATCGGCGTGCCCGGTGCGGGCGGCTTCGGAGCGATGGAGAACTGGGGCGCAATCCTCTATTTTGACCAATATTTGCTGGTCGACGCCAATTCCAGCGAGGCCGAACGGCAAAACGTTTTCAGCATCGTCGCACATGAAATCGCACACCAATGGTTCGGCAACCTCGTAACCATGGATTGGTGGGACGATCTGTGGCTCAATGAAGGCTTCGCTTCCTGGATGGCCGCTAAGGCTACCGAAGCCGTGCACCCCGATTGGCGGCCCTGGCTTGCGCAAATGAGCGACGGCACGGCGACGGCGATGGCGCTCGACGCGCGCGCGGGAACCCATCCGATCATACAAACTGTCAACACCATCGACGAAGCCAATCTGGCGTTCGATTCGATCACCTACGAAAAGGGTTTAGCTGTCATCCGCATGCTTGAGGCTTATGTCGGCGAAGAAGGATTTCGTCGCGGCGTCCGCGATTACCTCAATGCGCACGCTTACGGCAATGCACGGACCGAGGATCTCTGGTCGGCGGTGCAAGCAGCATCTGGCCAACCCGTGCTCGACATCGCGCGCGGGTTCACCCAGCAGGTTGGGTTCCCAGTGCTGAGCGTCGCCAGCGCCGATTGTGCGCGCGAACCGTCCAACACACGGATAAATATTGCCCAGCGGCGCTTCGCTCTCGACTCGGCTTCGCGCACCGAGGAACGCTGGAGCATACCGGTCGTGGCCCGCAGGCTCGGGGCGGCGCCGGTTGAAGCGGTGCTGCCAGCCGCCGCCAACGCGGCTATCGAAGTCGGCCCCGCATGCGGCCCCTACCTCGTGAACGCAGGCCAGAGCGGTTTCTTCCGGGTGCTCTACGATCGCCCCAATTTGTCGCGCCTGATCGCGGCGATGCCGACGCTAGCGCCAGAGGATCAACTCGGGCTGCTGCTGGACTATTGGACATTCGGTCGCTCCGGCGACGCTCCGTTTACAGATTATCTCGATCTCATGTCGGCGGCGCCGCCGGATGCGCATCCGATGGTAGTTTCCGACACCGCCAATTCGCTGCTTGCGCTCGCAAACTATTCCAAGGACCGGCCGGGCCGCGAGGCGGTGGAATCCTTCGCTCGGCGCATTCTGGCCCCGCATCTGGCTAGGCTTGGTTGGGACGTACGCACCGGCGAGGCGCCTGGCGACACGCTATTGCGCTCGCAATTGATCGGCGCGCTGGGAACGCTGCGCGATGCGGACGTCATCGCCGAAGCGCGCCGCCGCGTCCGCGCCGCCGGTTCGGACGCCTCCGCACTACCCGCCAGCATCCGCAACGCAATTATCGGCGTGTACGCTTACAATGCCGACGCGCGCGACTACGAGGACATGCTCTCCCGCGCTCGGGCGGCGAACGATTTCGTCGATCAGCGACGCCTCTATGTGCGCCTCGCCGGCGCCCGCGATCCGGCGCTGGCGACGCGCACACTGCAGCTTGCGCTGCGCGAAGAGATTCCGCGCCAATTGCGCACTCAAGTGATCGCGGCGGCGGCAGGCGAGCACCCTAGGCTCGGCTGGGATTTCCTGAAGGACAACCGCGCCGCAATCGAGCCGCTGCTCGATCCGCTGCAGCGGCTGGAATATCCCGCGGCTATCGCCGCGGGCAGCGCCGACGTGAGTATTGCCGCTGAGCTGGAGGCCTACGCGCGCGACTTTCCGCCAGGCGCACGCGCCAGCGTCGATTCAGCGATCGCCACCATTCGCCTGCGCGGACAAACCGTTTCCGAGCGCATGCCGGCGGTAGAAGCATGGATCAGCGCGCGCGAGACACAGCCAGCACAACGGCGCCGGCGGGCAAGCTAGCTGCGCCCCTCACCCAACAGGATTGAAAATCCCGAATAGTAAATGGTCTCGCCAGGCGCCGTTGATCTTGAGATAAGAGCGCGCCAAGCCTTCGTGCACGAATCCGTTTTTTTCCAGCACCCGCCGCGAGGCAATGTTGTTGGGCTGGCAGGCGGCCTCGACGCGGTGGAGCTCCAAATCCGCGAACGCGTAATTCACGATCGCACCTACGCCCGCGGTGACGTGACCTTTGCCGGCATACATCTGGCCGACCCAGTAGCCGAGCGAGGCCATGTGAGCGACGCCGCGGCGAACGCTCGACAATGTCAGCCCCCCGATCATGGCGTCGTCTTCAGTGCGAAATAGGAATAAGGCATAGGCTTTGTCGTCGCGCGCATCCTCGACATAACGGCGCAGCCGATTACGGTACGCGCTCCGCGATGTTTCGTCGATCGCCCAGGTCGGCTCCCACGGCGTCAGATAAGCGCGGCTAGCTTCGCGCACGTCGGCCCATTCCTGGAAATCACGCAATTCGGGCGCGCGAAGATAGACGCCCTCGCCGTCCACGCGGCGCAGGCCCTCTCCGTCTTTGCGCATCAACGCCATGGTTCAGGATTGTGCCTCAAACTTAGCGAGCGCGCCAAGCCCCGCCTTCGGACCGATTGCAGCCGCGCAAACCGGCCCCTCCAGCGCAGCACAGGCGGCGTTGCGTACGTCCTCACCGCTCACCGCCTCGATCCGGGCCTGCAATTCCCCGAATGGCGCGAGCCGGTCGCGCAGGAACACCTGGCCTGCCCGCGCTTCGACCCTGGCCGAAGGCGCCTCTGCGCCCATCATCATCTGCGCCCGCGCCACCGACTTTGCCCGCGCCAATTCGCTATCGGTAGGCCCCGAACGCGCCATCAATTCCAATTGGGCGGCGACAATCTCGGCCACCAGCACCGCGTTCTTGGCCGCGCACCCCGCATAAACCACTAGGCGCCCGACATCCTCATATGCATCGAGAAAGGCGTCGATGGCGTAGACGAGCCCGCGTGACTCCCGCACCTCCTGAAACAAGCGCGAAGCCATGCCGCCGCCAAGAATTTCAGTCATAAGGCGCGCCGCGTAGGCGGTATCGGCCCCGGCGGCGGGTCCCGCCCAAGACAACGCCAGGTGCGCTTGCTCAAGCTTGCGCTGCTCGCGCGCCGCACCCGCGCGAACCATGGCCGGCGCGCGCTCGCGCTGGGGTTTTGCCGCCAATGACCCGAAGCGCGCTTCGACGGCGTCCAGAACTTCGCTTCGGTTGTACGCGCCGGCGATGCTGATGACGACGCGCTCGGGCGACAGGTGGGCGTCGCGGAACGACACCAATGCATCGATGCCGACCGCGCGCAAGGTCTCCTGCTCACCCAACACCGGGCGCCCCAAAGGCTGATCGGGAAACAGTGCGCCCTGGTGTAGAACGAAAACCCGGTCGTCAGGCGCATCGTGGGCTTCGCCGCGTTCCTGCTCGACCACGCCTTTCTCTTTTTCGAGATCGTCGGGGTCCCAATGCGGGGAGAAGAGGATGTCGGCGATCAGGCCCAGCGCGAACGGCGCGTGCTCGGCCAACGTGCGGGCATAATAGGCCGTGCGCTCGTAGCCAGTGGCGGCGTTGATTGCAGCGCCGACGCTTTCAATCGCCTCGGCGAACTGGCGCGCATCGCGCCCGCCGGCGCCCTTGAACGCCATGTGCTCAAACAAATGCGCGATCCCGTTCTGCTCGGCGCTCTCCCAGCGCGCACCGACGCGCTGGTAAACGCCAAGCGCTGCGGTGCCGAGGCCGGGCATCGGGTCGAGCGCGACGCGGACGCCGTTGGCAAGCCGGACCAGTTCGAGTTCTTGGGTCAATCAATCCTCAGGCGGGCGCGGCGGCGTCAACGAAAGCCGCCCGACGCTCACATGATAGCTGAAATAGACCACCAGCAACACGATGGCCAAACCGTACCAGGTGATGGCGTACCCAAGATGCCGCGCCGCGGGTTGCGCACCGCCAAACGGATTAGGCGTAGCGCGCCCGTCCGCGCCCAGATAGGCGGCCGCGACGTAGGAATCAGAAACCTCGCCGAGACCAGAATTGCGGCCCATGGCCGCTAGATCAACCTGATACCATTTGCGCTCGAGGGGCTGCGGCGGCGGCACCAGGAGTCCGCCCACTCCCGCGCCACGACCGCCGCAGCGCCCTGGCGCGTTTGGGCTAACTGAGACGCCCGAGACCGGAGCGCCTGACCGCAGCGCCGCCGGGAACCGAACTTCGCTCGGCAAAGGCGCCCTGAGGCCGGGAAAGAAATCTGAGTCGATAAAGATCGACACCGCGCCGGTGCGAACAGGCGCGAACACGCGCCATCCCTCCTCGTGAGTGTCGCCGCGGATGTCATGCACGAATTGCAGTCCCTCAGTCATTGGCTGGTAGTCGACGATGGTGATCTCGACTGGTGGCTCATTGGCGGCGGCGCGCTTGCACACGTACCGAGACCATTGCCAGCGGCCCAGTGACACAAGCACTACGAGTGCAGCGATGGATAGCACGCTCAGCAACAACAACGGGCGAAAGCGGATCATTCCAGGTCCTCGCGCGTCGCCTCTCGCGCCTTGTGCTTCCATTGCAGGGCGAACAGCACGCCCTTGAACGGCGGCAGCAACGCCAGACACAAGCCAATGGTTGCAGCGATGGTTGCGCCGATCGCCAACCATTGCGGCAAATGCAACGCCTGCAGGATGAACAGCAACGGCGCGACAATAGCGCCAACGACCAGGATCACGAAAACCGCCGGGCCGTCGCCGGCGTCCGCAGCGCGGAAATCGGCGCCGCAAGCGCGGCAGTTTTCACGCAGCGCAAGGTAGCTGTGGTACAACTCTCCCTGCCCGCACTCCGGACAGCGTGAGCGAAGACCGGCAAGGATCGGCGAGGAAATCATGGTTTAACATGGACTGCCGGCGCCCTCGCCGGCTTTTGTTCGCGTGCGCTGCAACCAAGCCAGCGAGGGCGCCGGCAGTCCATGTTGGTCAATTTCCTTGCATCGTCAGATACGGCGTCACATAGACAAAAGTGAACAGGAATAACCACACGACATCGACGAAGTGCCAATACCAAGCCGCTGCTTCCAACCCGAAATGCTTCTTCGCCGAGAAACCGCCCGAGATCAGCCTCAACAAACAGACGGCGAGGAAGATCGTGCCGATGATCACGTGTGCTCCGTGAAAGCCCGTCGCCATGAAGAACGAGGCGCCATAGACGTTGGCGGCGGCGACCTCACCGGCATTGCCGAAGGCGAAGCCCGCTTCCGGATATTCGACGCCAAACTGGACGTAGGTGAACACCATGCCCAACAACACGGTCAGCAGCAGACCGAGCGTCGCGCCCTTGCGGTCATTCTGCTGCAATGCGTGGTGCGCCCAAGTCACGGTCGTACCCGAGAGCAGCAGGATGAGCGTATTCATCAGCGGTAATTGGAAGGGGTCGAACGTTTCGACGTGCGGCGGCGGCCAATTCGCCCACGCCGCCATCGCCTCGGGATCGCCGGCGATGATCCACGACGAACGGTTGTCATGGAAGATCGCCAGTTCGAAGAACACCCAGAACCAGGCGACGAAGAACATCACTTCAGAAGCGATGAACAGGATCATGCCGTAACGCAGTCCTATATCGACCACCGGCGTGTGATCGCCAGCCCGGCTCTCCTTGATCACATCGCCCCACCAGCCGACGCATGTGAGGGTCATGATCAGCCCGCCAATCGCCAACAGCCACGGTTGATGCGGACCGAAGAAGAAGTCGCCTTCAGCTCCGAGCCCCTTGTCGCGCATCAGCAC
>JBEBIU010000046.1:0-21255 GCA_040080225.1 Terricaulis sp.
ATCCGGCGCCGCCGACATCCCAGGAGGCGCTTCAGCGAACGGCACAGCCGGCGGCGCCGGATCGACCAAAGTGGGCTGCGGCGGAGGTGGAGGCGGCTCGAACGCTTCCGGCGCTGGCTTTGCCGGCGGCGCAGGCGGCGCACACGGCGGCGGCGGCGGAGGAGGCGGTTGCGCTGTTGGCGGCAATGGCGGTGCTGGCGGCGCAGGCGGCGGTGGCTATGTCCGCGTGGTCACCTGGTTCTGACGGCCCGCCCGACGCGCTGGCTCGGCGCTCAGAACCGCTCGACATGACGAATGCGGTGGAACGGCACCCATTCATTCTTGGTCTGCAGAAACCCTTTGGTGTGGGCTTCTGTTAGCACTCTTTGCGCTTCGTCCGCGGATCCTACTGGAAGCTCGATGAACGAAAGCTGCGGCTTTGTTCCCAAGAATTCCTTGCCCTCGAAATAGACCCTGATCACCATCTTGGCATCGCCCCGATTCTCGCCGCCCGAAACGATATCGCTCCGACGCCGCGTGTAAAGTTCTTCGCTGGCGTCATTTCGATCGCGCAGCAGTAGCCCTGAGGAAATACGCTTGGGCCCTTCTTTTATTCCTAGGACCCGCGTAAGCGATTAGCGATACGAAGGCGGGGCATGTTATCCACAATTCGCGCAAAGGTGGCGCAATGGGCCCGCCGCTCGTTCGGACAGGCCAGCCACTACGTCGGCGACGGCGTGATCTTGGCGCGACTCTCAAATGGATTGTTGATCTATCTCGACGGTGGCGATGTTAGCCTGACGCCCTCGATCCTGGTAGCCGGCGAGTGGGAACCTTGGGTTGTCCGCCATTTCGGCCCCGCCGTATATCCAGGCGCACACGTCGTCGATATCGGCGCCAATTGCGGCTATTACGCTTTGTTGGCGGCCGAACGCACCGGGCCGACGGGAAGAGTGGTCGCGATCGAAGCCAATCCGCGCTTGGCGCATCTCGTCGCCAAGACCTTCGCGGTCAATGGCTGTGGCCATTGGGCGAGCATTGTGAATGCAGCAGCGCTCGATCGCGAAGGCGACATCGAACTAGGCGTGCCGGGCGATTATCTGGGCAGCGCTTCCATTCTCATGGCGCCGGCGGAAGGCAATGGCGTCCGCGCCATCAAGGCGCGCGCCGCGCCGCTTTCGCAATTGTTGCAGGGGAACCTGCGCGTCGATGTGCTGAAGATTGACGCCGAAGGCGCTGAGCCGCTGATCTGGCGTGGCGCGCAGGATGTGCTCGGCGCCAATCGAGACATCGTCGTGTTCATGGAATTCGCGCCGCCAATGATATCGCAAACCTGCACGCCCGAACAGATGCTGAGCGAGATCCGCGCAAATGGATTCGCTGTGGAGGAGTTGACGCCGGCCGGGATCGTTGAGCACACAGACAATGCAGCTTTGCTGGCGAAGGATTGGGCGGAATTGCGCTTACGCCGAAACTAGAATGCCTCGCTATCGCAGATTGGGAATTATCCGCCCACCGCGTTCATAGCTTCACGCATGTTTTTCACCCGCGCAGCTTGATAGATCTGTTCGACCTCCTCAAGGCGCAAATCGGTGTCGCAATAAGCGGCCTGAAACACCTTCATGATCAGACCTATGATATCGCCGCTGGGGTGGCGCCCGTCTTCCATATATTTGGCGTAGAACAGCTCGTTGACGATCTCGTAGGATGGGAAATAGAGCAGCCGCACGTTCAAATCTTCGGAATGTTCGCGCAAAAATTCATCCAGAGCCGCGCGCAATATCGCCTTCGACACGCTGTTGGCGCTCAGACAGGACACGTCCCTGAACGTCGCCGCTAACGGTATCGGCGACAGCGTGAACAACACCTTCGCATTGGGAACGTTACTGCGAATGAGCGTGTAGATTTTCTCGATCCGCCCCTTGGTTTCGGCGTGCGAGCAAACCCGGAAACGGTGGCGCGCTGGATCGTAGCGATCGACTGGCACCGCGCGCCAAAACACCTCTCCTGTTTGCTCATCATACCAGACTTCCGACAGGCCTAATGTAACAATGAAGAAGTCGGTTCCCAAAAACGCTTCCCGCGTGGCCACTCTGACATCTTCGCTGACGCCGTATTCTTCGGCTGTCCAGCCGTGCCACAAACCTTCGGGAATTTTCTTTCCCTCCAGCGCCCACTCGAACTGCTGGCAAAGCGCATGCACATTCACCAGCCCCTCTCCCATGTAGGATACGTAGATGCTCGGCGCGCTGTCCTTAGTAAGCTTGAAACCTGCTTCGGAGAGATGTTTTGAAATATTCTGGGCAAAGCAGCTCCCAAACGCGGTGATCTGGGTGTCCCTGGCGATCGGTTTCTCGGGTGGAAGCCACCCCTTCAACACGAATTTCGCCAAAAAGCCGGGTTGAGCGACGTCACGCCGATACGGGTTGAAATTTACCGTGGCGCCTCGAAAAAACGAGGAATCCATGGACTTCTTCACTTGCCCCTCGGGTTCGAACGCTACGGTCTCTCCTGCGCCGCCTCTGTTGATGTACTTCATATCGGGATCCGCTGGGGTAACATCACGCTCAGCCGCAGCCGAGCTTTCGCCTCAAGTGATAAGTGGGCCGGTCCTGGTGTCAATCCGCTGCGGCGACCGAGGTCAGAACGCCAGGTCTTCGTTGTCCCACGCCGATTCGAGCTGGCTGACACCGAGGCTTTGCGCCTTATTATAAGCGGCGATCACATCCCTGGGCAGGCCATCCATAACAATGCGTCCGCGCTCAAGCCAAAGCACACGGTTGCAAACACCTATCAGCAAATCCATCGAATGCGACGCCACCACGATGGCTTTGGCGCCTTCGAGCATGACGTTCAGGCGCTTGGTCGCGCGCTCGATGAAGGCGGCGTCGCTGGCGCCTAGCCATTCATCAAGCACCAGCAGTTCTGGCTTCACTGCAGTACAGATGGCGAATGCCAGCCGCACCCGCATACCCTCGGAATAGGTGCGGATTGGCATGCTCATATAGGGACCGAGCTGGGTGAATTCCTCGATCTCGACCCGAGCGCGCGCAAGTTCTTCTTCGGTCGCACCCATCAGGCGCAAGGGCAGCTCGATATTTTCATAGCCGGTGAATTCGGAATTGAGCCCCAACCCCTTCTCGATCAGCGGCACCACGCGCCCACGCACCAGAAAATCGCCGCTGGTTGGATGCAGGACTCCAGCAATCAATCGCAAGAGCGTGCTTTTACCGGCGCCGTTGTGACCGATAAGTCCGAGGCGCTCGCCCTCGAAAATGTCGAGTGAGACCCGGTCCAACGCGCGCACGTTGACGCTGGAGAATTTGGAGACCACGCGCCCCCCGGTCAACTTGCCGAGCGCGGCCATTTTCAAGGAGCGCGCACTGGCGTTGAAGACGGGGTAGTCAACCGAGACGTCGTCAATCTGGATCAGGCGCATGGGCTCACAGCCAAAAATACATTTGGCGGCGCGACCACAGGAATACGCCGATGCCGACAGCCCAAAGCGCTGCGACGCATGCAAGCGTGTAAACCAAGCTGATCTCGGAAATGCCTTCGCCGAGAATGGGCGCGCGGATCAGTTGGACAAATTGATAGAACGGGTTGGCTTCCACCAGAATCGCCCGTTGCGGTACAGCGGAAGGATCCCAAAAAATGGGCGTGAAGAAAAACAGCGCCTGCATCACGTTGGCGACCACCTGTGGCAAATCGCGGTACCGCGCACATAGCGGTCCTAGCGCAAGGCAGGCGCCGAAACCCGCGAGGAGATAAATGCCCACGCCAAGAAGCGCTTCGATGGCCGAAAACTTTAGCCCCACCCCAAGCCACGCCACCAGCGGAATGATCACCACCAGATTATGCAGGAAAAAGATGAACTGCCGAAAAACCGTGCGGCAGGCTATGAGCGTAAGCGGCAACGGCACATTGCGCAGATAGGCTTCTGATTCCATGACTGAATTGCAGGCTTCCGACACAAGCCCACCCAGCAATCCCCAAGCTAGGAAGCCGCAAGCGAGATAGCTAAGGTAAGCTTGATAACTAGAGGCGTCCTGGCCAAACATGCCGCCGTAAAGGAAGCTCAAGGCCACCACCATTACGCCCATGCTTATCGAAATCCAGAACGGCCCGATCATTGAGCGCCGATAGCGCATCTGGATGTCGCGGCGGGCCAACAAAACCCAGGTTCGAACCCGCGCCAGACCCGAGAAGAAATCCTCGATCGCCGGGCCAGCGCCCAGCGGGCGGCGCCATTGTGGTGTCGTGTCGGACGTCGCTGTCACCTAGGCAGGTCCCCTCTGGTCCGCCGGCTGCGCCCAGCGATCTCGATTCCTAGCCAAAAAGGAGCCGTAGCGCCACCCTGCCCTCACAGCCCAAGCCTGCCTATAAGAGCTAGCGAAGCGGCGCAAGGCGATGGTATTGCCGCTGTTTCGCGAGGGGTCAGCAGGCGGCGGCCCGTTTTGGGGTTGACATGAAGACAGCATTGGTTTGCGGCGGGGGCGGCTTTATCGGCGCCCATCTGGTGAAGCGCTTGAAGCGAGAGGGCTTCTGGGTCCGCGCGGTGGACCTCAAATTTCCCGAATATGACGCCACCCACGCGGACGATTTCGTGGTCGGCGACCTGCGCGATCAATACCTGGTCCGCAATGTACTCGACCGGCGCTTTGACGAACTCTACCAACTCGCCGCTGACATGGGCGGCGCCGGCTACATCTTCACCGGCGAACACGATGCCGACATCATGCACAATTCGGCGACCATCAATCTCAACGTGCTCGACGCCGCGCGCAAACGCAACATCGCCAACATCTTCTATTCGTCCTCGGCCTGCATGTATCCCTCGCATAACCAGGAAGACCCGGATAATCCCAATTGCGAGGAATCCTCCGCCTATCCCGCCAATCCCGACAGCGAATATGGCTGGGAGAAGTTGTTCAGCGAACGGCTCTACCTTGCCTACAACCGCAATTACGGCATGAAATGCCGGGTCGCGCGTTATCACAACATCTTCGGTCCCGAGGGAACCTGGACCGGGGGCAAGGAAAAGGCCCCCGCCGCGCTTTGCCGCAAGGTGGCGGAGGTCGAGGATGGCGGCGAAATCCTGGTCTGGGGCGACGGCCAGCAGACGCGCTCGTTCTTGTACATCGACGAATGCCTGGAAGGCACGCTGCGGCTGGCGCGGTCGGCGACGTTCGAGGGCCCGGTGAATATCGGCTCGGAGGAGATGATCGCCATCAACGATTTGGCGCGGCTGGTTGCGGAACTCTCCGGCAAGCGGGTCCGCATCAGGAATATTGACGGCCCGGTCGGGGTGCGCGGACGCAATTCTGACAATCGGCTGATCCAGGAGATGCTTGGTTGGGCCCCAAGCCAGGCGCTCCGCGCCGGTCTTGACAAGACCTATGCGTGGATTGAAAGCCGCGTACGCAGTAATTCGACGCGGGGATAGGGGTACATGTTCGTTCTCAGTTTGGGCGTCCCACGCAGCGCATCAACTTGGCTTAACTACGCAGCGTTCGGAATTTTGTCGCAGATCGGCGAGGTCAAGCACGCCTATGGCGAATCCTGGGCTCAAGCAGAGGCGCTGATGGCGGCGAAAACGCCGCACGTGCTGATGAAGACCCACAGACCGGATGGTGCCGTTATGGACTACGCGCGTCGCGAGGGCGTGGTCCTGATTTCGCTGCGTGATCCACGCGACGCCGTGACCTCGTTCTTGCAGGGATTTGGAGGCCTCCCGGTTAATCGCATTCGCCAGGTCTGGGACGCTGGCGTGGCCAGCTTGATTTGTCGCAAGTTCCCGAGGTCCAAGGTTTGGCGTTACGAGGACGGCTTCGCCGACAGACCCCGAGATACCCTCGCCGAACTCGCCGGAATCCTTGATGTGGCGGTCTCCCCACAGGTTCTCGACGCACTCGCTCACGATCTGAGCCGCGACGCTAGCCTGGACTCAACTATGACCGCGGTCGGCGTGACGGAGAGCGAGGGAGGAATCGTTCGCATCCAGACTCAGTGGCAGACTAGTCACCGCGGCGACGGGCGCACCGGCAAATGGCGCGAAGGCGAGAATGCCCATGAGGTCGATGCCATCCTGGCGCCGATTGTCAGCGCTTTGGGCTACCCAGATCCCGCTCCATCCGCCGCCTGGCCCCCTGTCTTGTTCAACGCCAGGCCTGACATTGCGAACATAAGCCTCGACGAACGAGGGGTTGCGATGACCGGACCCGGCCTCGCTCTACTGGCGGGCAAGTGGCGCATAGACGCTGACTTGACCTTCGAAGGCGACCCCGGCGCCGGTATTGAACTTTACTTCGATGTCTTGGTGGGCGGCCATCCGTGGGCGGCGTATCGCACCGTCCAGAACGCGACTGGCCCGCGGCGTGTTACGCTCGTGTTCGAAGTGCCTCCGCATCTGCCGCCTTATTCACTCTCGGCATTGCGCATGCAGGTGGCCGTGCCTGCTCCGGGCTTCACCGCGCGCCTCGATCATGTCGCGGTCGCTGCGGTCTGAGGCGGTCTATTCCTCGCGCAGTGAGCGCCATAGCGTCTGGTTCAGCGGCTCCAGTAGATATTGCAGCGCGGTCCGCTTGCGCGTCGGCACCACAACTTGGGCCGGCAAACCTGCACGCAGTTTGCGCGAGCCATTTCCGCCACTGCGATCAAGCGCGCCGCGCTCCTCCGGAGGCACCACCACCTGCACCAAGAAATAGGGCCGACCGGTGCGCTCATCGGTGAAACGGTCCGCGGAGACCTGGCGCACTTCCCCATGCACAATCGGCAAATTGCGGCCTCCGAACGCCGTAATCCGCACCTCCGTCGTCTGGCCAATCTGCAGGTCATCGACATCCTCGGGCCGCACCTGGGCCTCGACGATCAGGTCCTGCCCTTCGGGAACTACGTCCATCAATCGTTCGCCGCCACGCACGACGCCGCCCACAGTGTGGACTTGCAGTCCCACGATCAAACCGTCGGCGGGAGCACGCAGCCGGGTCTGCTCCAATTGTTCGCGCGCACCGGCCAATTGCGGCGCAAGCTCCGCCAATTGCGCATCGACGCGCCGTAAGTCCTGATAACGCTCCTGTTGGGTCGAGGCGATCAGCGCGGTCAGCTCAGAGCGGCGCCCGTTCAGTTCAGCGAGTTGGCGCTCCAGCGCGCGCAGCCGGGTCTCAGGCGCGAATTCTTCCTCCGCCAGCGCCCGCATGCCGGCGATCTCTTGCCCAAGCAGCGTTTCCTGGCGAGCGATTGATGTAATCTCGCCGCGATATCCGGCGATCCGCGCATCGTAAGAGCTCCACGCGCCGCCGCCGCCAACTTCACGTTGGTGACGCTGGAAGGCGGCCTCCGCGACTTCACGATCGCTCGGGTCCAGCGCGGCCCACTCAGGGGGCTGCGTCAGCGTCGCCGTTCCGCCGCGCTCGGCGGTGAGCCGTGCGCGTTGCATCTGCAGATCGACGACCTGGGAGAGCAACGCCTGTTCGCGCGCCACGAGCTCAGGGGCGCCCAGTTCGATCAGAATTTGACCGCGCTCGACACGGTCGCCTTCCTCGATGGCGAGACGCGAAATCACGCCGCCGTCACGATGTTGAACGGTTTGTCGATTGCCCGACACCACCACCACGCCAGAGGCCACCACAGCGGCGTCGAGCGGGGTCAATGCAGCCCAACCGCCGAAGCCCAAGAAGAACGCCACAAGCGCCAGCAGGCCAGCGCGAATCTCGTTCTTACCGGAATCTTCTTCCGCTATTTCCGTGTTGTCGATGGCCTGAACGCTCATGGCCGCCGTCCTCCGTCAGACACTACCACCGGACGCTGCCCGCCCGGCGGCGGGGCTGCAAACTTCGCAGTAATCTGATCGCGCGGCCCGAACGCTTCTATGCGGCCCTCTTGAACCACCAGCAACTTGTCGGCGATGTTCATGAAGCCGGCGCGGTGAGCGACCACCACTGCCGAGGCGCCTCTTTCGCGCGCTGCTTTCAAAGCGTTGATCAGAGCCAGTTCGCCCTCCGCGTCGAGGTGCGCGTTCGGCTCGTCGAGCACGATGAACACGGGATCGCGATAGAGCGCGCGCGCCAGCGCAACGCGTTGCGCCTGGCCTGCGGAAATGCCTCGTCCGTTGGGCCCTATCTCGGTGTCGTAGCCGCGCGGCATGTTGAGCACGAGTTCGTGCACGCCGGCAAGCTTAGCGGCGGCGACGACCGAGCGATCGATCTCGTCCTGATCGTAGCCGAGCAAATGTTCGAAACGGCATATATTGTTTGAAATAGTGCCGCCGAACAGCGCAACTTCCTGGGGCAGATAACCAACATGGCGGCCAAGCAAATCGGCCGACCAGTCGCTGAGCTTGGCGCCGTCAAGGCGCACGGCGCCCTGGTCGGGATTGCTGGCCCCCGCTATCGCGCGCATCAGCGTGGTTTTTCCAGCGCCGCTAGGACCGACAACGCCCACGATTTCGCCGGGCTCGACGCGAAAACTCGCGCCCGACAACAGGAACCGATCCCCGCCGGGCGAGCGCACCGCAATCGATTCCACCGAGAGAGCGCCCCTTGGCGAAGGCAGCGTGGTGTGCTCGCGCTGGTTGTTTTGAGTTTTTAGCACGGCCGTCAATGTGCGATAGGCTTGACTGCCTTGCTCGAACTGCCGCCAGGCGCCAACCACGAGTTCCAGCGGCGCGTAGGCGCGCGCGGTCAAGATCGAGGCGGCGATGATGCCCCCAGCCGACATTTGCTGCTCCACCGCCAGATAGGCGCCCAAGCCAAGGGACGCCGATTGCAGCATGAGACGGAAAAAACGGGTTGAGGAAGAATAGACAGCGTTCGCGTTAGTCGCCTTTGTGGTGGCCTGGGATAGTTTTTCTCGCGCCTTCAATTGGCGGCGTATCAACGCGCTCTGCATGCCCAGCGCCCTCGCCGCTTCGCCCTGGGCGCTGTCGGCCAGCTGCATCGAATACATCGCGCCGGAGGCCTGGTCGTTGGCGCTCATGGCGCTACGGATGGCGCGTTGGTTCACCCACGCGATCCCCACCAGCGCCACCCCTCCGCCAAGCGCCAGCCAGCCGATCCAGGGATGGATCATGAAACAGACGGCGATATAAAGCGGTGTCCAGGGCGTATCGACCAAAGCGAGCGCCGGTTGGCCGGAAATCGCCGCCCGCAGCGCGTCGAATTCACGTAGAACGTGCACTTGTCCCGCCGCTTTCTTGCCCTCTGGGTCCAGCGCCGCGCTTAGCACGTGAGGGGCGACCAGCCGGTCGAAGCGCTTGGCCATCGCCGCCAGCAGCCGCATCCGCACTGCATCCAGAAACGCCAGCACCGCCAGAGCCCCCAGCAATACCGCCGAAAGATACAGCAGGGTCAGCAGGCCGCCGGAGGCCAAGACCCTGTCGTAAACCTGCATCATGTAGATGGACGGAGCGAGGTAGAGCAGGTTCAGAGCCGCGCTGAACAAAATGACGTAGCCCACGTGGCGCCGGCAGGCGTCAAGGGCGGCGCCGAAAATATCGGCGTTGGACTTCATTCGATCCGGTTTGCTCGTACCCATACGGTCCCCTGACCCAGTCTCGCAATCGCGCGGCGCCTATACAACACGAAAGCTCAGCCATGGCGAGCCTTTGGCGCCTTGGTCCGGCCCTATCATTGCGGCGGCTGGTCCCCCTCGTTGGCCAGACACCGCGTCGCCTCCGCGCAACGGGGAAGCACGCACCCTCAGCCCGCGCCAGACTTTCTGCGCCATGAATATTTCTGCTGCATCGCCTCATGGTCATAGATCAGGAGCAAACTTTCACCGATGATTTCCTGCTGCAGACGAGGCGGGATCGCCAGGATGTCGATGAAGTCCTCGGCTATGTAGGGCGCGAGATGGAGGTTGAAGGTGAGCCCGCCATCCTTCTCCGACACAGTGTAGACGTTCCATCCGAGGCTCGAGAAATACTCAAAAAGAGGCAACCGGCGCTCCTCCTCCTCTTCGTATCGTTCGGCATTGTATTCGAGAATGCACGCTGGAGCGTCGTCAGCGGAGAACAGACCGCGCGCGCCTTGCAACACTTGCAATTCGTAGCCTTCTACATCGACTTTCACCAAACGTATGGTGCACGCAGGCCGCATCAAATCGAGCGGCGCTACTTGAATAGGTTCGAACTGGTCGATGCAGTCGTCTCGAATCTTGGCGCCACCCGGGTTGGAGGGGTCCGATTGCATGCGATGAATCCGCACCGATGTTCCCAGCCCACACGGCCACACCAGAACGTTGGCCAAATCGTTGAGTGCGAGGTTGGCGCTCAATTCAGCCCGATTGGCCTTGTTGGGCTCAAACGCGAACACATGCCCGCCGACGCCAACGCTTCGGGCGGCCGTAATCGCGTGGCAGCCAATATTTGCGCCAACATCGATGAAGCAGTCTCCCGGACGTAGAATGCGTGCTATTGCGGTGCCGACCGCAACCTCGTAAGCGCCATCCTCGAGAATTTTACGTGCAATCACCTTGTCCGCCATGCGGATGCGCATCACAGCGCCATTGCGTAATTTTACCAGCGCAATTTCCAAGTCTGACTCGCAAAGGGCGTTAATCGCGTCTTTTCGCCCCTCTAAGTCACCGCGTTTCCAATCGAAAGCAGCAACCAGATCGACTGCGCGGTTTAGACGGTCATCCATAGGTCGCCTCAATCGTCACATGTTGGAATCTAAACTCGACGCGCGTTGGCGCGCTAATCGTATTCGGTGTCCGCTAGACCAGTGCGAGCTTGGTGTCCACGCCGCTGCACGCCAATTGCGCCGCTGCGGCTATGGCGGCGTCTTGCTTCGGAGCAATGAACACCTCCGGCTTGAGCGCCTCCACTAACGCGGAGAAGGCGATAACGGCGTCTGCATTGCGCATTTGCGGCGTCTGGCGAGCTTCGGTGACGGCGATTTCCAGATCGAGCCATTCCCATTTGTGTTTGACCTGGGCCTCTGGGTCGAGCCCGAAGCTCTTTACCGCTGCCGGCGCATGCCCGGCCTCGCCACCGCAATAGAGAGCAATCACCTTTGCGGATTTATCCTTATCGGCTTCGGCGCGGACCGCGCGCGCTTCCGCGGCAGTCGAGAACGCGGCCAACACAGTGCGCTCGCCCTTGGCCGCCGCTTCCCGCATCCAGGCCACGGTGTGGCCGCGGTTGATCAGCTTCCAGTAAAGCGTGTCGCGCACCGCGTCGGCGTCGCCCACCGTCGTCGCGTGCTCGCGCAGATCGCGCCAATCCTTGGAGAGCCCCCAAGTGCGCGGATCCTTCGGGTCGATAGGGACGACATAGGCGCGCAAACCGCCGTATTTGCGCAGTGCGAACGCAAGCTGAAAATCTTCCCCGGTGCTCATGGTCCAGGGTTCTTCCCGGAACATATAGCGAATATGGCGCTGGCGCAGGAAATGGAAGCCGCAAAGGAAATCGACCTCGGAGATGCCGTGGTCCTTGCGCTCCGGCGGCAACGCCTCGGCCCATTCGCCCCTGATATATTGCTCGGTCTTGCCGTCCTTGTCGGGACCCGGCAGGCGCCGCCAGCCATAAATGCCGACTTCCCCGGCGTCGGGGGTCACTTCCATGGTCTCTCGGCAGCGGCGCAGAAAATCGGCGCCCATAACGATGTCGTCGTCGATAAAGGCGACATATTCGCTGTCGGCCTGCAGCGCGAGTTGGAAACGGCCGTGATATTTGAGGTTCTTGCTTGAGCGGAAGAAATGGACGTGGTCACGCTGAAACTCACCGACAACGTTTTCGTAGACCTCAGGATCCTCTACTCCAAACGCACACACCCAGATTTCCTGCACTGGAACCGATTGCTCTAGCAGCCCTTTGATCTGGCGCCGCAGCAATTCGGGGCCGCGCTTCCAGACATTCAGCACCGCAATGATGCTGTTCGGACGTTCGTCCGCCATCGCCAACCTCTCGTCTAATTCTGGCCACGGCGCCGGGTCGGCGACCCGGGCCTTCTTGGTGGAACGCGTACGCACGCTGAATTTCTCGTTGCGATAGGTTTCGCGCATATTCGCCTTGATCGCGCGCAGCGCCGATGGCGGCGTCTTGTTGAGTTCGTCGCGCGCGAGCACGATGTGTTCAAACAGCAAGTCCGCGTCGCGCCAATGCCGGCGCGCCTTGAAGAAGCCGTAAGAATACGAGCCATCGGCGGTATGCGTGGCCCACGCCGGCAGCAGCGCCCGATCGCCTGGTTGCGCAACGTCGGAGAACGCCTTTTGCGCATCGGCAAACGCCGCGGCGATATCGATAACGCCGGTTCCCGCTTGAGCTTTACGTCGGCGCCCGAAATGGGGATGCCGGAGCCACCCTATCGTGGCGTGAGCACCGCCACGCACCGGCGTCGGCAACAATTTCCACAGCGGGCGCACCGCGCCATTGACCGCGGCGCTGTAGAGTCCGCGCGCCGAGAAGCCATGTCGCCCTGTGGCTTCGCTGAACGGGAACAGCGGATTGAACAAACCGCCGAGGGGGGTCTTCCGAAACAGCCAGCTCGAACGCAGCATGATCGGGTAATAGTACCAAAAATTATAGAGCTGCCTGCGCCACATGGCGCTGCCGGGTTTTTGCACCAGCGTGCCTGCGGAAAAGCGAAACGACGCTTCGCGCGGGCCCATATTGTTGAGAAAACCACGCGCCAGGCGGTGATTTTCCTTAAGCTCGGGGTTCTGCCAATACCGGTACATATCGACCACGTTGGAGCTCTTCACGTGGCCGTAATTGTGGTTTTGGTGCACGGCGAGAATGTCGGCGCTGGCGTCCACCACTTTGCAGCCGCGTCGCCAGGGATCGGCGATCAACCAGGAATCCCAGAAGAAGCGTCCGATCGCGAACGGGGGCACTTTCTTGTACAGGCCACGCGGGAAGATATAATAATCGGTGCCGTTGAAGCTATCGTCGCCGCCGCCGCGGAACTTGCCTTCGCGGTGAACCTGACGCAGCAATTGCCTATCCCATTCGGGATCGTCGAAATCGAGCGGTTCGAACACATCGAGATCGGAGCGCAATCCGATATAGAGCGCCTCGGGCAGTTCCGGCAGCTGATCGACAAAGCTAAAAAAATCCTTGGTCAGGATAATGTCGCCATTGATCATGCACAAATGCGCCGCGGTCGTGCTGCGCTCAGCCGTCTCGATGAGCGAGTTCAGCAATGGAGTGCCGAATTCATTGCAGGCGATGTCGGGCGCGTGGCGGATGCCGAACTCGGCGGCGATTTCGGCCACGCCTTCGTCGCGCCCAAGCAGCACTACTTCCGCGCGCTCCCCCAGCGCCAGCCAGGAACGCACCGCGTTGCGCTGAATAATTCCAATATGGCCCTTGAACGCCTTCGGGGCCGAGAAAATTGCGATCGCGGGCGTAGGACGCGCACGGCTCTGCGTCGCCGCCTGAACGGTGAGCGCTTCTCCCGGCGCCGCTCCTCGATCCGCTCCCATTCCAACTCCCGCGCTGGCAAGCTAGGCGGCGGCCACCGCGCGCCCTTCCACCCCCTGATTGGGGCCCTGGCCCGGATAGATCAACATGACGTTGGCGGGGAGCGATTTCGCGTCCAAGGCGCGCCAGCAGTCGATCACGGTTAAAGGCGCGTCCCCAGGCCTTTCGAACGCATAGCGCGGCAAATTTGCGAATTCAGCCTCGCTGGTCATGACCACGACGGCGTCGGCGCTCGAAACCGCGTCCACCGCGCTCGTTGCCGCCTCCGCGCCTTGCAACACCGCCTGAGCCGGGGCCAGCGCCAGCGCGTCCCAGATCAACACCCGCACCCCTTGCTCCAGCAACGCCGAAGCCAGCGTTATGGCCTGGCTCTCCTCGATCACGGGCGTGCCGGGTTTGTAGGAAAGGCCTAGGATGGCCACCGTTTTGGCGTTTGCGGCGTTGGCTCGCACGATCTGCGCCAGTCGCTGCGCCTGTCGTCGATTGATCGTGTCGGTGCCGATTGCGATGTCCGGCGAGACCCCGAGGCTCTCGGCCAGCACCGAGAACGCGACATTGTCGCGCGGAAAGCATGGTCCCCCATAGCCGACCGCGCCTTTGAGGTATTTGCCGCCGATGCGGGTGTCCTTGCCCAGCGCGTCGGTGACCACATCGACATCGGCGCCAGGCAGGCGTTCGCAAATTTCCGCCAGCATGTTGGCGTAGGAAATCTTGGTGGTGACGTAGGTGTTGACCGAGATCTTGACCACCTCGGCATTGACCAAATTCATCCGCTGCACCGGCGGGCTGTTCTCGCACGAACCGCGGTAGACCTGCTCCAGCATGTCGCCGGCGCGGGCGTCGCTTTCGCCGAGCAGGATCATGTCCGGATAGAGCATGTTGCGCACCACGGTGCCGAGCGCGATGAACTCGGGATTGTAGCAAAGGCCGAGGTCAATTCCGACCTTGCGGCCGGAAGCACGCTCCAGGCGCTCACGGATCACGCCGTTGGTGGCGCCCGGCATCACCGTCGATGTGATGACGACGACATGGTAGCTCGTCTTCTGCCTCAGCGCGCGGCCGATCTCGTCCATGCTGGCGAGCACGTAGTCGTTCGAGAATACGCCGAAGCGATCGCTTGGCGTCGGCACGATCACCATGGAGATGTCGCTATTGGCGACGGCGTCGGCATAATCGCCGGTCGCGCGCAGCCGACCCTCGGATGCGTCGATCCGCTCCTGCAGTTGCGGCTCCTGCACCGGGGCGATCCCCTTATTGATCAACTCGACAAAAGTCCCGTTGAGGTCGAGCCCCACCACTTCGTGGCCCTTGGACGCCATAACCGCCGCCAATGGCGCGCCGAGCTTGCCCAGGCCGATCACCGATATCTTCACCCAACCCTCCGCGTCCGGCTGCGCTTGCGGCCAAATTTTCTTGAACTGTCTGACTAAGCGAGGCCCGCAGGCAAGGTCAACGCCGCACAACTGAACGGCGGCCATGCAAGGCAAGCGAATGACCCGCGGGTCATTTTATCCACAGCGTCGGCATTTGTTCACGAGCCGTACCCGCGCTAAGGAGCGCCATGCTCTCGGTGATCGTCTACGGCCGCAACGACCAGCACGGCGCCAATCTGCACCGCCGCGCCGCCTTGAGCCTCAATTCGTTGGCCGCGGCGCTCGGCGAGGACGATGAAATCGTCTTCGTCGATATGCGCTCGCCGGACGCTGCGCCAACCTTTCCTGAGGCGATCGACGATCTGCTTACGGAACCGACGCTGGCGCGGCTCCGGGTTATCCGCACCCGCGAGAAGGATTTGGCGCATCTCGATTTGCCGAGCCGACATATCCCCGAAGCGCTGGCGCGAAACATCGGCGCACGCCGGGCGCGCGGGCAATGGTTGCTGTTCACCAACACCGACGTGCTCCTGGTCGAACCCCAGCCAGGGGCGCTTCGCGCCGCGCTGCTGGCTGCCGAGAGCGCGTTGCATCAGGCGCCGCGTTTCGACCTTCCGCAATATCTGTGGGAGATGCTGCCCCGCAACGAACCCGCGCTTGCGCACGCCTTCCTGCTTGAGCACGGCCCGCGCCTGAGCCTGGCTCAGCGCGTGCTGGGCGAGGACGCGGTGCTATACGACAATCCCGGCGATTTCCAATTGACGCCTCGTGACGCGTTCGAAGCCATCGCCGGCTTCGACGAAAGCATGACGCGCCCGTTTCACGTCGATGCCAATTTCGCCGTGCGTTTGCGCCTGCATTGCGGCGCGATCCGCTCCTTCGACGCGGTGGCGATCTATCATTGCGATCACGCGCGTTCGGTCACGCGCATGAACAACCGAGACGAACAGAGCAACGAGTTCGAGCGCTATGTCAGCAACGTCTCCGAAGTCGCGATCGCAGCTCAACGCGACAATTGGGGCCTAAGAGACAAGGAGCTCGAGGAAATCCAGCTCACGGCGCCTGTGCAAAGGCTCGCCGCCTATTTGGAGCGGCAACCGTCCTCCCATGAGCGCCTGCTCGAAAGCCGCTACCGCGCCGATGCGTTCAATTCACTGGACTACGACCCGGAGGCAGCGAGTCATTTCGTGGCCGACCGCCTTTGCACGTTGGCGCCGGACACGAAAATCGCCTGGATTGGCGCTGATCCGCGCCTGTTGGTGGCGACGAAACTGCGCCTCGACGGAATCGGACGCGCGTTCGCGCCGCCGCTGTTGTGCGGGCCGTTGGCAGCTGGCGTACAAGTCTGGGGCGAAAGCGTCGAACCGGTCAAAGCGCTTGCCGGCGCCGATGTCCTGGTGGTCGCCTTTGGCGACGAAGGGGTGACACGTTTGCGCGACTACGAGCGCCCGCCGGCGACTTTTTCCCCAAGCGAGGCCGAGCTGACACAACTCGACATCGCGGGTCTCATGCGCGTCGCCGTAACGGCGGAGACCGGACAGCGCATCGTGGTCGTGAACGCCATCAACAACGAGTTCGAGCGGATGGCGCGTCAATTGGTCGAAGGCCCGCTCGCGCCCTTCGCGACCCGGCTTCGCGACGGGATGTTGCGACCGGGTTCAGCGCCGTTCGATTTGCGCATGCGCGATCTGACTCTAGCCTCTGGGGTAATTATGCACGAGGGCGCAATCGCCGCTCCCGAAGGCCACCGCGGCGACATTATCAGCGGCGGGCCCTATTTCGATCTCCCGCCCGCGCTCTACCGGGCGACGCTCTGCTACGTTTTGCGGAAACCGGGCTTGCCGCTGTTGCGGCTCAAGTTCGATTTGATGGCGTTCGGGGAGCAGCTCGCAACCGCAACCGCGCTCGCCACGCACGCGCAAGGCGAATTGGCCTTCGATTTCGAGATAGCGCCCGGTTTCCTGGCCAAACGCGGGATAGCGCCGCTGGAAATCCGCGTCAGCGGCAATGGGCGCGCGCAAGCGGCGATCACCGGCGTGCGCATAGAGCGCAAGAGCGAAATCTCCATCTCGCTCGCACAGCTGGCAGTCGCGCACCGCAATTAGAGCGGAAAGGAAGCGAACCGCGCCAACGCATCGGTTCGCCCTTGCGCCGCGAGCGCTGCCAACCATGCTGGATCGGCTGCTGCACGGAGCATCAATTCGGTGGCGTGCGCAATGTCGGCCTCGGCCCAGTTTTGCCCATCGGCGGCGTATTTCTGTTGAGCGTCGCGCACCGGGACCAATTCGCACCGCACTGGGAGCGAGTTGGAAGCGTCCATGTATTCCGCGTTCGCCGACCAATTCGTGGCCAATACCGGCACGCCGCGGCACATGCTTTCCGCCAGCGGCAAGCCAAACCCCTCGGCCCGGTGCAGCGACGCATAGAGATCCGGGGTTCCATACCAACGCCAATAATCCTCGCGGCCGAAGGCGTCATAGGTTAGCTCAATGTTTGCGGTCCCCGCGATCGCGTGATCTAGCGCCACCGCCGCCGCTGGATAATGCTCGGCGCCGGAGGCAAGCAGGCGCAAGCGCTTATCCGGCGCTTCGCCAAAAGCGCGTTTGAATGCGGTAATCAGCGCAAGTGGATTTTTGCGCTCGAATCCGGAGGCGACGCTGAACGCCGACACGATTGTGAATGGCTGCGCCGTCGGTCGCGATGGCAAAGGCGGCAAGCGTTCGAGCGCCACCGGGTGCGGCGCGACGCAAACATCGGGCGCGCCCGGCAGCGTTCCGATCGCGTCCGCCACGAACCGACTCGGCGCTGCGATGCGATGTGCGCGGGCGAGACCCTCGGCCCAATCGGCTGGCGCGCGTGGCAATTCCCATGCCCAATAGGCGGTGATCGATCTGCCGCGCAGGAACGAGCGTCCCAGCAAATGGAACGCATACTTCATGTAGGGCGCGTTGATGTTGATCAACACGTGGGCGGGCCCGCGCACGCTACGCCCGTCTCTATATTGGAAAGCCACGCGCTCGGCTGTCTCGAAGAAATTGCGGCTGAGGTCGATGCCGTAGACCTCATGGCGTTGCGCCACGTAAGCTTGCATCGCCAAGCGCGCGGCCTGGCCCAGGCCAGACGGGCTCGACAGAACACCGACGACGATGCGGGGAGCGTCTTCGGCCACATCCGGCGCCGGCGGCAAGCGCGGCGCGAGAGCCGATAGCACGCCGTGCGCTAGTCCGCGACGAAAGCCCACGGGCAAGCGCCGCCACACTTCCCGCACCATCGCGCCCGCCATGCTCGCTCCTCACGATCACGAGCCCTAATGCAAGCCGCCCACACGCGCAAACACTGGCGCTCACGAGCGGGCGCGGTTATGCGTCGCGCCATGTTGGGGCTTGGCCTTTCCCGCTATCTGCCAACCGCGCTGCGGCCGCACGTCATCGACGCTGTGACGAGCGCGCGCCGCGTGCTGAACGACGTCCTAGACGCGCGCGATCTCGCGGCTAAGCGCAAGCCTGCGCCACGCGCTTTTCGCGGCGATCGCGTCGCGTTGCTTGGCTTCGCCGACGCGCCGAGCGGGCTTGGCCGCGGCGTCCGCCTGATGCATTTGCAGATGCGCAACGACGGCCGCGAGAGCGCGCTGTTCGATATCGCCCCCGCACTTACCCGCGACCGCCACGGCATCCGCGCGCTCAACGCTGCACTGACCGCCTTCGCGCCGAGCGACCTGATCATCCATGTTAACCCGCCCTCTTTCAGAGACGTCGTGCGCCGCTTGCCGCGCGCGTTAGTGCTGGAGTGCGGCCTGATCGGGTTCTGGGCTTGGGAGTTGGAGTGGCTGCCGGATGCATGGCGCGCGGACGCTGCGCTTTGCGATGAAGTCTGGGGACCGTCGGCCTTTGTGGCCGATGCAGTTCGCGCCAGTCTTCCAAATTTTTCCGGCGCGGTGCGCGCTGCGACGCACGCTGTCGATCTCGCTCCCGTTCCCGCCGCAACGCCAGACACCCGGCAAGCGGCGCGCAGGCGGCTTGGCGTCGAGGCCGACGCGTTCGTCGTCGGCTACGCGTTCACCGTGGCCTCCAACTTTGCCCGCAAGAATCCCCTCGCGGCGATCGAAGCGTTTCAACGGGCGTTTCCCGAGCGCGGCGGAGGCGAACGGTTGTTGTTGCGCTGTCCCGACGCGGACCTCTATCCACGCGGACAAGCTTTACTCGCGGCTTGCGCGGCGCTGGATCCGCGCATCGTTCTCCTCGATCGCGATCGCGCGCCGATGCCGGAGTTTTATCATGCGCTGGACGTGTTTCTCTCGCTTCACCGCAGCGAGGGTTACGGGTTGCAGATCGCCGAGGCGTTGCAGGCCGGCGCCGCGGCGGTAGCAACGCAATGGAGCTTAAGCGAAGAGATCACGGCGCGTGCGCGCTTTCACGGCGTCGATTCCACTCTTGTCGATATCGAGGACCCGCAACACGTGTACGTCGTGGTTGCGGGAGCGCGCTGGGCGTCGCCCGATATCGACCAAGCGGCGGAAATCTTAGCCGAGCTGCGTCAAAGCGCAGCGAGCCACCCCCAATAATCGCGCGCCCATGCTGCGCGCGCGATCTCATGGGCGGCGCGTGCTTTAGCGGCGCGATCGCCATCCAGCGCCCGCGTCATCGCCGCCGCGAACGCCTCCGCGCTCGTCTCTCGCGCAATCCAGCCGCCCGCCTCGATCTGCTCCAGCAAAGCGCCGACAGGCGTCGCCACACACGGCGTTCCTAGCGCCATGGCTTGCGCAATCATTCCCGATTGCGTAGCCGAACGATACGGCGCGAGCAGCGCATCGCTTTCGGCAAGCAATCGCTCCAACTCCTCGTCGCCCACCCATTCGCGGGCAACGCGCTCGACTTGCGGCAACCTGAAACGCGTCGCCATCTTGTCATCGAGCGCTGGGCCGGCGCCGGCGATGGTCAAGCGCCAGTCGGAGCGCGTGGAGATTCGGCTCGCTGCTTCAGCCAGAAGATCGAGCCCCTTGTACGCGATCATGCGCCCGGCGAACAGAAAGCGCGCCGGGCCGCCCGCACGCGGACGCGGCGGCGACGGTTCGAACACCGAAGCCAGCGGCGCGGTCTCTAACCTCCGGGAAACCCCTCGCGCGCGCAATTGCAAAGCAGCGAATTCCGAGAGCGCCACCACCCGCTCGGCGCGCGCCAGCAACAAATTCTGCGTCGCGAACTGCCCGAGTTGCGCGTAATCGCCCGGGTGCGGCGCCGGATCGTGCGCACAGTAAACAAGGGGCAACTTCAAGGTCGCAGCCAAGGGCGCTGCGGTTGCGAAATTCATGGCGACGATCACCGTATCGACTCCATACGCATGTTGTTGGAGCATGGTCCTGCCGTGCGCGAGCCGCGCCAAAGTTGTCAGCGGGCGGCGACGATCCGAAACGATGTCAGCGCCGCGCGCGTCTAGGCCAAGCGCGAGCGCGCGCGCTAGCGCTGGGTCATCGGCGCGCAAGGAAAGCCGAACTGAGTCGATCCCGAATTGGAGGCTCAAGCGGCGCGCCAGATTGACCGCGAACGTGCTGCCGCCGCCTCTCGACCAGAACCAGATGAGAAATCTCTTGGCCATGATTTAGCCGAGCCTCGCCCACGCTTCGGCTGCGCAATCGGCGGCGTGCGCCTCGGTGTAGCGCGCAAGCACTAGCGCGCGCGCAGTAGCGCCCAGGCGTTGGCGCAACGGCGCATCGTCGGCAAAGCGCGCCAGCGCTGCCGCCAGCGCGTCCGGATCTTCGCTTGGAACAAGCACGCCTGCGTCTCCAGCGCGGACAAAATCCGCGCAGCCGGGCGTATCGACGGCGACGATCGCACGCCCGCACGCGGCCGCTTCCAGCAACGAGCGCGGCAACCCCTCGCCTCCGCGCGAGGGGAAGCACGCGACGTGGACGCCCGCCCAGAATGCGGCGACATCGTTCACAGGTCCGTGCAAGACGATTCCGGAGGTAGCGGCCCAACGCGCGAACTCGCTGTCGGGCACGTGCTCGGGGTTCGCGCGGTCGGGGCCGCCGGCGATGTGGAGTTCGAAATCGCGCCCCTCGTTCCGCAATCGACGCAACGCCTCCACCGCAATGTCCACACCCTTCGACCAAACCAAACGCGATGCAATTCCGATTTTGATCGACCCAGCCGGTTCGGCCGCCGGCTTGAATTTTTCCGCATCGACGCCCGCCCCGGGCATCAGCAGCACGCGCGCGTCCGGAAGCGGCGTCCCGGCCTCGATCCAGCCGCGGTCTGCTTCGTTCTCCACCAACAACATCGCGTCGCCGTCGGCGATCGCGCGCCGCATGCGCCCCGCCAGCCGATCCAGTACAAATCTGGTCCACGCCGCACCGCGCACGCCGAGGTAACCGCGCCCGGTGACGGCGAACACGCGGCCCGCCCCGTGCGCCCCCGCAAGCAACGAAAGCGCGATCGGCTTCAGCGCGATTGCATGCACGATGTCGGGACTGTCTCTTAT
>JBEBIU010000153.1:0-4973 GCA_040080225.1 Terricaulis sp.
GAGTAGGGGGCGCGCGCCTTGTGAATTGTGGTGTTCCTCTCCGCTCACGCCAGCGCTGCCTTCAGCGCCGCGCGTATCGCCGTAAGCGCGTCCGCGGCCTTCGCACCGTCGGGTCCGCCGCCCTGGGCCATGTCGGGGCGGCCTCCACCGCCCTGCCCGCCGACAGCCGCAACGCCGGCCTTCAACAAGTCGACGGCGCTCAACTTGCCCTTCAGATCGTCGGTGACGCCAACCGCTAGCGAAGCCTTGCCGTCATCGACGCCCACATAAGCAATCACTCCCGAGCCGATTTGCTTTTTGCCCTCGTCGATCAGCCCGCGTAAGTCCTTGGCTGGCACGCCTTCGAGCACGCGCGCAAGCAAAGCAACGCCGGCCACCTGTTCGGGCCCGGCCAACGCGCCGCCGCCGCCGCCGAGCGCAAGTTGCTTCTTCGCTTCGGCCAATTCGCGCTCGAGTTTCTTGCGCTCCTCCTGCAAGCTCGCGACCCGATCGGGCAATTCTGAAAGCGGCGCTCTCAGATGCTGCGCCGCCGCCTTGGCGAGCGAGGCTTGGCCCTTGAAATACGTGAGCGCTGCAGCGCCCGTGACTGCCTCGATGCGCCGCACGCCGGCGGCGACGCCGCCCTCGGAGCGGATCGCGAACACGGCGATGTCGCCGCTGCGGCTCACATGCGTGCCCCCGCAAAGCTCGACGGAATAAGCCTTGCCCTCGCCGCGCTCGCCCAAGCGCAGCACGCGCACGCGATCGCCGTACTTTTCGCCGAACAGAGCCAACGCGCCCTCCTCGATCGCCTTGGCCGGCGCCATTTCCTTGATCGAAGCTTCCGCGTTCTGGCGGATAATTGCGTTCACTTCATCTTCGACGCGTGCAATCTCCTCGCCGCTCATGGCTTGCCCATGGCTGAAATCGAAGCGGAAATAATCGGCCTCCACCAGCGAACCCTTCTGCGTCACGTGGGGGCCGAGCACCTTGCGCAAGGCCGCGTGCAGCAAATGCGTAGCGGAATGGTTGGCGCGAATTTGCGCACGGCGCGCGCCATCGATCGCGAGATTGGCTTTGTCGCCGGGCGCAATTTTTCCGCCTTTGAAACGGCCGATATGCACATGCAGCCCGGCGTGCTTTTGCGTGTCATCGACAATAAATTCGCCGCCGTTGTCGAAACGGATGGCGCCGCGATCGCCCGCCTGGCCTCCGCTTTCGCCGTAGAATGGCGTTCTGTCGAAAATCAGCGCCGCCTCCGCGGCGGCGGAGAGCGCCCTCACGACTACGCCCTTCTCCACGATCGCCAACAAGGTCGCGGGCGAACTATCCTGTTTGTAGCCGAGAAATTCACTAGCGCCGCCCTGGTCAGCGAGCGAAAGCCAAACCTCGTCGCCCGCGGCTTCGCCGGAACCCGCCCAGCTTTCACGGCCCTTCTCGCGCTGGCGCTCCATCGCAATGTCGAACCCGGCGGTATCCACTTCAAGCCCGCGGCCGCGTAGAATGTCCTGCGTCAGATCGAGGGGGAAACCGAACGTGTCGTACAATTTGAACGCGGTTTCACCGGCGAGTTTCTTGCCTTTTTTCAGCCCGACTAGTTCTTCCTCCAGCAGCTTGAGGCCGTTGCCAAGCGTACGCCGGAAGCGCTCCTCTTCTTCATGCAATTGCGCTTCGATCACCGGGCGCGCGCGCGCAAGTTCGGGATAGGCCTCGCCCATTTCCTCGATCAAGGTTGGCGCCAAGCGATGCAGCAATGGTTCTTTCGCGCCCAAAATATGCGCGTGACGCATAGCGCGGCGCATGATCCGGCGCAGCACATAGCCGCGGCCTTCGTTCGAAGGCGAGACCCCGTCCGCGATCAGGAAACAGGACGAGCGCAAATGATCGGCGATCACATTGTGGCTCGGCGCGCGATCGCCATCGGCTTTAGCCTTTGTGAGTTCCTCCGACGCCGCGATCAGCGTACGGAAAAGGTCGGTCTCGAACACCGAGCCCACGCCTTGCAGCACGCACGCCATGCGCTCGAGCCCCATGCCGGTGTCGATCGAGGGCTTGGGCAATTTCTCGCGGCGGCCCCCACTTCCATTGGCGTCCGCGAATTGCTCGAACTGCATGAACACCAGGTTCCAGAATTCGAGGAAACGATCGCCGTCTTGCTCGGGCGAGCCCGGCGGGCCGCCCCAGATGTGCTCGCCGCGATCGATGAATATCTCCGAGCATGGCCCGCACGGGCCGGTGTCGCCCATCGACCAGAAATTGTCGCTGGTGGCGATGCGGATGATTTTGTCCTCGGAAATGCCCGCTATCTTCTTCCAAAGCGAGGCTGCTTCGTCATCGTCATGGTAGACTGTGACGAGGAGCTTGTCCTTCTTCAGTCCATAGCCCTTGGTGATCAACGTCCACGCCGCCTCGATGGCGGTTTCCTTGAAATAGTCGCCGAACGAGAAATTGCCGAGCATCTCGAAGAAAGTGAGGTGGCGGGCGGTATAGCCGACATTGTCGAGATCGTTGTGTTTGCCGCCCGCGCGCACGCATTTCTGGCTGGTGGCCGCGCGCGGATAAGGCGGCTTGGCCGCGCCGGTGAAATAATTCTTGAACGGAACCATGCCGGCGTTGACGAACAAGAGCGTGGGGTCGTCCTGGGGCACGAGCGGCGCCGACGCAGGCGTCGCATGCTCGCGCGCGGCGAAGAAATCGAGAAATTGCCGGCGGATGTCGTTGACGCTGCTCATGGGCTTCCAAGTCAAATCAGAGGTTGACCTGGTATAGGCAGCGCCGCCACGCGCGCCAAGCGGCGCACAGGTTCAATCCGGCAGCTTCAGCGCTCCATCCTCAGCCAGCGGCAGAAACGGGTTCCAGGCGACCTCCCAGAGATGGCCATCGGGATCAGCGAAATAGCCCGAATGCCCTCCCCAGAACACGTCTTGCGCCGGCTTGACCACCCGCCCGCCGGCTGCCTGCGCTTCGGCGAGGACAGCGCCAACCTTTTCCTTCGTGCGTACATTGTGGGCGATCGTCACGCCACGGAAACCGGCGCCAGCCTCCTCCATCGTCGCATCCTCGGCCAACGCCGCGCGCGGGTAGAGCGCCAGCGCCAGCGCGCCAGCTTGGAAAAACACAATATCGCCCTGGCTCGCGGAGGATGCACGGAACCCCATGCTTTCATAGAACACACGCGCCCGCGCCAGATCGGCGACGCCCAGGGTGATTATACTGATGCGCGGCTCCATTACAGTCACGACGGGACCCATAGCCGAACAAGCCTGGCGACGTTCATGGCGAAAACCGCGCCAATCATCCACGTATGCAACTTCACCGTCGCTTTCAGGTCCGACAACTCCTCGGCAAAAGCCGCGCCCGACAAAGCCTCCGCCGCCCGGCGCACTTTCTTATCGTCGGCGCCCGCAGACCTGAACGCCTCGAACACATCATAATTCAACATCGCCACGCCGCGCATTAAACACCAAACTCAATCAGCGCAAAAGCATAAGGAATGTGATTCGCCGGCCGGTCCGGAGACGGGCCAGGGCATGGGGTCGGGTCGGCTGACGCCTCACGAACCGGCCGGCGAAAACTCTAAGCCGACCTAACCCTCGGCGGCGTCCTTCTCTTCATCGCCCTCGGGCGGGGAGTACATCGCGTCCGCCACGAGGCCTGACTTGGCGCGGATCGCATCTTCGATCGCTATGGCGACATCCTTGTGCTCCTTGAGGAAGCGGCGCGCGGCCTCCTTGCCCTGGCCTATCTTCTGGCCGCCATAGGCGTACCAGGCGCCGGATTTGTCCACCACGCCGGCCTTCACGCCCAGTTCGATCAACTCACCGCTCTTGGAAATGCCTTCGCCGTAGATGATGTCGAACTGCACCTGCTTGAACGGCGGGGCGACCTTGTTTTTCACCACTTTGACCCGGGTCTCCGAGCCCACGACTTCGTCGCGTTCCTTAATCTGGCCGGTGCGGCGAATATCGAGGCGCACGGAAGAATAGAATTTCAGCGCATTGCCCCCGGTCGTGGTTTCCGGGTTGCCATACATGACGCCGATCTTCATGCGAATTTGATTGATGAAAATCACCAACGTATTCGATTTCGAAATTGACGCGGTGAGCTTGCGCAGCGCCTGGCTCATCAGCCGCGCCTGCAGCCCGGGCAGGCTATCGCCCATTTCGCCTTCGATTTCCGCGCGCGGGGTCAGCGCGGCGACCGAGTCGATCACCAGCACATCCACCGCACCGGAACGCACCAGGGTGTCGGTGATTTCGAGCGCCTGTTCGCCGGTGTCGGGCTGCGACACCAAGAGATCGTCGAGATCGACGCCGAGCTTTCGCGCATAGATCGGATCGAGCGCGTGTTCGGCATCGACGAACGCGCATACGCCGCCGCTCTTTTGGGCCTCGGCGATGACGTGCAGCGCCAAAGTGGTCTTGCCCGAACTTTCCGGGCCATAAATTTCAACGATGCGGCCTTTGGGCAGGCCACCGATGCCGAGCGCGATATCGAGGCTCAGCGACCCCGTGGAGATCGATTCAATCTCCACCACCGGCTTTTCGCCCAGCCGCATCACCGAGCCCTTGCCGAAGGCGCGGTCGATCTGGGTCAGCGCCGCAGCCAACGCCTTCTGCTTGTCCGTTTCCATGTTTTTCTCAACAAGCTTTAGATTGGCCATCGTCTCCCGCTCCTTAGACCTTGAGTCCAGCGACCTCGCCACCGCCGGCGTCCTTTGTACCATGTTTGTTCCGGAACACAAGCAGAACTTTCGGGCGCCCGCCGGGCGCGGCTGCGAGCGCGAGGTCGCCTCTAAGCGGATTCGGGCGAGGACGGGACGCGCCCACCTCTAAAGTCGCTGGATTCGGGCGCGCTGTCCCGCATTTTATCGTTTGCATTCCATATGTTACCACAATCTATCCGACCGAGTTCGCGCGGGGTTACACTGCTCTCATCTCCTGTCGGGAGGCTTTTTGGATCCATAGCCGAACAAGTTCCGGAGACGCATTTTG
>JBEBIU010000047.1:0-21201 GCA_040080225.1 Terricaulis sp.
GCTCGCGCACCTCCGGCGAATAGTTCGGTCTCGTTTTCGATTTGCTCATCGCTCCACCTTCTCAAGAAAGGGAGCCTCCGGCAAACCCGGCGCGGTTCAGCGTCGTGCCGATGGGATTTCTCTGGTTCACCGGCGGCTCGCTGTGGGTGACTCAGAGACGGGCGCGCAGCAATCTCGCCTACATGATTGGCGGCTATGGCGTCTTCGACGACACCGCCGCGTCGATCGAGGCTGATTTCGGCGATCAGGTGTTGGGCCCGGCGCCGCTGCAAATGGGCCGCCTGTGGGTCGCCTATGTGCGCAGAGAATCCTGCTTTCTAGTTCCAATGCCTCAAATCGTTTGGGCCTATGAGACGACCGATGGCATCTCACTCAATACGCGCAGCGGCAATCATTATCACGCGAAGCTGTCGCCCGCAGAGCGCGCGGCCACCGTCAGTCATCTCAAGCGCGTCATGCCTTGGATCGCCTTCGGCTATGGTGCGGCCATGGTCAATACTTGGCGTGATGACCGCGCCGACATGCTGGCGTTGATTGATCGCGCCCACGCCGAAGGGGTCACCTTCGACAGCATCGCCCATCCCGGCCTGCGCAGCGGGAGTTAATTTAGGCCCCATACGCAAAGCTCGCGGAGCGCTCAATGACCGCATACGGCGATGAACGTGAGGTCGCGTCCAGAGGGGGCGAACGGCTAATTTGGATGGCGTCTGCCGCTTTGCTGCGTCGCAGCGAACCAGGAAAGCTGGCCCCTATCTACCGTTCACACGCAGGTGTTCATAGTGTACGGCTCCTGCTTGTTCTGCGTCGCCGCCAGTACGTAATCGCGCACCTTCGAGAAGAGGATGCGCACATCGACCGGATCGGCGATGTGGCGCGCCAGCGACCTGGCGAACGGGCTGTTGGCGCCTTCCTGATGCTGCGCGAACCGCTGATGCGCCGCATCGAGCGGGAGAACGGATTGTCGCGACAGGCGTCAAGCACGACGATCCGGAGCCCCTTGGCGCCGTCGATGGTGGCGAGCACGCTGTCGAGATCGATCGCTGCCACATAAGCGCCATTGCGCTGCGCCGATCTTGTGAGTTGGTTGAGCCTGTGATTAGCTCCGGCGTGGGGAGCGGTCATGGTGCAAGCCACCGGTCAGGGCCAACAGGGAGGGGCGGACCGCTACGCCGCCTTCATCTCCTATTCGCACGCCGACGAAGAACTGGGCGACTGGCTGCACGAAAGGCTGGAGAGCTATCAGGTCCCCCCCGCTTTGGTCGGGCGCGATGGTCCGAACGGGCCGGTCGGCAAGCGGCTGGGCAAAGTGTTCCGCGATCGCGCCGATCTGTCGGCGGCCCACGATCTTGGCGCGGAAATCCGCCTAGCCTTGGAACAGGCCGATGCGCTGATCGTGCTGTGCTCGCCGCGTTCGTGCGGCAGCAAATACGTCAACCGGGAAATCGCCGCCTTCAAGGCGCTCGGCAAGGGAGAGCGTATTTTCGCGGCCATCGTCGACGGCGAACCCCATGCCGCCGGCAATCCCAATTACACCCAAGCCGACGAGTGCTTTCCCCCGGCGTTGATCTACCGGCTCAGTGCAAACGGTGCACTCTCCTCCACACCAGAACCGAACGAGCCAATCGCCGCTGATTTTCGCGACGGCAAGGACGGCCGCGAGAACGGCTCGCTGAAAATCATCGCCGGCCTGCTCGATGTTGGCTTGGACGAACTCGTGCAGCGCGAACGCCAAGCCGAGCGCGCAAGGCGCAGGCGCGCGAACATGACCGCCGCCGCCATGGCGGTGCTGGCGCTGGGGGCGGTGGGCGCTGGAGGCTTTGCCTGGCTAAAGCAGAACGAAGCGGTGGCCAATTTCAATCTCGCCGAACAGCGCGCCGCCGCCGAAGCGAAAGCTCGCGCCGAAGCAGAACAGAACGCACGCGAACGCGAAGAACAGCGTCAGCTTGCCCAGCACAATGCCGAGGAAGCGCAAATCCAGAAACTTGCCGCCATCGCCAACGCCGAGGAGGCGACAGCCCAACGCGACGCCGCGCGCAATTCGCTAGCGCGCATTTTTGCCGAGCGGAGTTGGCAGGCGATGGAGCGCGGCGAGCGCTTCCTGGCGACGCGCTATGCGTTGGCGGGTTGGCGCGTGGCGTCGGCGAACGAGGGTGAGTATCGCAACGCTCTCGGGAGGATCCTGCATGATGCGAATGAAAGTCGGCCCCTGCGCGGGCATGCGGACGCGGTGTATAGCGCCGTCTTCAGCCCGGACGGGGGCCGCATCGTCACCGCGTCCGCCGATGGCACCGCGCGTGTGTGGGAGGTGGCGAGCGGGCGCGAGATCGCCGTCCTGCGCGGGCATGCAGCCCAGGTGGCAAGCGCCGCCTTCAGCCCGGACGGGGACCGCATCGTCACCGCCTCCTTGGACAGCACCACGCGTGTGTGGGACGCGGGGAGCGGGCGCGAACTTGTCGCCCTGCGCGGGCATGCAGACCGGGTGAGAAGCGCCGCCTTCAGCCCGAACGGGGCCAGCATCGTTACCGCCTCCTTCGACACCACCGCGCGGGTGTGGGACGCAGCGAGCGGGCGCGAACTCGCCGTCCTTCGCGGGCATGCGGGCGAGGTGAGAAGCGCCGCCTTCAGCCCTGACGGGCACCGCATTGTGACCGTCTCCTTGGACAACACCGCCTCCTTGGACAACACTGCGCGGGTGTGGGACGCGGCGAGCGGGCGCGAGATCGTCGCCCTGCGCGGGAATGCAGACCGAGTGACAAGCGCCGCCTTCAGCCCGGACGGGGCCCGCATCGTCACGTCCGAGGATTACACCGCGCGGGTGTGGGACGCAGCGAGCGGGCGCGAGATCGCCGCCCTGCGCGGGCATGCGGGCGAGGTGATGAACGCCGCCTTCAGCCCGGACGGGGCCAGCATCGTCACCGCCTCCTTGGACAACACTGCGCGGCTGTGGGACGCGGCGAGCGGGCGCGAACTCGGCGCCCTGAACGGGCATGCAGGCTGGGTGAGAAGCGCCGCCTTCAGCCCGGACGGGGCTCGCATCGTCACCGCCTCAGAGGATCACACCGCGCGGGTGTGGGAAGTGGCGAGCGGGCGCGAACTCGCCGTCCTTCGCGGGCATGAGCGCGAGGTGTTTAGCGCCGTCTTCAGCCCGGACGGGGGCCGCATCGTCACCGCCTCCGCCGATAGCACCGCGCGTGTGTGGGACGCGGCGAGCGGGCGCGAGTTCGCCGCGGTCCCAGGCGATCTGGATAGCGCAGTGACGGGTGCCGCCTTCAGCCCGGACGGGGCCAGCATCGTTACCGCCTCCTTCGACACCACCGCGCGGGTGTGGGACGCAGCGAGCGGGCGCGAACTCGCCGCCCTGCGCGGGCATGCGGGCGAGGTGAGAAGCGCCGCCTTCAGCCCCGACGGCGCTCGCATTGTCACCGCCTCCTTCGACACCACCGCGCGGGTGTGGGACGCAGCGAGCGGGCGCGAGATCGCTGTCCTGCGCGGGCATGGGGGCGAGGTGACAAGCGCCGCCTTCAGCCCGGACGGGGTCCGCATCGTCACCGGCTCCAATGACCGCACTGCTACGGTGTGGGACACGGTGAGCGGGCGCGAGATCGCCGTCCTGCGCGGGCATGCGGGCGCGGTGTATAGCGCCGCCTTCAGCCAGGATGGGGCTCGCATCGTTACCGCCTCCTTCGACAACACCGCGCGGGTGTGGGGGGTGGCGAACGGGCGCGAAATCGCCGTCCTGCGCCGGCAGGATAGCGCGATGACAAGCGCCGCCTTCAGCCCGGACGGGGTCCGCATCGTCACCGGCTCCAATGATCACACTGCTACAGTGTGGGACACGGTGAGCGGGCGCGAGATCGCCGTCCTGCGCGTGCATGAGGGCACGGTAACGAGCGCCGTCTTCAGCCCGGACGGGGCCCGCGTCGTCACCACCTCCTCCAGCGGCCGCACTGCGCGGGTGTGGGACGCGGAGAGCGGGCGCGAACTTGTCGCCCTGCGCGGGCATGCAGACCGGGTGACAAGCGCCGCCTTCAGCCCGGACGGGGCCCGCATCGTCACCGGCTCCCGGGACACCACCGTGCGGGTGTGGGACGCGGCGAGCGGGCGCGAGATCGTCGCCCTGCGCGACGGCTATGGACGCAGCGTGAGAAGCGTCGCCTTCAGCCCGGACGGGGGCCGCATGATCGCCGACTTGCAGGATGTCACCGCGCGCGTCTGGGATGTGCGCCGCCTCTCACAACCCATACCCGAACTCGCCCGTGCCGCCTGCGCCAATTTCCTCGGCCCCGCGGGTCGACGCTTCAGTGCGCTGGAAATCCACGCCGATCCGCTGGTCCGCGAGGTCTGGCTGCGCGACCATGGCGAGGACCGCGATGTGTGCGAAGGCGTGCCCGGCGTGCCGTCGATTGCGGAGTTGCGGCGGCGGGCGGGATTGCCGGCGGTGGCGACGCGCGCACCTTGAGCGGCATCTACATCGGGGGTCTGCAATCGGCGACAACCTGCCCCATGTGATTGCGGTTCGTCCGGCGTTTTTCCACTCAATAACGGACACTACAGCGCCCGCGCAATGGAAGGAACAGGAACGCAATATTGGCCCCACGCGTCCATGAGCTTGCGCCGTTTGTCGAACAGGTCGCCGCGGCGGTAGGCAGCTTCGACCTGGTTGCTAACAATGTGTGCAAGCGCTGCTTCTGCGACTTCGTTTGGAGAATCCGTGCGCTCTGCCGCCCAGTCTCGAAAGGAGGAGCGAAATCCATGGGTAGTAAGATCGCCTCGGCCCATGCGCTTGAGGGTCATCAGCAGCGCCATGTTCGAGAGCGATGCGCCGTTGCGCCGGCCGGGGAAGATGAAATCGGCGGAACCCGGGTCGTCGCGCAGGTTCACGTGAATCCCGCGCAGAATCGCAATTGCAGCGGTCGATAACGGCACGCGGTGTTCGCGCGGGATTTTCATGCGCGCAGCCGGTATGATCCAAACCCGTTCATCGAGATTGATTTCGGCCCAGCGAGCGTAAATGGTTTCGCCGGTGCGTGTGGCTGTGAGGATGCAGAATCCAAGCGCCCCCACTGAGACGCCGTCCTGGGCTGCAAGCTTAGCCATGAAGGCGGGCATCTCAGCGAACGGCAGCGCCGGATGGTGTTGGACGCGCAGTGATTTTTTGATGGTCGGCAAGGCTTTTTGCAGGTGTCCGCGCCAGCGCGCTGGATTGTCGCCCTTGCGCAGGCCGCGCACTTGCGCCCAGTCTAGGATCGCCTCGATGCGGCCGCGCAGGCGTGAAGCGGTTTCGGTTTTTGTCAGCCATATCGGATCGAGCACGGCCATCACCAGGGCCGCATCGATCTCGGTCACGGGCAGGTTGCCGAAAATCGGATAGGCGTGGACCTGGAGCGTGTTTTCCCATTGCCAGCGATGCTTGGCGTTTTTCCAGGATGATTCATGGCTGGCAAGGTAGGCCTCTGCGCATTGGCGGAAAGTGAGCATCTTGGCGCGGCTGGCAATCGCCTTGGCGCGCGCGCCCGCGCGCGCTGCAATCGGATCGACGCCGCCGATGGCTTGCTTGCGCGCAGCCAGCGCCGCTTCGCGCGCGGCGGCAAGATCGATGAAAGCAGCCGCGCCCAGCCCCATCTCGCGCCGGCGACCGTCGGGGGCAGTGAAGCGCAGCACCCAGGAGCGTTTGAGCGCACCATCGCCGCCGCGTGTAACCTGCAGATAGAGCCCACCACCGTCAGCATGGAGGCCAAGCGCCTTCGCCGTCGCCACCGTGCGTGCGCTCAATCGATGGATGCCGGCCACGCGCTGTTTCCACGAGATGCGCAGGTCCTGTACCCACGCTCCTACCCACAGAATTGGCGTTGCTTGTGGCGCGCGTCAATGGACGTCGGCGGGCGAGGCGTGAGGGAAAAATGTTCTAACTCAAAGGCATATGCGAGCATAAATGAACGCCAGCGAACGCCCGCAAACAACGAGTTAGGTGGACCTCGGGTCCACCATTTTTCGTAATTTTTTCAACGAGTTACGAAATTCGTCCAACAAATTTGTCCAACTGAACTAGTCGATAATCCCGCGCGCGCTGGATTTCCTCTGCCTTCGTTGCGCTGAGTTGCAGACACACTTGCCGTTCTTGTGTCCGGTCAGGTGGCGAATGTCGTCAACTTGCGCGCCGCTTGCCTCTGCGTGCCGCAGATGATCGCGCCCGCGCGTACGGCGCAAGCCCGCTGCGTTTGCATGGGGCGCCAAGGAACTTGTGTCTTGGGATCGGGTGTTCATAGTGAGGGCGCTAGCTGGGGGTTGGACAAATGAGTATTCAGCGATCTGCGTTCGCCGCTTCGGTTTTTCTGGCCAGCATCGCATGCACACCGATAGTCGCTCAAGCCCAGGGGTTCGATCCAGCCGATGAGGGGCAGAGCGCGTATGTCGATGGGAATTTGTTTTTCCTAGCTTACCACGAAGTCGGGCACATGATTTTGGATCAGGTGCTTGATGTCGATCAGCAGGGCGATCGGTTGTCCTCGGAGGAGACCGCCGACGACATCGCCACATGGCTGATGTTGCCTGATCCTGACGAACCAGAGCAGGATGAGGAAATCTGGGCGGCAGTCGAAGGGTGGGCGCGCAGCGCCAATTTGCAGCAAGGCGTCGGTCAAAGTCCGCACTATCCCGACGACGCCACGCGCGCGGCGCGCATTGCTTGTTATCTGTACGGATCGAACCCGGAATTGTACCCGGATTTGGCGCGGGCCTTCCAGGTTTCAATCAGCTCGGTCGATTGCGCGGAAGAGGTACGTGTTCTGCACGCCGATCTTGAGGGTTGGTTTGGCGAGAACTTGATCCCACCGGCTTCGCCTGATGGCGCGATCCGCGTCGAGTATGAGGCGGCGGGCGCAGCCCTTGATGCGGCGCAGAGATATCTTATGGAGTCCGGCGTTCTCGAAGACGCTGCTGAGGACATCTCGCAATTCGTGCAGCTGCCGAGCGATGTCACTCTGGTCGCCAGGAGCTGTGGCGCCGGCGGCGCCGAATTTCGCTACAGCCCATCGGCGCGGCGGATCACCGCGTGCTACGAAGCGGTGGACTGGCTGATGCGCGACGCCGCCGACGAGCAACAGGATGTGTCCCAGGCGGGTGCTGAGCAAGGCGACGACATGGGCTCAGGCGGTGCACGCGTGCGTCGCCGGCCGCGGCCGCGCTAATGCATTGAACGCCGCAACGTGGAGAGCGACGGCACGCCCGCAACGCGGCGGCACACGTCGCGGCTGGGACTCCGCCATTCGCTGGCGAGTAACGAGTCCGATGTGATTTCTGCTGCTGAAAACTGACGAGCGCGTCCGCCCAAGATGTTTAGGCAAGCGTTTCGCGCTAGTGCGGGCCAGGGCAGCGTGAGCCGGCTGACGTCCCAGACCCGAACCCGTGCATCTTCGCTTGCGGTAAGCAGGCGGTCTCCGTCCGGGGAAAAGGCGACGCCGAAGACGGCCCCGCCATGGTCCGCCAACGTTGCAAGCAAGCGGCCATCGGCGGCATCCCAGATTCTCGCCGTGCGATCCTCGCTAGCTGTAGCGACGCGTTGTCCGTCCGGGGAGAACGCCGCGCTGTAGACGGCGCCGCCGTGGCCGTTGAGAGCGGTGCGAAGCCGATGCGTCCTCGAATCCCAGATGCGCACGCCACCGTCGTCGCTGGCGGTCAGGACGCTCCTGTCATCACGAGAAAATGCGACGCCCCCGACGCCGAGCCGGTGTCCCTCGAGCACGGCGATCTGCGCGCCGGTGGCGGCGTTCCAGATTCGAGCGCTCATGTCCTCGCTGCCAGTCACAATCAGCGCGCCGTCGTGGGAATAAATAGCACTTCGCACGCGATCGCCATGCCCCCGCAGTGTCTGGGTAACCTCTCCGTTTTGGGCGTCACGAATCTCTGCGGTCCCGTTGGCGTTCGCTATTAAGATGAAGCGGCCGTCGGGGGAGAATGCGGCGGAAAAAACCTCCCCATCGCCGCTGAGGCCCAATATTTCCCGGCCGGACTGCACGTCCCAGGAATGGACGACGCCATCCTCGCCAGCGGTGACAAAGCGGTCTCCGTCGCTAGAATACATTGCTGAGTAGGCGGCGCCAGTTTGCGCGCGGAAGCGCTGAGTTTGGGAATAAGTCGAAGCCGACCAGGTCAACACGTCGCCGCGCATCGTCGATCCGATGATGGAAGCACCGTCCGGGGAATACTCGACGCTGGCAAAGCCCCCGTCTTGCGATTCTAGCGTTCGGAGCAGTCGACGCTGAGGGAGAGGCCAAATTCGCGCTGACCCGTCGTCGCCCGCCGTCAGTATCGCGCCGCCATCGGGCGCGGCGTCGAGCGCGCGCAGCGCGCCGGCGTGGCCGCGCAGAACGCTGACCGTCGCCCCATTGTCGCTGTTCCAGACGCGCGCGGAGCCGTCTTCGCTTGCGGTCACGACAAACCTGCCGCCCGCGAAGAAGGCGGCGCGCGTCACGAGGCTAGTGTGGCCGGACAGAGTTGCGATCGGTCGCCCGGTGCGACTGTCCCAAATTCGGGCGGTCTGATCAACGCTTGCAGTCACGACGCGGCGTCCGTCGGGCGAAAATTCAGCGTCGTAGAGTTCAAGAGCATGGCCACGCAGCGTGGCCATGCGCCGTGCGCTGGAGACGTCCCAGATGATGGCCTCGCGATCCGCGCTGGCGGTGACAACGCGCGCGCTATCGCTGGAAAATGCGGCGTGAAGAACAGCGTCTCGATGTCCGCGCAATCGGGCGATTTCGGCGCCGCTGCCCGCGTCGAAGAGGCGGGCGATGGCGTCCTCCCCGGCAATGACAATTCGCCGTCCGTTCGGGGACAACGCTATTTTCCAAATTTCCTGCTCCTGAGCGGGTGATACAATGAGCGACTGCCCTGTGGTGACGTCAAGCGTGGTGACGGCGTTTTCGGCGTCGAGACATAGAACCCTCTTCCCGTCCGGGTAAAACGTAACACTGACGATCTCGACCTCTAACTCGTCCAATGCGCGGGTGAGCGACCAATCGCGTGTCGACCAAATCAACAAGCGCCCGTCTGCGTCGGCGGTGACCACTTGATCGCCATCTGCAGAATATGCCCCGGCTGTGACCTCGCTTTCGTGGCCACGCAACGTTTTCAGCAGCGCGCCGCTGCGCGCATTCCACACCCGAGCAAAGCGATCGCGGCTCGTGGTGACAATCGTTCCGCCGTCAGGGCTGTAGATGGCGCTCGTCACCGCGTCGTCGTGCAATAGAGGCGGCACGCTCTGGCTGGTTTCGTGCGAGATCGCGCCGAGCGCCGCCAGATAGAGGCGTTGATTTTCAGGCGCCGCCTGCATTCCGGCCAGCGCATAGCGCGTCGCCCCCATCGGATCGCCCCCTTCTAGCCTCTGCCATGCGCGTTCGGCGAAGAAACGGCTCAGCGCGAGGTGGGCGTTATGCGCGTTGATAACCGCGACGATCGTTAACGCTGCGAAGGTCAGGCTAAGCGCTCCTAACACTGCGACGCGGATTTTTTGGATCCTTTCGTCGCGTCTGCGGTCGCGTTGCCAAAGGTCGTCAAAATCCACCCCGAGCATACCTGCCGCCAAGCGAGCGCAAACGCGGCCCCGCCCGTCCCGGCGAACGTCGACGCCGACGGGTTCAATGGGCATCGCGTCGCGGTTGCGTATCGCGCGAAGGGCGGGGGGGAAGCACTCGACGGCGGGATCGCGCGCATTGGGCTCCCCATCGACAATGACTGCGAAAATTTGCCCTTCGGGGACTTTCGCACGGAAGTATTCGATCTCGCTTTGCACCCAGATCGATCGTGCTGAACTCGGCGAGCAAACGACGATCATGCTGCCTGAGGCCTCGATCGAGCGGCGAACGACAGCGCCGATATCTCCCGCCGCGGCCATGTCTTCATCGTCGCGGAAGATCTTGCCGAGTCGTCTGGACGGGCCAATGTCAGCCTCGACGCCCTCGGGAACCTCGTAGTTTTCAAGCCAGCGGTGGAGCCGGTTGCCCCAGGCCTTGTCTTGCCAGGAATAGCTAAGAAACGCCCGGTAGCGATCTGTCTTGGGTGTTTCTGCGCTCGTCTGATCTGTCGTCGGGGCGTCCGCCAAGTTCAGCGCCCCTACACCGGAACCGTGATCTGCTTGCCGCCGAAGACGGCTTGCCAATTCTCGATTTCGCTCACCACGATATCGTCCGCAGCGTGAGCGAGGTTGGCGACGGAAGCGTAGTCAAGCTTCTCGTCAGGGGCGCGCAGCAAAATTTCAATGCGTTCGTGCACGGCGCCGAGCTTCTGCGCGGCGACTTCGGAGATTGCTGCAAAGCGTTCGAAATCGCCAAAGTAGCGGATGCCCGCGATCGAACCGCCCAATGTTGGCAACGCCACGCCCAGGAAAGTGAAAATCTTCGCGGCATCCTTCAGTGTGTGATCGTCCACGGCTTGAAGCCAGGCGCCAATCTGAAAGGCAAGAAACAGCGCAACCGAGGCCACTGCGAGTTGAAACAAGGTCTCCGAGAGACGATCGAGGTTGTGGTGGACATTGGTGAGTCGCCGGGCCTTACCGTGATGATAGTCTCGCTGCTGTACCACGTGGCGGTCGAGCAAATTGCCTAGGCAGTAGCGCAGATGCTCGTTTGTCATGTGCTGACGAGGAAGACCTACCTCCCGCAAAGCATGGCGGGCGTACCATTCGGGCCACATTGTGTCGGCGCCGCGCGGCCAGCGGCCGGGGGCGCGCGCCGCACCAAGCGCCAGCAGAAGCGGCGCATGACGCAGATACTCCGCTGCGCGCCGCGTCTCGAACCAGCGGCCGTGCCAACGCTTTTTCTGACCTAGATGGGTGATGAACAAGATCGCTGACAGCAGCACGAGCTCGAAGAGCGCGAAGCCCCACTTCGACTCCGAACCGAGCAGCGGGAGGTAGGCGATCCCGCCAATGATAGCCACCGCCGAGAGTATGAAGTTGATAGTCATGCCGCCACGATACGTGTCGGAGAGATAAGCGGAAATGCCGTCGGCCCAAGCGAAGCGGGGGAGTATAAGGTTGGCTACGCGGTCGACGAAGGCGAGGTCGGCGCCAGGCGCCTCTCGCAGCGCATCCAAGATGGGCGCGCCGGCGCGCTGCGCGAAAGTGGCTGGCGGCTCGTAGGTTTGGCGCAGGCTGCGGAGGGGTGCGTGGGATCCGTCTCCGCCAAAGAGCGCCTCGACGCGACGATAAGCGTGCCACAACGGGTTGCTTCGCGCCCGCCAATTTACGGCGTCGAGAGCGGCGGCGCCTTTGTGTTCGCTCTTTGCGCGACTATGCCGGATCCCTTCAGAGACCTGGGGCGCCAGTGCGTCGCGCACTATCCGGGTGAGTTGATCGCACCTCTCGGCTTCCGACAGCGCGGGCGCAGGGTGGGTGAGCGTTTCCGGTGCTCGCAACAGTCGCCAGGCTTGTGGCGCAGCCGGATCGACGCAGATAACTGCCGCGCCCATTTCGAGCGCGACTTGGACGGTGTGGCCTGTGCCACCCACAAAGTTGGTCTGCGCGCGATCCCAAATCGCCAATATGACATCGGACTGCTCAAGGACGATGCGCGCCGCCATGGCCACCCGCGCCGACATGCTTGCCTCGAATGCGGCGCGCGCTGTGGAATCTGCTGAGGTCAAGGCGGTGAAGTACAATGCCTCGATTGAGGCATCGGCATCCCTGAGTTCGAACAGGTTTGAATTCCCATAGTGTTTGCGAAGCGTCGCAACGCGCAGCGCGAGTTCCGAGTCGGCCGGTTGTCGGTTGGACAGCACAGATTTGGCGTCGGTTTCGCTTGTTGGGCGGGAGTTTATGGCGCAATAGAGGCCTGCGCCCACCGGAAGCGGCGCGATAATTTCCCATCCACGCCGCAGTGCTTCGTCGGCGGCGATCTGATCGGCGCCGTCGGCCAGCAGAGTATGGAGCCGCGTGCGCGACACGCCGTCTGACCCGATCTCGGTCAATATCGCGGAGCCGATGACGTCGAAAATACTCGTGAGAGTTTGTTCGATCACAGGCGCGCCTCGAACCATCAAGGGGTGCGCCGCGCGGTGACCGGTGACGCCCAAGCTCAGGCGCGGTTTCGGTACATCAGGGGCAACCGCGACGCCGTTTTTGTCTATCAATGTCCGCCACCCAGCTGTTGGACCTGTTTACGAGCGCCCTAAGCGCCAGTCGATGGTGGAGGAACCGAGTTCGGCGGCGGCGGCGCCGCGATCGATCCAAAACTGCCACATCGACATGAGACGATATTACCGAAGCCGGGCGTATGCGCACTTGGATAGAATATCGCAAGTCGAGCCAGACCGCTATAGGGCGCTCGGTCGCCCTGTTTGAAGACGCTCGTTCCGCGTGCGCCTCGGGTTGACGGGCCAGTCAGCGCTTCATGCGAGCCGGCCGACGAACCAATAGCAACCCAGAGCGAATAGCGCCGCGCCAGCAAGTGCAGTGGCGTTGGCGCGGTCTCGTGCGGGCGCGCGCTGGGTCGCTACGCCCACCAGAATGGCGACGACGATAACAATCGCTTGCGCCGCTTCGACGCCGAGATTGAAGCCGGCCAACGAGGCGAGCAGGCGCGGGCGCGGCAGGCCGAGGGCATCCAATGCGCCGGCAAAACCGCAGCCGTGGATTAAGCCGAATACCGCGGCCAGCCAAATTGCGTTGCGAGGGAATCCACGTGGATAGGCGTAAACAAAGGCCGCAAGCCCAAACCAGATCAACGCAGGGAGCGCTGTGAATTGAACCAGCGAAGCTACGCCTGCGATAGCCAACGCTCCCGCGATCGGCGCCGACCAAGCAAGCATCCGCTCGCGGCCCCCAATTTCAAGCGCGACGAAAGCAATGGTGAAACCGATCAGCGCTTCGATGGCTTGCGCCTCTGGATGCAGTACGCCCGTCGCAGCCAATCCAAGCGTCAGCGTATGGCCAAGCGTGAAGCCGGTGGCGGTGATGAGAGCCGCGCGCAGTCGCCCGCCGACCAGCAGCAATAGCGCCAATAAGAAAGCGATGTGGTCAAGGCCGCTCCAAACGTGCTGCGCGCCGACGGGGAAGAAGCGCGCTAACGCACCCCAGACGCTTTCGTGCGCTGGCTCGGCGGCAAGTGTGAGAGAGGCGCTTGGGGAAGATTGCGAAAGTACGGCTTCGGCAGCCCCTCCTTGGCTGTCGTGCACGACGAGGAAATGCAGATGCGATGGGGCGACGCTCAAAAATAACCTGCTTTCAATCGCGACAGGTCCGCGCGCCAGGGCGCCGGTGGGGCACACGAAGCGCACCACCGCGATCACGCGCCCCGTTGCTCCCGACAGCTCGTGCGCAGCACCGGAGGGTGAGCAGGGCTCGCCGCTGGCGGCGACGACGAAGCCGCTACTGACCTCTTGCGCGAACAACGCCTCGAGCGATTCTCGCCCGCCGAGCGCATAGAGGCGAGTGACATCGACGGCGTCCGCTTCCACCCGCGCTTCGAGTGCGTCTGCGTCGATGCGCCAGGAGGATTGCGACTGCGAGCGCGTGTGCGCATGTGCGGGGGAGACGATCTGTGCGAAGGCGACGAACCAGAGGAACGCTATCGATACTTTCAAGATGAGCGCAACGCTGGCCGAAAGGGACCTAGTTCGCATCAACACTCCGCTCGATGCGCGCGGCGCGCTTCAGGCGATCGATGTAGGCGCGCGCGGCGGCTTCGTCGGCGCGGCGATCATATTCGGCGCGAACCTGTTGGGCGATCTGATCGTAGGGTGGTGCAGGCGCAGCTGCAAAGCCGTCGGCGCGCGCCAGAAATACACCGCCGCTGGCGGGAACGGGTTCAGTGACTTGACCCGGAGAAAGGCGCGCCGTCGCTGCTGCCGCGTCTGCTCCGATGAAACGAACCCATTCCGCCTGCGCCAATGCCCCGCGCGGCATCGGAATGGTGAGAGGGTCCCCTAGGTTTGCCGTATCGTCGCCGCGTGCAAGCGCTGCCCGTGCTGCCTCAATGCGTTCAACGGCGCCCCCATCGCGCAGGAAGACGACGCTGGCGGAGAAGCGTGCGTCCGGCGCGAAGAAGCCGGCGTTCTCGCGGTGGAAACGGCGTAATTCTTGTTCAGAGGGCGCCGTTCCCGATCGCTCGGCGAGCGCTAATTGTAGCACCGACTGCACCAAAGCGCGGCGAGCGGCAAAGTCCGTTTCCGCGAGCCCTAGTTCGACGCCGCGTTGCACCAGCAGCTCCTCCTCGATCAATCTCTCCAGCACCTCGGCCTCGCGTGTGGGCGTCATGGCGTTGCGGCTGTCGTTCGCGAGAGCGAGCACCGCGCGCGCCAGCGCTTCGCGAGGGATCGGCGCTCCGTTGACGACGGCGGCAGCGTCGCCGCTTCGCTCAAGCCGCGGCGCTCCGATAGCGCCAAACAGCGCAGCCCCCAGACCCAACGCGCCCGCAACGAGATAGTAGAGATCCTCCCGCTTCATCGCCGCGCGTTGACGTAAATCGGCGAGGCCCAGGCGCGCTCTTCGACGTTCGCGGTGCAATTGTCCGAGCGCGGAGTGCGGTGGTCGCCATGGCAGGGGTTCACCGCAGTGGCGTTGCCTTGGGCATCCCGTGTCGCACGCAAATTCGCGCCGTTAATCCGTGGCGTGGGTTCCTGGATGGCGCGCACATAATACACCGCATCGCGGCGGGAGCGGAGGAAGTCCGGATCGCTGAACTCGACAGTGCAGCCCTGACCTCGGTCGTTGCACGGTAAAGTGCGCCAGACATCCTCAATCAGCCCGTCGACATCCTCACCGGGGCGGATTTGCGGGCGAATGCGCACGATCTCAATGCGAGTGATGCGCAGGCGTTCATTTGTTGGATTGTAGCATTCGCCGCCGCAGAGATGGGCGAGCCGCTCGGACGGCATACCCTGGGAGGTGAAGTCCGGACAGCCCGGCGCTTGCTTGAAGTCGCCCGCGGCGCGCACGCGGAAGCGAGGGGCGGCGCCAAGCGTCACCTCCGAGCCCATCGGCGCTTCAGCGCCGCCAGGGCCGTTGAGCAGGTCGAACCAGAGCATGATGCGTGGACCGCTGGTGGCGTAGACTTCGCGCCGCTGCAGCGCTGCATAGATCTGTTCGCGGGTGCGCCCTTGCGTGTGCACCGCGGCAAGCGCGCCCGTGGTCCAGAAGCTCGCCTGGCGCTCGGCTTCGGTGAGCTGAAAGCCCGCGCGCGCGAGCAGCGATTCGCGGGTGATATCGGGGTTTGGCGTGACACTTTCAGGCGCCGGGGGCCCAAGAATGCGGGTCCGCCATTCGTCGCTGTTCGCGCCTGCGGCTTCGGTGTGGCGCATGCGGTCGTAAGGTTTGTAGCCTGTGCCCGGACGAGCGCGGTGATTGTCGGAAGAGCCGATGAAGCCCCAACGGAAGCGTTGTGGCGCGGCGTCAAAATTGGTGATGGCGAGCCCGTATTGCACGCTGGTGCGCGGGCGGTGGTGGAACGGCGGCACGAAGCAATCGCGGCACTGGCCGGATTCCAGCCAATCGTTCGGCGCCTCTCCGTCAACGAGCAAATGGTAGGCGACGCCCAAATTGGCCGCGCGCAGCCGCGTGTCGGTGGCGCGCGCGTCGCAGGCCTGCGCGCTCTCGCCCGCGGCGACGCAACGAGCGCGGATAATTTCGCCGGCGCGCCAACATGCAGGCTCGTAGCCGGCGCTGGGAGCGGGACATTCCCCACTCTGGCCATCGGCAGACACGACGACTTCGCGCCACGGACGGAATTCTTCCGAATTGCCATGGCCCGACATCACTTCGATGAGGGTCTGCCGTTCCGGGTGCTGATCGGCTTCGAGTTGCTTGTCCAAGGTTGTGCCGGGCGGGGTGTAGAATCCCCATGACGTGCCATGCGGGATTAGGAGGTAGTCGAGCCCTTGGGAATCCAGCCGGGTGACCAATTCGCCCGGCGTCGTCGCCGCTTCAAAGCAAGAGGCGGGAAGTTGGTTGGAGGAGATATTCGGGTCGCACTCGGGAACAGCGCGAATCTCACGCAAATAGTGCTGGAAGTCGAAATAATCCTGGCGATGTCGCCAGTCGAGAAACGGAATCCATTGATTGAGCACCACCGGCGAACCACGCAGCGTCTGCGACGCGACGCCAGCGGCGGCGATCGCGCGCTGGGACACGTCGCTGTCCTCGAGGCCTTGGAAGATGACGTTCTTGTGCCCGTAATGGTCGGCGGGCGTGCGCCCGACTTGCGTCCATTCGAAGCCGACAAAAGCGACGACGTCCGGATTTTGCACGTCTCCCGACACGGCATTGCATTGGCGGATGGAGGAGCGGGTCTCCGCCCAGCGCGCCGGCGTGATCGCTTCGGCGTGGTCGGTTGCAGCCCAGAAGTCGATTCCGGAGCAATAGCGGGCGAAGTCGCACGCGTCGGCCAAGGGATACACGCCCTCGCCGCCGAAGATCGGCAGCGACCAGGTGAAGGCGTCGGTGGAATAGGTGGTGTGGACGTGAAGATCGCCGAACAGGATGCGGTCGTCGCCTGGCGCGCCAAGGGCTGCTGCTGCCGCGCTCTGCATCTGCCCCCGCGCGGCGATCACAGCTTCAGGGAGGGCGGCGCCCTCGATAGTCCCCGGTCCGCGGGAACGGCCGAACCAATCCCAGTTCGCTGCGCCGAAGGCCGTCAGCGCCAGCCCCGCGGTCAGCACGAGCGCGCCCACGGCGAGCCATTTCATTCGTGACACTCGGCGCCTCCCTTTTCGTAATTTTTTGCGAGCGTCGCCGCGAAGTCTTAGAGCGTCAAGGGCGCCGTTAGGGTACGCCGCGACAGTACGGGGCTCGCGCGCGCCTTCGGGTTTGTGTAGGCCACGCGCCCTATGCTCGAAATCTCCGACCTCACCTATCGAATTGGCGGCCGACCCTTGTTCGAGAGCGCTTCGGCGTTCATCGCCGAGGGCTGGAAAGTCGGCCTGATCGGCAAGAACGGGACGGGGAAAACGACCCTGTTGCGCCTGATCCGGGAGGAGGCGGCCAGACCCGGCGGGTCCATCCGTATCCGCCGCGGCGCCCGCATGGGCTTTGTCGCGCAGGAAATCCCGGCGGTCGATGCGGCGCTCCTCGAGCTTGTGCTGGCCGCCAATGAGGAGATGAGCGCGCTACTGGCTGAGGCCGAAACCGCCACCGACCCGCAGCGAATCGCCGACATCCACATGCGCCTGGCCGAGATCGACGCCTACAGCGCCGAAGCTCGGGCTTCGGCCATTCTGGTGGGCTTGGGTTTCGAGCAGGAGGATTTGCGCCGCCCGGCGCGCGAGTTCTCTGGCGGCTGGCGGATGCGCGCGGCGCTGGCCGGCGTGCTTTTCTCTGAGCCCGACCTGCTCGTGCTCGATGAACCGACCAATTATCTCGATCTCGAAGGCGCGGCCTGGCTCGAGGATTACCTGCGCGAATACCCGCACACGGTGGTGGTCGTCAGCCATGATCGGGAAATGCTCAATCGTTCGGTCACGCATGTCCTGGCGCTGGATGACAAGAAGCTGGAAATTGTCGTTGGGGGCTACGATGCATACTTGAAGAAGCGCGCCGAGCGTTTCGCGCAGGCTTCCTCGATGAAGCAAAAACAAGAAGCCCAGCGCGAGCATTTGCAGAAATTCATCGACCGCTTCCGCGCTAAGGCAAGCAAGGCGCGTCAGGCGCAGAGTCGCATCAAACAGCTTGAGAGGATGCAAGACATCGCGGTGCCGCTTGAAACCCGCACCATGCCGTTTCACTTCGAGGACCCTAGCGAACTCGCTTCACCGTTGGTGGTGCTGGACGAGTGCGAACTGGGCTATGTCGACGGCAAGCCGGTGCTGAGCCATGTGTCGCTGCGGCTCGATCACGACGACCGCATCGTCGTCATTGGCCCCAATGGGCAGGGCAAGACCACTTTGGTGAAATCGATCGCAGCCAAGTTGCCTTTGCTCGCGGGCAAGCGCGTCGCCTCCGGCAAAGCGGTGATGGGCTATTTCAGCCAGGATCAGCTCGACGAATTGCGCGAGGGCGAAACTGTACTCGAACACGTGCGCGATCTGGAGCGCGATTGGGTCCCGCCTAAGTTGCGATCGCTGGCGGCGCGCATGGGGTTCGGCCCCGACAAGATTGACACCAAGGTGCAAAACCTGAGCGGCGGCGAAAAGGTGCGCTTGCTCCTAGGATTGATGGCGCACGCCAAGCCGCACGTGCTGATCTTGGATGAACCGACGTCGCACTTGGATATCGATAGTCGCGAGGCGCTGATCCACGCCATCAATGAATACGAAGGCGCAGTGCTGTTGATCACCCATGACATCTATTTGGCCGAAGCCTGCGCCGATCGCTTGTGGCTCGTCTATCACGGCTGCGCGCGCCAGTATGACGGCGACCTGGATGATTATCGCAAGCTGGTGCTGGCGGCGGATCGGCCGGGAGAAAAAGCCGGAAACGTGGCGTCGGGCGCGCGCCGCCCCGAAGGCGGCGGCGAAAGCCCCGGCGCACCAAAGGCCAAGGCTTCGAAATACACGCAGCAACGGCGCCTCGAAGCCGCGGAAGCGGAAATGGAACAGGCGCAAGCAGCTTTGGCCCACATCGACGCCGCGCTCGCCGATCCCGAATTGTTCGCGCGCGACCAGAAGCGCGGCGAATCGCTGCTGAAGGAGCGCGCGCATGCCGCCACAGCGCTCGCGCGAGCGGAGGCCGCGTGGCTTGAGTCGAGCGAGGGGGGAAAATAATTTGGCCTCGCCACCTCGCTCTCTCAATCCAAGCCAAGCCTCGCGCGCACAACTTTGCCCAGGCTGACGGCGGAATCGGCATACACCGACCAAGGATCGGGTTCGCGTAAGCGTGCTTCCATGTCTCGCAGTTTGAAGGCTGACGCGGAGGCGATGGTGCGCAATTCGACCCAACTCACCGGTGCAGCGATCGGCGCGGTTCCGCGCGCGCGCGTGGAATAGGGCGCGATGGCGGTGGCGCCGCGATGATTGCGGAAATGGTCGATGAAGATGCGCCCCTTGCGCTTGGCCTTGCTCATGGTGGCCACGAAGCGCGCGGGATCGAGCGCGGCCACTTGGGTTGCGAAGTCGGCGGCGAAGCCCTTCACCTCGTCCCAGGAATGGCGCCGCTTCAGGTGCAGAACGATGTGCACGCCCTTGCCGCCGGTGAGCATGGCGAAGGAGGGCAGGTCGGCGGAATCGAGCAGTGCCTTGAGGTCGAGCGCGGCGCGTTTGACGTGTGCGAAGTCCAAGCCCTCGTCAGGATCGAGGTCGAACACCAGGCGATCAGGCTTGTCCTGAGTTTCGTTCCTGGCCCCCCAAAGGTGGATCTCCAGCCCGCTCATCTGCGCGCACGCTACCAGCGCGTCGGCATTGGGCAGGGTGAGATAATTCACGCGCTCGCCATCGGCTTCGGTGACGGTGATGGTCTCGATCTCCTTCGGCGCGCCAGCCATGGCGTGCTTCTGAAAAAAGCTCTGCGCGCCGGCGCCGTCGGGCGCGCGCACCAGGCTTACTGGCCGGCCGAACGCGTGCGGGCCCATGCGCGCCGCCGCTGCTTCGAGATAAGCCGCGTATTCGGCCTTCGTCACCTGCGCGTCGGGAAACAGCACGCGATCTGGATTGGTGAGCCGGACCCGCGACTTCAACGCCGGTCGCTCGCTTTCGATGTGCACCTCTTCCGCCGGCTTGTCGCCGCGCAGACCAAGGAACACGGCGTGACGGACCGCGCCATCGGCGGTGAGGTCAGCATAGCGCACTTGCGCGACCAGCTTGGGTTCAACCCACTTCGCGCCGCGCGCGGCTTCGGGAGGCACGCTCAGCGCCGGCTTGGCGCGCGCGATTTTTGTCATCGCCTCTGAGAGCGAATTCAGAATCTTGTCGGTGAAACCGGTTCCGACATTGCCGCGATAGGTGAGCTTGCCGGCCACGCGCTCGGCCAGCAGCAGCGAAGCGAACGCGCGCCGCGGCGAGGGCTGGTAGCCGACGATCACGAACTCGCGCTCGTTCACGCACTTGGCCTTGAGCCAGATATTGCTGCGCCCGCTACGATAAGGACTATCCGCGCGCTTGGAGACGACGCCTTCGAGCCCCTTGTCGCGAAACGCCTCGAATACGGCCGGCCCGCTGCCTTCGATCGCCGGCGACAGCTGGATCGGCGCACGCGCGCCCTTAAGCAGCTTGCCCAGCCGCACCTTGCGCTCGGCAAGCGGCAGCTTGCGGATGTCGTCCTTACCCTCGGCCAGAAGATCGAACGCGAAATAGGACACGCCTTTCGCCTCGCCGTTCTCCAGCGAACGTTGCAGCGCGCCGAAGTCTGTGCGTCCACTCGCATCCGCCACCGCGACTTCGCCGTCGATCAGCGCGTCCTTCAGGTTCAGCGCCGCCAGCGCATCGGCGATGCGGGCAAAGCGCGCGGTCCAGTCAAGCCCGGTGCGGGTGTAAAGCTTCACCGCGGCGCCGCTCACCGCCGCCTGCAGCCGATAGCCGTCATACTTGATCTCGTGCAGCCACTTGTCGCCTTCGGGGGAAAGCTCAACCGGTGTGCACAAAGCCGGCGCGACAAATTCCCACTTCGGCGCCGCGGGCGCGTTGGTGGCGCGTTCGCTTCCCTTGCTCCACACCCGCCCGCCCTTGGCGCGGATGTCCTCGATCGTGCGCCCGCTCTTGATGCTTGTGAGCGCGCGGTCGATGGCGTCGCTCCCGCCAGCGAAGGCGTCGCGCGACTTCATCAGCAGCCAATTGTCGCCGCGCTCGCCCTCGCGCGGCTTCATGCGCACCATGTGGAACTCGCCCTTGAGCCGCTCTCCCGCAAGGACGAATTCGAGCTTGCCGATGGGTAACGTCTCTTCCGGCGGCTTCAGCCAACGCACGTTGCCGGAATCCCAGATGATCACCGCGCCGGCGCCATACTCGCCCTTGGGGATGATCCCCTCAAAGCTGCCGTACTCGAGCGGATGGTTCTCGGTGCGCACGGCGAGGCGCTTGACCGAAGGATCGAGACTCGGCCCCTGCGGCACCGCCCAGCTCATCAGCACGCCGTCGTGCTCCAGCCGGAAATCGTAATGCAGCCGGGTGGCCGCGTGTTTTTGTACAACAAACATCCCCCCCGCGCTCTTGAGCTTGCCGCCAGCGGGTTCGCTGGTGCGGGAGAAGTCACGCTTCTTGACGTAGGCGTCGAGGGATTCGCGAGGCGCGCGGGCCATAGGGGGTAATGGAGCTACCTCCCCCTCGATGGGGGAGGTGTCAGCGCGC
>JBEBIU010000048.1:0-21082 GCA_040080225.1 Terricaulis sp.
CACCTTCTCCGCAAGGGAGAAGGAATCCGGCGGCGCCCCCACCCTCATCCTCGAAATCGGCTTCGGCGGCGGCGAGCACCTCGTCGCCCAAGCCGCCGCGCACCCCGACGCGCGCTTCATCGGCGTCGAGCCGTTCCTGAATGGGGTTGCCTCCTGCCTGCGCCACATCGAGGAAAGCGGCGTCCAGAACGTGCGCCTGCACCAGGGCGACGCCCGCGATGTTGTCGCGCGGCTCCCCGATGCGAGCCTCGACCTCTGCTACATCCTCTTCCCCGATCCCTGGCCCAAAACGCGCCACTGGAAGCGCCGCCTGATCCAACGCGAGTTCCTCGATGCGCTGGCGCGCGTGCTGAAACCGGGTGCGGAGGTACGCTTCGCGACGGACTGGGTGAACTACGCGGAATGGACGCTGGCACTGTTCCTGAAGCACCCAGCCTTCACCTGGACCGCCGCGCGCGCCGACGATTGGCGCAAACCCTGGTCGGGGCACGTGCCAACGCGATACGAAGCGAAAAAACTGGGGGATTGCGCGCCGGTTTGGTTGCTGTTTTTGCGAAGGGGATAAATGCCGTGCGATTCCTTGCCTTCGCTGTTGCATTCAGCTTCTGGCCAATTCCGGCGCACGCGCAAAGCGCGCCGCTTCCGCCGGGAGTTCAGGAGAGCGGCGCTACGGTCAGCGGCGCCTACGCCCATGGCACGTCAGCAATCAATTGGAACGGCGAGGTTGGAGCCTTCGTTCGTGAGCGTCGGGAGCTTTGTCGGGGGCGCGGCCTCGTCTACTCGCCACACTCAATGGAAGCCTGGCTATACTCCGTGGATGATGAGCGCATTGCCCTGACCGAGTACAGGACTTTCTCCGTTGTCGATCAAGAAGGGTGTGTTCGACAAAGTGGCGTTCAGCGACTTGTTGAGAGACGCGTTCGGCGCGGACATGCGTGGCAAAGCGAAACGCCTACGCGCGGCGAGTGGCAGACAGACTCGGATTGGCCCGGACCGTTTCGCGGCACACGCATTCGCTGCTCGCGCTTCAACGAGTGCAGCACCAATCGCTATTTGGGAGTGCGGGTCCGATGCAGTTCGGCAGGGAACGGGTTCTTTATTGATGCCAGGTGCGCGGTCATGTCTGGACCCTTGCGAGGTGTGACAACAAGCGAGTTTAGTTGGGCGGACGATAGCAACGACGAATATGCGTTCACTGTCAATGAGTTGCGCATCAGGACGCCCATAGACACCGCGGTTTTCTTGAGCAGCGGTCTTTGGTGCACACATCGCACAGCGCTGTCTTCTCCGTGTGAGCCTGGGCGGCCTGGCGAGTTGATAGATATTTTTCTGGGTGACAGGGTATTGAGCGCTGCTCGATGATTACACCACCACCCGCAGCCCCAAATGCGCTGCCATCGGTTCGAAGTCGCGATCCTGGTGCAGCAGCGCGTAGCCGCGCGCGATGCAGAACGTTGCGATGATGAGATCGGTGGTCTTTCTTGGCGTGACGCCGAGCGCGCGCAAGCGGCGAAAGTTGCGCGCCGCTTCCACGGCAAGCGCATCGTTCAACATCGGCTCGAGCGTGAATGCGCGTAGAGTTGCTTCGATTTGCGCCGCATGGGCCTCATCGCGTGCGCCTTGCATGCATTCCAGCAGCACGAGATCGCCCGTTATGATCTGCTCCGGCTTTTGAACATCGCGGAACTTCTTCACGGACGGGCTGATCGCGTTTCGGAAGTGCGCAATCCAAACCGAGCTATCGACGACGATCATCGATCTAGTATGGGCAGAGGACTATCGAGGCGCATTTCGTCGAGATCGCCCTCCCAGCCGATGCCGGCGGAGTTGCGGATCGCCTCGCGGCGGCGGTGGCTAAGTACGAGTTGGCGCAAGGCCTCCTCTACGGTCGCGCGTTTGGTTGTGAGCCCGCTTGCGGCCATGGCTTCGTCGAGCAAGTCGTCGTCGATATCGATGTTGGTGCGCATGATGTGTATACCTGCGGGAAATTATACACATTCGCCGTCAAATCGCAAGTTAGTGCTGACAAGCGACCCCGAACCCGCTATATCCCCTCCAACACATCGCTGATGTCTCCGCTGGAGACGCAGCGGCGGGCCTCGGGTCCGCCGCTTTTTTGTTATTCGGAGCCGGGCCTGAGAGCCACCAATCCTGTCGAGGAGCGTGTGATCGCGCTGATCGAGCCCACCGCCGCGGGGCTGGGCTTTCGCGTCGTGCGGGTGCGGGTCTCGGGAAGCCGCCGCAAGCGGCTGCAGATTATGGCCGAGCGCATCTCTGATGGCGAAATGGGTATCGACGATTGCTCGCGGCTGTCGCGCGCCCTGTCGCCGGTATTCGATCTCGAGGACCCGATCCCGGGGGGCGAGTACGATCTTGAGGTGTCCTCGCCCGGCATCGATCGGCCGCTGATGCGGATCGAGGATTTCGAGCGCTTCAAGGGTCACGCCGCGAAGCTGGAAACCGCGGCGATGATCGAAGGTCAGCGCCGGTTCAAGGGCGAGATTGCCGGGATCGAGGGCGATGTGATCGTGCTGGCGACCGAGCAGGGCGAAACACGGTTCAGTTTTTCAGCGCTGTCGGATGCGCGTCTGGTGCTGACCGACAAGCTGATCGAGGAAGATTTGAAACGCGCGAAAGCGGTGCAGGCCGCGGAGCACGAGATGGGTGAAGGGAAATAATCATGAGCACCGGCATTTCCGCCAATCGCATGGAAATTCTCCAGATCGCCGACGCGGTGGCGCGCGAGAAATCGATCGAGAAGGAAATCGTCATCGAGGCGATGGAGCATGCGCTGCAAAAAGCCGCGCGTTCGCGCTACGGCGCCGAGCATGACATCCGCGCCAAGATCGACACCAAGACCGGCGAAATGGAGCTGAAGCGGGTGATGACCGTGGTGGACGAAAGCGTGCTCGACCCCGAGACAAGGCCCTTTAATCCTTACACCGACATCATGCTCGATGTGGCGCTCAAGAGCGACAAGGACGCCGTCGTCGGCAAGATGTACGAAGAAGGCCTGCCGCCAATCGAATTCGGCCGCGTCGCCGCGCAGACCGCCAAGCAAGTGATCAACCACGAAGTGCGCGAGGCTGAACGCGAGCGTCAGTACGGCGAGTACAAGGATCGCGTCGGCGAGATCATCAATGGCGTGGTCAAGCGCGTCGAATTCTACAACGTTATCGTCGACCTGGGCCGCGCCGAAGGCGTGATCCGCAAGTCCGAGAGCATTCCACGCGAAAATCTCCGCGTTGGCGACCGCACCCGGGCCTACATTTACGACGTGCGCCGCGAAGCCAAGGGGCCGCAGATTTTTCTCTCGCGCGCCAAGCCGGAATTCATGGCGCGATTGTTCGCTCAGGAAGTGCCGGAGGTGTACGAGGGCGTGATCGAGATCAAGGCGGCCGCCCGCGACCCCGGCTCGCGCGCCAAGATCGCCGTGTTGAGCCATGACAGCTCGATCGATCCCGTCGGCGCCTGCGTCGGCATGCGCGGCGCGCGCGTGCAGGCGGTGGTTGGCGAGATGCAGGGCGAGAAGATCGACATCATCCCCTGGTCGTCCGATCCCGCCACCTTCATCGTCAATGCATTGCAGCCGGCGGAAGTCTCCAAGGTCGTGCTCGATCCGGAAGAGGCGCGCGTCGAGGTGGTCGTACACGAAGCGCAGCTTTCGCTGGCGATCGGCCGGCGTGGCCAAAACGTTCGCCTGGCCTCTCAGCTCACCGGCTGGTCGATCGACATTCTAACCGAGGCCGAGGAAAGCGAGCGCCGGCAAAAAGAATTCGCCTCCCGCACCGAATTGTTCGTCAAGGCCCTCGAAGTCGATGAGATGTTCGCACAATTGCTGGCGTCGGAAGGCTTCGAGACAGTCGAGGAGATCGCGTACGTGGACCAGATGGAACTCGCTTCCATCGAAGGTCTGAACGACGAAATCGCGGAGGAATTGCAGGCGCGGGCGCAGGATTTTCTGAACAAGCTCGCCGCCGAGCTGGAAGCGAAGCGGGTCGCGCTCGGGGTGGAGGACTCGCTCAAGGGGGTTCCCGGATTGAGCGCGCAAATGCTGGTCGCGATCGGCGAAAAGAAAGTGACGACGCTCGAGGATTTCGCTGGCTTCACCGGAGACGATTTGCGCGGCTGGTTTGAGACCAAGAATGGCGAGCGGGTGCGCGAGCCGGGAGTGCTTGAGGCGTTCGAGTTGACGCAGGAGCAAGCCGACGCGCTCATCCTCAACGCCCGGATCGCCGCCGGCTGGATCGAGGCGCCTCCCGAGCCAGAGCCGGAACCCGAAGGAGAGCTGGATGAAGCATCCAGCGTCTTCCCCGATCGCGGTTGACGGCGGGCGCCGCGGACGCGAGCGGCGTTGCATCGTCAGTCATGAGACATTGCCTGAGGCTCTGCTGGTTCGGTTCGCGCTTGCGCCTGACGGGGCGGTGACCCCGGACGTGGCCGCGAAACTTCCGGGCCGCGGCGTCTGGGTGCGGGCTGACCGCGCCAGCGTCGAAACCGCAAGCAAAAAAGGGGCTTTCGCACGGGCGTTCAAGCAACCGGCGCGAGCGGCGCCGGCGCTTGCGGACTGCGTCGAGGCGTTGCTTGCCCGTCGCTGTCTGGATGGGCTGGGCTTAGCTCGGCGCGCGGGTGCGGTGGCGATGGGCGCTACTCAGGTAGAGGACGCGATTCGGAGCGGGTCGGCTAAAGTGCTGATTGAGGCCGCTGACGGAGCGCAGGAAGGGCGCGAGAAGCTGATGGGCCTCCACATTGGTCTCCGAGGCCGCCCGCCCGCTGCCGTGGCCTGCTTTTTGGCAGCGGAATTGGGCGTGGCGCTCGGGCGGGAACGTGTGATACACGCTTGCCTGCTTCAAGAGCGCTTGGCTTCGAGCTGGGTGGCGGAGATCGCTCGCCTCGCGGGCTTCCGCGCTATCGTTCCAAGCTCTTGGCCCGATTCCTGGCGCTCTGTCGGATGGGGAATGGGCGGCGCGAACGCCGAACCGGCGACGGTGGGCGCGAGCGACGGGTAAGACGGACTTTGTTTTTGGCGATGTGACGACGAATTTAGGATTGGCGACTCGACTGCATGTCTGACGGCAACGAACAGAAAGAAACTCCCTCCGGCCGCAAGCCGCTGACGCTGACGCGCACGCATGCGACCGGCACGGTGCGCCAAAGCTTTAGTCATGGCCGCACCAATCAGGTCACGGTCGAAGTGCGGGAGAAGCGCTCGATCGCGCGCCCTGGTGGAGCGGCGGCGCCATCGACGCCAGCGGGGCCGGGCGTGCCTCCGCCCTTGCGTCCGCGCGCAACCCCCCAGACGCAGTCTGCGCCAGAGCCAAAGCCAACCCCCGGCGGGATCAGCGACATCGAGGCGCGTCGCCGCGAGGAGGCGGTGCGGCGTTCGATGGCCGAACGCGAGGCGCGCGATCAGCGCATGCGCGCGGAAGAAGACCAGCGCCGTGCGCTTGAGGACGCTCAGCGCAAGATGGCCGACGAGCAGGCCAAGCTCGAAGCGGAGGCAGAGGCGCGGCGGCGAGTTGAGGAAGGCGGAGCGGCGGAAGAGGACGTCCCTGCAGCGCCAGCGCCGATTCCCGGTCAAGCCGGGAAGGCGCCGTTGCGCGTGGTCGCGCCGCAACCGCCCGTGCGTGAAGAACCTGATCTGCTGAGCGACCTTGGCGGGCGCATCAAGTCGGCGCGCAAGCCGCTGCCGACAGCGCCGGTAAAGCCGGCGAAAAAAGGCGAACCGAAGCGCCGCGAAGGCAAGCTAACGCTCGACATGGTCGAACGCGAGGTCGCCGGCGACGACGACCGCGTCCGTTCGCTGGCGGCCTACCGGCGCGCGCAGCAAAAGGAAAAAGAGCGCCGCGCCAAGCTCCTGGGTGGGGGCGAGCGCGAGCGGATCGCGCGCGAAGTGATCATTCCCGAGGCGATTACCGTTCAGGAATTATCCAACCGCATGGCGGTGCGCGTCGCCGACATCATCAAATTCATGATGCGCCAGGGCCAGATGCTCAAGATGAGCGACGTGCTCGATGCAGACACTGCGGAACTGATAGCCACGGAACACGGCCACAGCGTCAAACGTGTCGCGGAATCGGACATTGAAGAAGGTCTCGATGGCGAAATAGTCGATACCGAGGAAAATCTACAAGCGCGCCCGCCGGTGGTCACCGTCATGGGCCACGTCGATCATGGCAAAACCTCCTTGCTCGACGCCTTGCGCCAGACCGACGTGGCCGCGGGCGAGGCCGGCGGGATCACTCAGCACATCGGGGCCTACCAAGTGCGCCTGAAGGATGGCCAACGCGTCACCTTCCTGGACACCCCTGGTCACGCCGCGTTCTCCGCCATGCGGGCGCGCGGCGCGCAGGTCACCGACATTGTCGTGCTGGTGGTCGCTGCCGACGACGGAGTGATGCCGCAGACGATCGAGGCGATCCATCATGCGCGCGCGTCCGGCGCGCCGATCATCGTAGCGATCAACAAGATCGACAAGGAGGACGCCAATCCGACGCGGGTGCTCACCGACCTGTTGCAGCACGAAATCGTCACCGAAACCCACGGGGGCGACACGCTTTCGGTCGAAGTGTCGGCGCTCAAGAAAACCGGCCTCGACAAACTGGTTGAGACAATCCTGTTGCAAGCCGAGGTATTGAATCAGCGCGCCAATCCGAATCGGCCTGCCGAAGCCGCGGTGATCGAAGCCAAGCTGGATCGCGGCCGCGGCACGGTGGCGACGGTGTTGATTCAGAAGGGCACGCTGCGGCGAGGCGATATCGTCGTCGTGGGCGGTCAATGGGGCCGCGTGCGCGCCATCACTAACGAGCGCGGACAGGCGCTGCAGGAGGCAGGTCCGTCAGAGCCGGTCGAGATCATGGGCCTCGAAGGCGTGCCTGATCCTGGCGACACCCTGAACGTAGTCGAAAGCGAGACCCGCGCACGCGAAGTGGCCGACTATCGCCAACGCGCCCGTCGCGAGCGCTCCACCACCGGCGGGCCGCAAGTGCGGACTTCGCTTGAATCCATGATGGCCAAGTTCAAGGATTCGACGGCGAAGGAATTGCCGGTGCTGATCAAGGCCGACGTGCAGGGTTCGGCCGAAGCGATCGTCGCTTCGCTCGACAAACTCGCGCATGAGGAAGTCCGCGCCCGCGTAGTGCTCTCAGGCGTCGGCGCGATCAACGAATCCGATGTGCAATTGGCGAAGACATCGGGCTCGCCGGTGATCGGGTTCAACGTGCGCGCGTCGAAAGAAGCGCGCGACCTCGCGGATCGCGAAGGCGTCGAAATCCGCTATTATGCGATCATTTATGACCTGATCGACGACATCAAGGGTGTCATGTCGGGCATGCTCGCGCCGCACACGCGCGAGACTTTCCTCGGCAACGCCGAAGTGCTTGAGGTCTTCAATATCTCAAAGGTCGGCAAGGTCGCTGGTTGCCGCGTTTCCGATGGCATTGTCCGCAAGGGCGCCAAGGTCCGCATCCTGCGCGAAAACGTCGTTATCCAGGAAATGGGGGTGCTCTCTACCCTGAAGCGCTTCAAGGAAGAAGTGAACGAGGTGCTGAGCGGTCAGGAATGCGGCATGAGCTTCGGCCAGTTCCAGGACATCAAGCAAGGCGACGTGATCGAGTGCTTCAACGTGGAAGTAGTGCAGCGCACGCTTTGAAAGACTTGAAGATGCTCAAATCGATATTCGCGGCGGCGATGTTGGGGACGATCGCGCTCGCGGGATGTACGCAGGACGAGGGCCGCGACAGCGAGGCGAAAGCCCGTTCCAGCAACGTCACGCGCCCTGAGACGCGGGTCGATCCGGTGCCGCAGGAGGAGCCAGCGGTCGCGCGTTCCGAGTGGGAAGCGGTCAACGAGAAGGCGCGCAGTGTAACGGGTAATTTGCGGGTGAGCTTGGCGCGCGGCGTTCGCGGCGGGCCGCTGATTTTTGCGTTCGCGAACGGCATCACCATTGAAGCGCAGGGGTACGAAGTCGTGCCGGCGGATTCGCGCTCCGGGGTCGGCGGCCAGAGTTTCGCAGCCGTCGTTGGCGGCGATCCGCGGGTGGATGCCTATCTCTATCGCGTCATGTCCGAGAATGTTTCCCGCACCGCCGCCCATGGCGGACTCTGCGGGGAAGCTGTCGCGACGCATCTGGCGGTCAGCGAATTTGTCGATGGCAGCGGCCGTTGGGTGTTCAAGATCGCGGCGTTTCGCGGCGAAGTGGCGCCGCCCTCCGGCGCCGACCCGGTGCTTTGCGACGCGTTTTCCTACACGGCGGATTGAGATGTCACGCAAGGACCAGGCCGGCGGCGCGGCGTCGCAACGCCAATTGCGCGCAGCGGAATTGGTGCGTCACGCGCTGGTGGAGATCGTCGCACGCGAGGACCTTCGCGATCCAGATCTGCAAGGTGTGTCGATCACGATAGGCGAAGTGCGCGCTTCGCCCGATCTCAAACACATGACCGCATTCGTCTCCGCGCTCGGTCCTGGCGACGGTCGCGCGATCGCCGCTGGCTTGACGCGGTGCAAGGGTTTCGTGCGCGGACGTCTCGCGCGCATGATCGACCTGCGCTTCACCCCAGAGCTGCATTTCACCGCCGACGCCTCCTACGACGAAGCCCGCCACATCGACGAATTGCTCGCGAGCCCGGAAGTTGCGCGTGATTTGAAGGGGGGCGAGTGATGCAGGCGCCGCCGCCGACCCTCTCCCTCGCGGAGAGGGTCGCCGCGCAGCGGCGGGGTGAGGGGCGGGCCGACACGCCGGCGCCTGCGCGTTTGCACGCCCCTCATCCCCTAACCTCTTCTCCGCAAGGGAGAAGGGGAACGGAACCTCACCCATGAGCCGCCGCAAAAAAGGTGAGGACATCTCTGGATGGATCGTGCTCGACAAGGGCGAGGACATCACCTCGACCCAGGCGGTTTCCGCCGTGCGGCGCATCTTCAATGCGCAGAAGGCGGGCCACGCCGGCACGCTCGATCCGCTTGCCTCGGGCGTGTTGCCGATCGCGCTCGGGGAAGCAACCAAGACCGTGCCTTGGCTGGTGGAGGCGCAGAAGACCTACCTGTTTACGGTGAAGTGGGGCGTCTCGACCGACACCCAGGATCGCGAGGGCAAGGTGATCGGCGAGAGCGCCGTCCGCCCCACGCCCGATGCCATCCGCACGGCGCTGCGGGCTTTTGTTGGCGAAATCGAGCAAATCCCGCCCCAATACTCGGCCGTGAAGGTCGATGGCGAGCGCGCCTACGACCTGGCGCGAGCCGGCGAGACTCTCGATCTCGAGCCGCGCCCGGTAATTGTGTACGAGGCGGAACTCACGGATGCCGAGAGCGAGGATTTCGCCACCTTCCGGATCCGCTCCGGGAAGGGGTTCTACATCCGGGCGCTGGTCCGCGATTTGGCGGCGGCCCTTAGTGCGGAAGCCCATGTCTGGCGCTTGCGGCGCACCTCGGTAGGGCCGTTTCATGAAAATGACGCAGTAAGCCTCGACGCGCTCGAGGATTTGCGCCATAAGGCCGCCGCGTCAGAACGCCTGAAGCCCGTTGAGACCGCGCTGGACGACATCCCGGCGCTGGCCATTAACGGCGAGGACGCGTTCAAGCTCAGACAGGGCCGGCCCATCGTCCTCCTTCCGCATGTGATGGAGGCGCTGAAGCCGAAGTTCCGAGACCGCACCATCGCCGGGCAGGACGCGTCCCGCGCGGCGTTGGCCTTGTTCGAAGGCAAGGCGGTTGCGCTGGGCGACGTGCGGGCTGGCCAATTCAAGCCGACTCGCGTGTTTCAACTCTAGACCGTAGAGGAGTCCCGATGTCGATTACCGCCGAGCGCAAATCAACGCTCATTCGTGAAAATGCTAAGGGTGCAAAGGATACCGGCTCGCCCGAAGTGCAAGTTGCGATCCTGTCGGAGCGTATCGCCAATCTCACCGAGCACTTCAAGACGCACAAGAAAGACAACCACTCGCGCCAAGGCCTTCTGAAGATGGTCTCGCAGCGCCGGCGGTTGTTGGACTATCTGAAGGCGCGCGACACCGGGCGCTATCAAGCGATCATCGAAAAACTGGGCCTGCGCCGGTAGCGCTGGTCCCAACCCTCTCCCCTTGAGGGGAGAGGGTGGCGTTCGCTTGCGAACGCCGGGTGAGACCACCATCCCCGGGCGAGCCTCGCGTAAGCGAGGTGAGTTCCGGGGCCCATAAACACAAGCTTCTCGAACTTACGCTTCGCCATTCAGTGTTCATGGGTCCCGGACTTGGCGCTACGCGCCAATCCGGGAATGGGTATTGAAAATTCCTCTGCGCAATTCGCAGAGGAGCACGAAGCGCAACGGAATTCGCCGTTGCGTCCGCACGACCGCGGCGGCTGGGCATGGGGCCCGCCCGCCTGGAGTAAGATGAATGTTCAATACCAAATCTGTTTCCCTCGATTGGGCCGGGCGCAAGCTCACGCTCGAAACCGGACGCGTCGCGCGTCAAGCTGACGGCGCTGTGTTCGCCACCTGGGGGGAGACAGCACTTCTGGCCACCGCCGTGTTCGCCAAGGAAGCCAAGCCCGGCCAAGATTTCTTCCCGCTGACCGTCAATTACCAAGAGAAGTATTTCGCCTCCGGCCGCATCCCCGGGGGCTTTTTCAAGCGCGAAGGCCGCCCAACCGAGCGTGAAACGCTGCTGTCGCGCCTGATCGACCGCCCGATCCGCCCGCTGTTCGTGGATGGCTTCAAGAACGAAGTGCAAGTGATCATCACCGTGCTTTCGTGGGACAATGAGAACGAGAGCGACATTCTCGCTCTGGTGGCGGCGTCCGCGGCGCTGACGCTTTCCGGCGTGCCGTTCATGGGCCCGATCGCGGCCTCGCGCGTGGGTTGGATCGACGGCAAACCGATGCTCAATCCCACCATCGAGCAGATGAAGACGAGCGAACTCGATCTGGTCATCGCCGGCACTGCCAGCGCGATCATGATGGTGGAATCCGAAGTGAAGGAACTCACCGAAGCGCAGATGTTGGCCGCGCTGCAACTCGGGCACAAGGGCATGCAGCCAGTGATCGATGCGATCATGGAGCTGGCGGAAAAGTCCGGCAAGGAGCCGTTCGAGTTCGAACCGGCGGATCATTCCGAGCTTAACGCCAAGATCGCCAAGCTGGTCGGCCCGCGCCTGGGCGATGCCTACAAGGTGACCAAGAAGGACCAGCGTTACGCTGCTGTCGGTGCGCTGCGCGACGAGGCCAAGGCGGCCTTGGTGAAGAGCGAAGCAAACCCCAATGGCGTTGACGCCAATGTGTTCAAGGAAGTGTTCAAGGCGGTCGAGAGCGACATCGTCCGCGCCCGCATCGTGAAGGAGAAGGGCCGCATCGACGGCCGCGCCGTCGATAAGGTTCGTCCGATCGAGTGCATGGTCGGCTTCCTTCCGCGCACGCATGGCTCGGCGCTGTTCACGCGCGGAGAGACGCAATCGATCGTGGTTGCCACGCTGGGCACCGCCGAAGACGAGCAATTCATCGACGCGCTCTCCGGCACCACCAAGGAGCGCTTCATGCTCCACTACAATTTCCCTCCCTACAGCGTCGGCGAAACCGGCCGCATGGGCGGGGCTGGGCGCCGCGAGATCGGCCATGGCAAGCTGGCGTGGCGGGCGATGAAAGCCGTGCTGCCGACGAGCGAGCAATTTCCCTACACCGTGCGGCTCGTTTCCGAGATCACCGAGTCTAACGGCTCGTCCTCGATGGCCACCGTGTGCGGTTCGTCGCTAGCGTTGATGGATGCGGGCGTGCCGATTTCGGCGCCGGTCGCGGGCGTCGCGATGGGCTTGATCCTCGAGGATTACGGCTTCGAAGTGCTGACTGATATTCTGGGCGATGAAGACCATCTCGGCGACATGGATTTCAAGGTCGCCGGCACCGAGAAGGGCATCACCTCGCTGCAGATGGACATCAAGGTCGCCGGCATCACCGAGGAGATCATGAAGGTCGCGCTCGAACGCGCGCACAAAGGCCGCCTGCACATCCTCGGCGAAATGGCGAAAGCCATGGACGCCCCGCGCGGCGAAGTCGGCAAGAACGCCCCGCGCATCGTGCAGATCAACATCCCGGTCGATAAGATACGTGATGTCATCGGCACCGGCGGCAAAGTGATCCGGGAAATCGTGGAGAAGACGGGCGCAAAAGTGAACGTCGAAGACGACGGCACCGTGAAAGTCGCTTCCGCCAACGCCGATTCCATCGAAGCGGCGGTGAAGTGGATCAAGTCCCTGACCAGCGAGCCGGAAGTAGGCCAGATTTACGAAGGCAAAGTCGTGAAGGTGATGGAGTTCGGCGCCTTCGTGAACTTCTTCGGCGCCAAGGACGGCCTGGTGCATGTGAGCCAGCTGGCGCGCGAGCGCGTCGAGAAGCCAAGCGACGTGGTCAAGGAAGGCGATGTCGTCAAGGTGAAGCTGATGGGCTTCGACGATCGCGGCAAGACCAAGCTGTCGATGAAGGTGGTGGATCAAGCCACCGGCGCCGATCTCTCCGCTGAGATGGGCGAAGAAGCCGAAGATCCCGGTCCGCGCCGTCGCGAAGGCGGCGACCGCGGCGATCGCGGTCCACGCCGTGGCGGCGGCGGGCGTGATCGGCCGCGTCGGGAGTCGAGCGGGGACTAATCTCGATCTCGCGAGTTCCATATTGAAAGCCCGTCTCGCAAGAGGCGGGCTTTCTTGTTTCTGCATCGACAGTTGCGCGTCGCGACCTGGCTGATAGCTTCGCAAACGTGCCAACCCTCGTCGTCATCGCCCGCTTCGCGTCGCGCCCAGAATGCTTGATCGCGCAATCATTGCTCGGGAGCGAAGGCGTGGAGACGCTGATGCCCGAGTTCAACGTGCTGATGGCCGAGCTCGATCCTTCGATGATGGAGCATGGCTGGCGGCTGATGGGACGCAGCGATGATGTACTCAAAGCGCAAGCGATTTTGCGCGATGCGCAGCTCGATGCGGACGAGGGTTAGTTCAGAGCTCGCTCCGAGCAGGTTGAACCACCACCCATCCCCGGAGACGGCGGAGCCGTTGTCCGGGGCCCTTAACACGAACCGCTCGTGATCTTGGGCCCCGGGATTCGCTTCGCGAATCCGGGGATGGGTGTTGAAGTGATTCAATCTGGAAAGAACGTGCGCTAGCTCTCGCCCCGGCCCGGCAACGCCGCCCACAGCGCAAGCGCCGATGGAACGATAACGGCCGCCACATCCACCAGTGGCTCGGCGCTCCTTTGCATGGTGAGGTCCACGACATGGATCAGCGCGTGCGCAACCATGAAACCCGCGCCCGCCAGCGCCGCCGGCCAGTAACGCGGCCGCCACGCGCGCGCGATCAGCGCCGCGCCGGAAACCAGATACGCAGCGCCGATGTCGGCGACGAAATGCGGATTGTAAGGTCCGGTATGGGCAAGCCCCGGCACACTGTCATACCAGCGCGCGCCATCGACCAGCATGAACAAACCATTGAGCGCCCCGCCCGCGCCCAGTACGCCAGCAAGGATGCGCTTCAGCACGTTTTAGCGATTGCGGCGCGAAACGATCCATCCGCCCAGGAGCAATGCCGCGCCGGCGGCGCTCAGGAAAAGGACAGCAAAGAGCGAGGAATCCATGGCTAGTCCTCCAGCTTTTTCAAGATATAGTGCAGGGCGGCTTGAAACACAATGAACGCGGCGAATGCGGCAGCCATAGCGGCCGCGTCTGGCGGTCTCCCAGTGGCGATGGGTTGCAGAAACGCGGCTACGAGAGTGGCGACGGAGATGCCGTTTAGCGTCGCGGCAAGCGCCTTGCGCCGCTCATTGCGAGCGGCTTTGGATTGTGGCTTCGGCGGTTTCGCCACCGCCTACGCGCCTTCAACCCCATCCGGAACGCCAACAACGTGGAAGCCGCCATCGACGTGGATGCATTCGCCGGCGACCGATTTGCCCAGATCACTCAAAAGCCACAGCGCGCAGCCTGCCACGCCTTCCATGGAAGTGTCTTCCTTCAGCAAGCTCCAGTCGCGCGCGGTCGACATCAGCTGCTTGCCTCCGGCGATGCCAGCCATCGCAAGCGTGCGCATCGGGCCGGGGCTCACCGCGTTGACGCGAATGCCTTTGGGGCCGAGGTCGCGGGCGATGTAGCGCGTTGACGCTTCGAGTGCGGCCTTTGCCACGCCCATCATGTTATAGTTCGGCACCACGCGCTCGCTGCCTTGGTAAGTCAGCGTGATGATCGAGCCGCCATTGCTCATCAACGGCGCGGCGCGGCGGCAGGCATCGACGAACGAATACGCTGAAATATCCATCGAGGATTTGAACGCCTCGCGCGTGGTGTTGTCCACGAACGAACCCTTGAGCGCGGACTTGTCGGCGAAGGCGATGGCGTGAACGAGGAAATCGAGCCGGCCCCATTTCGAGGCGATCTCGGCGAAGGCGCGATCGAGCGAGGCATCGTCGGTGACGTCGGCCGGCACCATGAATTTCACGCCGATGCTCTCGGCCAGCGGCCGCACGCGCTTTTCCAGCGCCTCACCCTGATACGTGAACGCCAGCTCTGCGCCCTGATGCGCCAGCTGCTTGGCGATGCCCCAAGCGATCGAGTGATCGTTGGCGACGCCCATGACCAGCCCACGTTTGCCAGCCATCAGATCGCCCTTGGGCAGGTTCCATTCGTCGGCCATCGGGGGCTCCTTGGTTTTGCGTATCGCGCCGCACTTGGCAGACGCGAGCGTTTGCGGTCAAGTTGCGAGCGAGGAGGCGTTCTCATGACACGCGATTCCGGCCGGCTGATTGGCATTGCTTGGAAAGAAAAGCCGCGTCAACCGATGCACGAAGCCTCGCATGCGCTGATCATGCTGGAGGCCGGCGTGGCCGGCGATTTTCGCGGCGCGCCGGGCGAGCGGCAGGTGACCATCGTGTTCGCGCAAGATTGGGCCGAAGCCTGCGCGGCGCTCGGCGAGACCCGCGCCTGGTCCATCCGCCGCGCTAATCTATTGGTCGAAGGCTTGGCGAACCCGCGCGCCAGCGGCGGCGTGCTGAAGGTCGGCAATGCTGAACTCGCCATCACCGGCGAGACCAAGCCGTGCTCCAACATGGACCGGCAATGGCCGGGCCTGACCGAAGCGCTCTCGCCCGATTGGCGCGGTGGGTTGACGGCGCGCGTGCTCAGGGGCGGGGAGGTGCGCGTGGGCGATGGGGTGGTGTTGGAGCGCGGTCAAAATTAACACGCTCCCCGGCCAAGCCCGCGTCAGCGGGCGCCGAGCCGGGGTCCATCGGACGGGCACACTCTGGACCATTGGCTTTCGCCGCACCCATGGACCCCGGATCGCCGCAGCGCGGCGTCCTGGGAGCGTGGCCGATCGCGCTCGCTTCATTCCAGATCAGGGGGGCTTGGCCATTTCGGCGGCGGCCCGAATCCAGCGAGCGTCGGATACAAATCCTCCCAGCGCGGGTTGTCTTTCTCGATCAATGCAATCTTCCAGTCGCGCCGCCATTTCTTGATGTGTTGTTCACGGGAGTAGGCCGCCGAAACAGAATCATACGCCTCAAACCAAACAAGCCGCGTCACGCGGTATTTGCTCGTGAAGCCAGGGAGCAATCCCTCTTTGTGCTCATACACACGTCGAATGATGTCGCGCGTCGAGCCCGTGTAGAGCGTGCCCGTGTGCGCGCTCGCGAGTAATGTAGACCCAGCCTCCGGCTTCTTCTTTCATACGCTCAACTCTCCACGCTCCCCGGGGCGCACGAAGTGCGAACCCGGGGCCCATGGTTCATGGCAAGATTGAGCGGCTGGGTGCTTGCCGGAACGATGGGCCCCGGCTCGGCGCGTGCTTATGCACGCTGGGCCGGGGAGCGGCAAAGTCGTCACTCCCAGAACGCCGCCAACATCACTTATCGCCATCAAGCCAAGCGCAGCCGCTCCTAAGGCGCGCTGAAACCCGCTGCCTTATGGCTGCCGTCGCAATAGGGCTTGTTCTTGGAGGCGCCGCACCGGCAAAGGAACACTTCGGTCGCGCGGTTGATTGTGCGCCCCGTGCCGCTGACGAGTTCGAGATTGCCGGAGATCTTCAGCGGTCCGTCGGGGATCGGCTGCACGTTCAAAACGCCATCGCGCGTGGCGAGCGGCTTGCTGTCGCGCGCCGCTGGTTCGCCCGTGGCGGCAAAGCCTGCCGCCGCATGCGCGCCATCGCAAAACGGCTTGTTGTTCGATTGCCCGCACCTGCACAAAGTCGCGCGCGGCGCATCCTGCCTGTCGCCTGCGACTGCCAGTTCTGCTTCAACAGCAAGCGGCCCGTTCTCGCGCACTCGCACCGTATTCACTAGCGGCGGCGCATCCGAGCCAACGCGGCCATCGTTGCGGAACACTTCGATTGCGCCAGAGGGGCAATTCTGGCCGAGCCGGATCACCTCTTCAGGAGAGGCGGCGTCAGGATGAATCCACTCGCCCTCGACGTTCGGCACGAACACGTCGGGACGGCTCAGCACGCAATTGCGCGAATGCACGCAGCGGCTGGCGTCGAAGCGGATGGTGACGAGCGCGCCCTTTACGGTTTCGATGGTCATGGGTTCGCTCCCTTGCGAAGTTAGGGTCTGGCGTGCCTCACGCCGCCAGCTTCACAAACGCCAACGTCGCGTTTGTCCCGCCAAACCCAAACGAATTGCTCAGCACGCAATTCAGTTCGCGATCAACCCGCGTGCGCACGATCGGCAGGTCTTCGAACGCGGGGTCGAGTTCCTCGATGTGCGCGCTTTCGCAGACGAAGGAATTGTGCATCATCAGCAGCGAATAGATCGCTTCCTGCACGCCGGCGGCGCCGAGCGAATGCCCGGTCAGCGATTTGGTGCTCGATATCAGCGGCGGCTTCGCGCCGAACACCGCGCGCACGGCTTCCATTTCCTTGAGGTCGCCGACTGGCGTCGAGGTGCCGTGCGTGTTGAGATAATCCACCGGGCGGTCGAGATAGCGCATCGCCATTTTCATGCAGCGCGAGGCGCCTTCGCCTGACGGCGCGACCATGTCGTAGCCGTCGCTATTGGCGCCGTAGCCGGCCACTTCGGCGTAGATCTTGGCGCCGCGTTTCTTGGCGCGTTGATATTCTTCCAGCACCAGCACGCCCGCGCCGCCGGCAATGACGAAACCGTCGCGATTCTTGTCGTAGGCGCGTGAGGCCTTCTCGGGCGTGTCGTTGTATTTCGAACTCATCGCGCCCATGGCGTCGAATAGCACCGAGAGCGTCCAATCTAGTTCCTCGCTGCCGCCAGCGAACATGACGTCCTGGCGGCCGTCGCGGATGTGCTCGTAGGAATTGCCAATGCAATGCGAGGAAGTGGCGCACGCGGAGCTGATCGAATAATTGATGCCACGAATCTCGAATGGCGTCGCCAGCGTGGCGCTCGCGGTCGAACTCATCGCCTTTGGCACCGCGAACGGGCCGACGCGCTTGGCGCCTTTCTCGCGCGCGGTGTCGGCGGCGAGCACGATGGCGGCCGCACTCGGCCCGCCTGAGCCCATGATAATCCCGGTGCGCTCGTTGGAGACGTCGTGCTTCTCCAAGCCGGCATCGTTGATCGCCTGCTGCATGGCGACATAGTTCCAGCCGGAACCTTCGCCCATGAAGCGCATGACGCGCTTGTCCACGATTTCTTCGGGCCTTACCTGCGGCTCGCCGTGTACCTGGCAGCGCATGCCCTTCTCTGCGTATTCTGGCGCGGCGCGGATGCCGGACTTGGCCTCCCGCAAACTCGCGGTCACTTCCTGCGTGTTGTTTCCAATCGAGGAGACGATCCCCATTCCGGTGACGACGACGCGGCGCATGGGCGCTCCTATTTCATGCCGGCGGCCAGCTGTTCGGCGCTGAACAGGCCGACCTTCAGATCCTTGGCGCTATAGATAGGCACGCCGTCGGCCAAAACGATTCCATCGCCGATGCCCATGTGCAGGCTGCGCCGAATGACGCGGCTCATATCGATCTCGTAGCGGACGAGTTTGGTCGCCGGCGTGATCTGGCCGCGCAGCTGAACCTCGCCCACGCCGAGGGCGCGGCCGCGCCCCGGCGAGCCCGACCAGCCCATAAAGAAGCCGACTAGCTGCCACATGGCGTCAAGACCGAGGCAGCCGGGCATGACCGGGTCACCCCGGAAATGGCAATCGAAGAACCAACGCTGCGGATTGATGTCGAATTCCGCCTCGACGCGGCCTTTGCCATGCACGCCGCCATCGGTTGTGATGGAGGTGATGCGGTCGAACATCAGCATCGGCGGCAGCGGCAATTGCGCATTGCCGGCGCCGAACATGCGTCCCTCGCCGGAGGCGATGAGGTCTTCGTAGGATAGGGATGAAGGTCTTTCAGCCATGGCTTGGCTTAAGGCCGCGGCCCCAGGCCGGCAAGGGACAAGGCACCCCCAACTCGTTTCGCCTCGACCTAACGCCCCAAGCCAGCCCTGGCGGAGTTGGCGGAGTCAACAAAGCTGGCGAGGCGTCGCACTACGCCCATCAACACGTGCGCCAACGAGGATTGAGGCGGCAGCAGGTCCAATGCGTTGCGTAAGTGATCGAGCGCCTGTGCGCACTCTTTGAAGACGCTGGGCGGGATCATGATTGCCTCCACTCACCTTATACACGATTGCGCACTTGCCGATTCGCCGAAAGAGGGTAATCACCTACCCTGGACTTGCCGCCAAGGAGGCCAATTGCGACCCGCCGCCAAGCTTTGGAGCTTCGTCGAGGATTGCGAGGCGGTGACTTCGGTTGGCGCGCTCGGCGCTCGCTTTCTGAACGAAATGTCAGATTTGGGATTTCCGTTTGTGGCGTTGGCGAGCCACGTGGACCCGATCAAGCCGCCGCCGGGCGCAATCATGGTGCTGCGCTATCCTTCGTCGTGGGTTGCGCATTACAGCGCCGAACATCTTGACCGGATCGATCCCGTCTTTGAAGCGGCGAGCCGCCGCGCCATCCCTTTCCGCTGGCAGGAGCAGAGTTTTCTCGATGGGCTAAAGCGTTCCCAACGGCGCATGCTGCATGAGGGAAGCGAAGCTGGAATCAAGGATGGATTCACAATTCCGATCCGCGGTCCGGATGCTCTGCCAGCCTCCTGTTCACTGATACCTGACGCCGGTGGCGTTGACGCCCGACACTACACGCTCGTTCACGCCATGGCGGTTTTCGCACACGAGCGAGCGCGGCAATTGTTGGCGGGCTCCCTAGTCGCCGAGACGACAAGACTTACACCACGCGAGCGCGAGTGCCTTGCCCTCGTCGCGCGCGGGAAGAGCGATTGGGTTATCAGTAGTCTGCTCGGGGTTAGCGAAGGCGCCGTCAACCGCACCGTCGAGCGTGCGAAAAGACGTATGGGTGTAGCCACGCGCACACAAGCGGTTGTGCGCGCTTTGCAAGCGTGTGAAATTTCATTTTTTGACTTGACCGACTAAGCGCCGCCGCCTTCCTTTCCGACATCGAAACAAAGTCAAGGGAGGGAATTACCCCCGATGAGCCAGCGGTCAGCTAATGCAACTTATGGTTGCAATGACTACGGCATCCACCCATCTCGTGACCCAGGAGAACCGCCAAACCTATTGGCACGAACTCCGGGAAATGCATGTCCAGCGCAAGCGGGTGTTCGTCGATCAGCTTAGGTGGCCGATCGGCCATAACGGGGAGTTGGAGGTCGATGCCTTCGACACAGAAACGGCGCTCTACCTCCTAAACTTCGACAGCGAGGGTCGGCTCCTGGCATCCGCGCGGTTGTTGCGCACCGACCAGCCGCATCTGCTCGACTCGGTGTTTCCACATCTCTGCACGGATGTGGTGCCGCACGGTGAGCACATTTGGGAAGCCACACGCTTTTGCCCTTCGCCCGATATTCAAGATTCGCAAGCGCGACGGGGCCTGCTTGGCGAGATCATAGCGGGCATATTGGAAGCGGGGTTGCTGTTTGGAATGACCAACGTGACGTTTGTCGCGAGCGGGGCGTTGAAGCCGCTTGCGCTTACTTCGGGTTGGACTGTGTCCGCGCTGGGACCGCCGCAGCGTTACCAGCGTGATCGCGTCACCGCCTGCATCGCGTCTATCGATGCGCTGGGGCTGCGGCGCGTGCGCGAACGCCACAATCTCGTAGCGCCACTGCTGCGCTATTCCCCCGCCCGCATTGCCGCATAAGGAGAGGCGCCTCATGAGCCTAGCAATCTCGCATCCGAATGTTGTTTCCAGCGTGGCCGATCCGCTGCTGGAAGACGGCTTCGTCATTCTCAAGAATCTGCTCAGTGAACGCGAGGTGCGTGCGATCGCGGAGGAATTGGAGCCCCACTTCCAAGCGATGCCGCGCTGCGTTGGCGACTTCCATGGCTGGAAAACAACGCGGGTAAACAACGTCCTCACTAGGGCGCCATCGGCGCGAAGTTTGCTTCTGCACAACGCCATCTGGCCGGCGGTAGAATCCATACTCAAACCGGGATGCGATTACGTTCAGCTCAATCTCGTGCAGGCTATTCGCGTGCATCCGGGCGAGCGCGCGCAAGCGCCGCATCGCGACGAAGAGATGTGGCCGGTAAGCAAGCACGGCGCTCCGTGGATGATGAACGTGATCTGGGCGCTTGACGATTTTACGGAAGAGAATGGCGCAACGCGCTTGTGGCCGCGCAGTGTCCATGAAACGCTCGACCGCGCCGTCGATCCAAAGGAATCGATCGCCGCGGAGATGCCATCGGGCTCGGCGTGCATATTCATGGGCGCGTTGACCCACGGCGCCGGCGCCAACCGAAGCCACGCGCCCCGGACTGGGATTATCGTTTCATACTGCCTGGGATGGCTGAAAACCTACGAAAACCAATATCTGGCTTATCCGCCTGCGGTCGCGCGAACGCTTGACCCCGCGCATCAGCAATTGATCGGCTACCGTATCCACCGACCAAATCTTGGCGCCTGGAATGGGCAGGACCCCAGCGTGCTTCTGGGCGAACCCCGAGAATATGCCGGCCACGCCGACGCCTTGCCTCCGGCCATAGCGGAGGAGCTGCGCAGTCTTTATGCGGAGCCGCCGCAGCATTGAATTGGAGACGTCCGTGATGAGCCTCGCCGCTCAAACACTTTTCCAGCTCACCCCGCCGAGCAATCCTCTGCGCCCCAAAGCGCTTCCAC
>JBEBIU010000049.1:0-21002 GCA_040080225.1 Terricaulis sp.
GTATAAGAGACAGGAAATATGCGCACGTGGCGCAATTGCGCGCTTGCGGCGCGCTTGGCGAAGTCTCCGTCGCCGAGCGGGCGATGCAGGCGCTCTTGGCCTATCTCCGTGCTGGAGAGTTCGCCGCCCACGATACAAAGCTTGAGCTGGACATCGTCGAGCCGCTGCGCCGAATGGGTGTGCGCGAGGAGCTGCTGCAATCGTATTTGAGTTTCGCGGCAGCGCTTTGAGCTTCGCCAGGAACCTATGCCGACAACGGCTTGAACCAGTACACGTCCGTCGCCGGCGCCGCGCAGAGTCACGATTCGCGCGGCAATGCGACCATTGGGTCGCGCGGGTTCGATATTGGCGGTAATCTCGTCACCGGTCCGTCGTCCGCGAGCCTGGCTTACGATCCGGCGGGGCGGTTGGTTAGGTGTTTCCGTCGAAGGCAACCTGTCCCTGGGACCGCTCGATCTGCCGGCGGGGGGCACATATGGTGCAGAATGGATTCAGTCGCGGAACGGGGGGCCAGGACCATCGGGCCAACCGCAGCAATTCGCCTTCAGGGCCAATCGATTTGTCGGCACGCGATTAGGCGTTTCAGTCCTGGCGGGTGCAGAGACGCGAGCGGGTCACGAATTGGTGAGCGCCGATGAAGGTTGCTGATGCAGTCGCGCGTAAAATTATTCGAATCCCGCCGCTGGTTGTTTGCGCTGTCTATCTGGGAGCGTCCGTGCTTGGCGACTGGGACCTGAACGGCGCAGCCATGCCCCTCGAAGGCGGACTCGCAGTGCTATTCGAGGCTTGTGTCATTGCTTGGATGTATAGCCTCTATCGGCTGGCGGTCGCGGAACAGCCAAGCGAAATTGCGCGCCGTTCTGGTGGTTACGATTGGATGTTCATGATCGCTGTGTTCGGGCTGCCCTTCGTGGGGCTGTCAGCGGCCGGCCCTAACGAACAGGTCAGCGCGATTTTGCTGGGATGGTTGCTCCTTTTCCTTGCAGTTTGGCTGGGTTGTTATTGGTTGACCGCAAGAGCCTTGCTGGACTTGGAGCAACGCGCATCCCGCACGCCCTATTTTTGGCGGGCCTTGGGCATGATGCTTAAGCTCTTTGTTGGCTTCATAGGCGTCTGGCTGCTCCGCGACCAGATTGCACGGCTCTCGAAGGATGCGCTAAGCAGCGCGGCCGATGGCGGCGCCTGAGCCAAAGATTCAGTGAGGCGCGCGGCAATCTCACCGCCACTTTGAGCACCAGCTACAGCTACGACATCGCCAATCGCCTCACCGCTGCTGGAACCGCGGTCCTGGCTTACGATGCGGCCGGGCGGTTGCGCGAGACCAGTGTCGGGGGTGGTTCGGTGACGCGGTTTGCCTATGATGGCGGCGAGATGATCGCGGAATACAATGCGTCGAACGCGCTGCTGCGGCGCTATGTGCACGGGCCCGCCAGCGACGAGCCGCTGGTCTGGTACGAGGGCGCGGGAACTTCCGACCGCCGCTGGCTGATCGCCGACGAGCGCGGGAGCATCGTGGCGGTGACCAATGGCGCGGGCGCGGCGAGCTTCATCAACGCTTACGACGAATACGGCCAGCCTGGCGCGTCCAACACCGGCCGCTTCCAATACACCGGCCAAGCTTGGCTGCCCGAAGCCCAGCTCTACCACTACAAAGCCCGCGCCTACGCCCCAAGCCTCGGCCGCTTCCTGCAAACCGATCCGATCGGGTTTGAAGGCGGTATGAATCTGTACGCTTATGTCGGGAACGACCCGGTGAACGCGACCGATCCGAGCGGGCTTGTTCCAGCTTGTGACGAGGGCGTGCCGTCGCCGTGCGAAGTCACGATCCTCGTCAGCAACAACGACGCAGCGGTGCGCCGGCTCATGGCGCAGTTCTCGCTCTTCAGCGGCTGGTCGGACGAGCAGGCGAGGCTGCTGATGAGCCTCGTGCCGCCGGCGCTCCAGACCGAAACGCACACGCCAGGGCAGCGGCCGCGCATGATCCAGGTGCAGGCGAGCGAGAGCCAGCAATGTCAGCAAGCGCGAATCGATAGCGCCGCGCGCTGGGCGGTTCCAGGCGCGTTCATCGGCGGCGTCGTCGGCGGGGGAAGCTGTTTGGCGAGCGGCGCGGCGACCGTAGCGACGCCGTGGTGCATGGCCGGAGGGGCCACCGCTGGCGCTGCCGGATTGGGCGCGTTTGGCTATGGGCTTGGCGGATTTGACAGTTCATGTCGCAGCAGCGGCAGCGGTGGCGGTGGCGGCGGGCGATCCACGCCGCGATCCCGTGAATGGAGCAGCAACCCAGCATGCAGCGTCCAATTCCAGAATGACACCAGAACTTGCGGCCGCATTAGAGACGCCCCACGAAGAGGCATCTGTCGGGGCCAAGCGATGCAACGCCTTGCACACTGTGACCGTACCGGCGAGATTGGATACCCAAGACTAATTCCTGACTGAGCGGTCGTCTGGCATGCAAAAAAGACCCATTATGGCGAGAACTTGCTCAATATGCGTGGACGGGCAGACCAGCACGCTTGAAATCCGCGTGTTTCGTCCGCGGCGCGTAGCGGGCGCATTCCGTGCAACGGCACAGCTGCTGTCTCAGCACTTTGATGTCCGCCTTGAATCCGTCGGAGAAGATGAAATCCAAGCGGTAGTTGGTCTTCTGGATCCGGTTCTTGCCAGGTTGCAGAGTATGTCAAGCCAACCCGATGTAAGCATCTACTGGCTTGCTCCCGGCGATCTGTTGTTCGGCGATTTCTGGCGCTACCTGCCAGCACGCTCGACGTAAAATCTGAGCGACTCCCGTGCACTTGAAAATGCCCATCCCTTCGCGTTCGATGGAGCACCGTTCTCTGGGCCCGGTTGGGATCTGCTGCGCCGCGAGTGCGGGGCCGCCGAGATCGTTCTCTTTGGCGAGGCCGCAATGCTCACTGCCCAAGTTAGCAACGGCGAGCCCTTTGGAATGAACCTGCCTGACAACGACAATGAGCGGTTTGCCCTAAACGTCCTACACTGGCTCAGCCGCGCGGACTGACCTGGATTACGAATGTCGTTCTGCGGCGATAAATACCGGTTCGTATGGTGCAATTCATCGGGCGGAATTGGACCCCATTCCGGCCATGACGCGAATCCCGCAAACATTCGGTTCGCATTTCTCGGTTCACCTCATGAGAGCGTGGCTTTCCCACTGCCCTTAATTCCTGTGTCTTTTCAATGGGCGAGGCCCAAGCCTTATCCCGAGAACCCCCAAACCTTGGGTGAGCATCTCCAAAGACGCCGAGCCCAAAGGAACCTCCTTCAGAAAGAGGCTGCTGCTGAGATTGGGGTCATCGAAGCGACCTACTACCTCTGGGAAAAGGACCGCGCATTCCCCAATGCCCGCCTCTACGCGACAGTCGTGAAGTTCCTGGGGTACGACCCCCTCCCCGTCGGGGAGGGCTTCCCTGAGCGGCTAAAGCGCGAGAGATGGCTTCGGGGACTCACGATCCGGGAAGCCGCAAAGCTTCTCGGGGTGAACGAGTCCACTTTCGGGGATTGGGAGCTGGGACGGGGGGAACCGCTGAAACACCAGCAAGCAGTCGGGGACTTTCTCGAATTCAAAGAGCCATGATGCGAAAGGTACGCGCATTTCTCGAAGGTACGGATTGCAAATCCGGCCCGGTTGATTCGCTTTTCGGTGGATTTTCTGTTAACCATATCGCCCCATGGCAGGAGCCGTTCCATGCACAAGGTGTTTTTCGCGTTCGCCTACGAGTACGACAAATCAAATCCTTGGTATCGACTCTGCCTCAAGAACACCGTCAAAGATGCTGGTTGTCAGGCCGTGTTCGCCGATGAAGTTGCCAACGCCGGACATATCTTGGATCATATTGAACATTGCATCGATGAAGCGGCCATCGGCTTCTATGATGTCACCGGCCTGAATCCAAACGTGTTGATCGAATACGGAATTGGACACGCATCCGACAAGCCGTCGTTCTTGCTCATCAACCACGAGGCCCATCTGGAAGAAATCAAGACATTCTGGGGCAAGAAAGCCACCCCCCTTCCGATCCCAGCCGACCTGAACGGAATTCTCCAACACCAGTACAATTCTTCTCAGACGTTGGCGGTTGCGGTTCGGCGGGTGATCACACAAACCCTAATCGAACCCAAGCAAGGCATGGCATTGGCCAACCAGGTCATCGAGCGGCTGAAACGCCGAGGCCCCGGCAACATGTCCGGCATCGCCAAGGATATGAACAAGCCAATCGATGAAGTTAGGCCAATACTCAAATCTCTGGTGGCAACCGATCAAGTGATCAAAGAGGGGCATTCCAGAGGGACTACGTACCGGCTCCCTCAATAGTCCATGATTGCGTGGGAGCTTGGGCGGCCAATACCGCGAGCAAAGGAGAAGGGGACTCGTGGCTCGGCATGGACGAGCAAGGCAAAAAGTACAAAATCAGACCTGCTCCTTGTTGCGGGCTATCTCTTCCCGAGCCAGTCTATGAAATTCCTCAACAGAAATTTGTTTAACGTCTTTGTCTGGCTTGGACAACGATCCTGTCCACCAAGAAAGAACAAGGTCTAGGATGGTTTGTCCCGACTCAGAGCTGACGTGGATCGAGGTTTTGAGCTTTTCTTTTTCTCCCATACCGAAAATTGTTACATGGTAACCTTACGGACATCATAACACAGCATTTACCTTTTATTAAAAGGTCCCTTTCCTCCGCACCGGATTACACCCCGATGGCCCGTGCCGATTTCAACCACCCGGGTGGACGTGACCTGAGTGCAACACGCCCCTTATCGACAAATTGGCTGGTTGGGGTGAGAGTCCCTGAATTTTTTCAGGGGGCAAGAGTCAGTTTATGCGAGTAGCGTTAGCGTGCCTAATCCTCGCCTTTGCTTTCGCGTGGCCAATTTTTGACTCTTCGAATGGCCATGATCTGCTCAAGATCACCTTGGATGCCCTAGCAAGAACGTTCGCGCCGATGGGTGTGGAAGCTGCCTCTTACGAAACAATAGTGGCGTATGCAGGCTTGGGCCAAGCTCTAGGAACGTTAGTCACTGCGGTTGTTGCCATCAGTGGCTTTTGGATTTGGCGTAGACAGTTTGCTCACATGGAGAACGCAAAAATTGCTTCTGAGGCATTGAGGCAAATTAGCTACTGCGTATCGTGGCTCCACCAAGTCAGATCACCCGGCTATCAATTGACACTGACCGAATCGGGCTCCCCTACGAATGACTGCGGCAAGGCAGTTGAGCAACTCGAGAGTCGACGGAAAAAATACGAAGGTTTGGACGACGTTGCCGCTGAGGTTCATGCTGAGCTAGGCGTCGCAATTTTTAAAGAAGTGACTTCAATACAAAATCACTACGAGGCGATCCTCAATGCTCTAAAATTGCTTTCTCGGGTCCAGAAGGGGGAAATTCTCACCAATCTACCGCAGGCACACGAATTGGCGGTAAGATCTAATCATGACCAGATATCAACTGACCTTGATGCATGTCTGCTTTGCGTGAGAAGAAACCTTCGGAAGTTCAGGGTCTAGTTCTCAAGTTCCGCGATACCAAGCCGGAGACATCATGGCGGTCACCGCCCACTCAGGAATTTCGATCCACGGAGTAAAGAATCCCTCGGAAATGTCTCTTCTCAGGAATGCTTCAAAGTATATCTGCCTTTCAACATAAGGGAAGAGGATTTCAAACGCAGCGAGCGTCGCGTAACGCTCTGCCCAAAGCGCCGTGTTACCAGAAGGAACGAGCAAGTGCCTTTCACCATCACCAAAAAAATGCACCCACGAGTCCAACAAGTTCTTCAGGTCGGCTGCTCCAGCTGTAACCGTCCACGATTTTTGAGGGGCGCGAGTTTCGCCTAGTCGAGAGAAATAGGTCTGACATATTTCCTTACAGACCGCGACTCGCCTTTCAAGGGCTGGCATATGCTTGTCGTGCAAGATTAGAACTGCCTGCCGTTGCTGCCCCAGGGCACGCAAAACCACAGGCTGCTTCCTGTCGATACTTCTAAGGAAAAGGGCAGCGGCACCTAGTAGCGGCGCATCGACCTCGACAGGCTTCACCGAGATTGAGTGTACATTTGACAGCGCCGCAACTTGCTTAGCGATATCTTTGAGCCGGAGGGGAAGCTCATATTCCCCTCTGCGCAACAATCTGCGGTGTATCTCTGCGGCTAGCCACAGCGGAGGAAAAGGACTCATCGCGGCTCCACAACTTCGACTGCGGAAGCACGCGCTCCCCCCAACAGAGGATTAACGATAAGAAATTCGCGCGCAAGATTATTTGCGCACCTTAGGGTCGAATCGGTTTGGAGTTCCTGGCAATCTCCTCGCGAGCCAATCTGTGAAACTCTTCGATCGAAATTGGTTTGATGGACTCTCCAAAATCGTCACCAGACTCGTAATCTAGCGTCTTACCGTCGAGAAGCTTGTTGAGATCGGCAGCCAAGTTTTCGGACGATGAAGCCTTTCGAATGTAGGGCTTGACATCAAGCAGCCCGTCCTTCTGAAGAATCGTTACTCGCGCCAGCAACTTTTCAAGCTCGGTCATTGGAGATATCTTCGCCTCCCATCATAATGAGCTGCCTCTCTAGCTGGCCGCTTGAGGTGGCTCAAACCCGACAGCCCCCGTAGTGTTCGGGAAAGTCTTCGGACCGGGCCTCCGATTTCCCGAGCCCGACCGCTACTTAGTTGACCAAGGTACCACTCCTTATAAATTTTCGCGCTGCGTCAACCAAAATGAGGTCAAGTTAATTATCCGTAACGTTTTGTGGCGACTTAGTGTCAACTTAATTATCGGTAATATCTCCCTCCGCGTCATAACCGCCCGCCTCACATCCTCCCCGCAAGCGCCCCCGCAATAATCCGCGCCACCGCCTCATGTCGAGTCCGGGCATCCTCCGGTGATGTGGAGGTGACCCCGCCCTTTACCTTGTAGCCTTTGACCATCCGCACCTCGGGGTCTGGTGGCGAGGCGAGGCCAACCAGGAAGTCCGGTATCTCTTCTGGCACCAAGATGAAGACGCGCTCGCGATCTGCTTCAGGGACGTTTCCCATGATGGCCTCGCGGAAGGCGGCCTGCTCCCGCTTTGGTCGCGCGAGCACAAGAACGACCTTCTCAATTCCTGCGCTCAGACACTTCGCGACGTTCTGTACTTCATGCGCAACCGGCGTTGTAACTGATACTTCAAACGCAATTCGCGTTGCGCCTTGTTCAACCAAAACATCAACCTGCCCTCCTCCTGGGAGCATGGCTTCCACACTGGCGCGGAGGCCTGCTTCTTCAGCGAGCCCTTTGATTAGGGATTGCAGATAGGTGTGCCGTGGACCGCCTTTTCCTGCATCACGGGCTTCAGTCTCAAGCGGCGGTCGCGAACTTGGCGCCACTGGCCGCGTATAGGGTGCTGGTGGTCCAGGAACTTCATCAATGTCAGGCGTGGGCAGCTCAGTGATTTCTGCGTCACCGCAATACTTCGCGCGGTTCTCCTCAAGGAGAAGCTCGTAGTCTTCTTCATCAAGCGTGTGTTGGCGCTCTAGGAATCCAAGGGGCACTGTGAGGCGTATCGCCCTCGGCGTGACGTGCTTCACCCACAGGGCAAACTCACTCGTTTTGCCACTCCTCTTCATGCCGCCAATAAATTCAGGAGTGGTGTGGAGTTCTTCTGCGAGTGCGCGTGCATCCTTCGCCGAGACACCACCCACGCACTTCACACTAGTGTTTGACAGAAGCGTTGAGCGCAGTCTTGTTGAGAGCTGATCCAAGTGCTGGTGCGCAAGCGTCAATCCCACCTTGTACTTGCGAGCTTGGTTCAGGATCGTCTCAACACGATCATCAACGTACTCGTGGGCTTCATCGACATAGACGAAGGTGGGTGTGCGCTTGTGCTCCGGTATCGTCGATCGTTCTAACGCAGCCTGCGCAAGCATCGCAGTGAAGAAGCGGCCAAAGATTCTGCTGCCCTCCTCCTTCAACAAGTCCTTCGCGGTATTCACCAGAATGATCTTGCCCTCATTCATCGCAGAGAAGAGGTCGAGCTTGTTGTCCTTCTGCGAGAACATCCGTTCAAAGGCAGGAGTTGAAAGCACTCCCCACAGACGCTTCTGTATCTGACTCTTGGTTGCGGTGAATGAGGGAGAGAAGAACTCTGTTTCAAAGAATCGTCGTCCTGACCCTTCAAGCTTCTCCATGTACGGCTTGTACTTCTTGCCGTTGTCCATGAGGTCCATGAGCGTGTGGATCGTGGCCCCAGGTATGGTGAGCATGAGGCGTGCGATGTATCGAAACACCACGTCTTGGCGTTGGGTGAGTTCAGCACCCAGGAGCGCATCAAAGAATGTCTCATAGAGTTCAACGACGCCGTTTAGGACCCGTTCACGATCAGCCGGATCGTACTCTCGCAGACGATCAAGGTGGGCATCAAAAAGGTTGAGTGCCGCAGGGTGTTCAACATCGGCGGGGTCAATGAGAATCAGTTTCTCACCAAGCCCTCCCGATACATGCGGAGAGAAAAGTTCCAGGCGAGAGAGCTTCTGTATGAGGTCGCCCTGGCTATCAATGACGACCACTGAACGCCGTTGATGCTGTGCGGCAACCAGATCGGCATGAATCAACTTCTGCAAAAGTTGGGTCTTGCCATGCCCAGTACCACCGACGATGTGGCAATGCTCAAAGCGCGCTTCAGCGGGAATGGCGAAGGGAACCGACAGCTCCAAGAGCTTTGCAAACGGTGTCCCGCCGAGATAGAGGTCTGCCACTTCACGCGCGCTTAATCCTTCCTGTTCTTCGGGAGGGACTATCTCAAACGCACCTTTCGCTTCCTTCTCTGGCGACACGCCGGACGCATTCAATATCTTCCTGCGCAGATACGCACGAAGCTCGTTGAAGAGCTTCAAGCGCGAGGGATTATCTTCAAACGCAAAAGCGATGAATCCATGGACCACCTTCGCGGGATGATCGATGAGGTCAATGAGCGGGACGCCGAATGATTCACCGCCCTCCTCCCAATTCTCGAAGCAGACAGACGGGAGCGCGGCGACAAAGGTATGTATGGAAGGAGTGAGCGCGGCACCCCACGCCTTTTTCAGGTGCGCATAGTTTGCGGCCCAGAGCGCGCGCCGTTCAATGACTTCGCGAAACTCAACGGCTGTTTCAAGGTTGCTCTCGATGATAGGCCAGAGTGGTTCTATCTCGGCAATGGCTTCAGCGCGGATGAGTGTTTCGACTGCGTCACACAGCGCAGAAACAATTGGGGACGCGGGCATCCGCTCGCACTCATTGAGTGCATCGCGAACCACATCTTCGGCAAAGTCTTCGACCTCAAGGGAGGCAAGCGGAGATGTTCGCCACGTTGCTTCGGCGCGCTCCCATGCGGCGCGCGTTTCTTTGAGTTCGCGATTCTTGGTGCCGCCTTCGAAGAGGCTGAGGAAGTTGTTGGTCGCCATAGGTTAGATGTCGATGACTTCCTCACCGCCAAACTGTGAAGCTGCACGGAGAACCGCTGCAAAGTTCCGTGCCGCTTCCTTGATCTGCTCTTCTGCCGCAAGCATCTCCATGATGTCCTTGCACTCAATCTTTTTGCCGTTCTTGAGGTCGTTCACGGACACGGTGATGTTCAGTGCGTGGTGAAGGAGCATCATGCCGACGCCGCCCCACGATGTGGGGTTTGCATCATCGGGCATGGGCTTCTTGACATAGAGGTGCTGGTTGCCGAACCGATATTTTTCAATCCAGCCGCCCTCCTCGGCAGAGAGTTCAGTGCGTACCTCAAGCATGTATATGGGTTTTCCCGTTATGCTTGATCGTTCTGAGCGGCGGAGCAAGAGTTTCATGGTGATGACCCCCGAAACGTGATTCGCGCGAGACACCGTATGCGCGGCATGTCGCGGCGGCAATTTTTGGGGTAGCCCTTGAGGGTATCGCCTTGTTGCGATGGAAGAACGACTGCGCTTGTGGACGGAGTGGCGAAGTCGGTTGGGCGCGCGCGGTTGGCGCACATCGCCGGCGTTCCCATTTTCAGGTATTATTCGAGCGCGAGTCTTAGTGAAGAATATCCATGTCACGAACAATAGATGAGGGATTCCGGCAGCTTAGCCGCAACCTCGAAATCACTGACCTCCAAGGGCAAGCCGTCTCGACACGGCAGACGAATATGCGCGCCGCGCTCGAAAACGACTTCACGATCCTCGATTCTTTTCTCACCGGCTCGTATCAGCGCAGCACAATGATCGCGCCGCTGAAGGAGGCGGACGTCGATATCGTCGTTGTTCTGGACCCGAAATACTATCGCCAAAGTGGTCAGGCAGACCTCCTTGCAGCGGTGAAGAAGGCGCTCCGCAAGACGTACACCACAACGCCCGATATCAGCCCCAACGGCCAAGCGGTGACAACAACCTTCACAGACTTCAAGGTAGATGTCGTCCCGGCATTCAACCGCCCAGGCGGCGGATACTTGATTCCTGACGCCCAGTTGCAGCGTTGGATATCGACCGATCCCAAGAAGCATGTCGAGTTGTGGTCTGCGGCAAACAAAACGCACAATGGCGATCTCATTCCGCTGATCAAGATGTTGAAGGGATGGAACAAGAGCCGCAAACTGCTTCGCTCGTTCCATCTCGAAGTCCTCGCGCTCTCCGTCTTCACCGGGATCACCATCAGCAACTACGCAAGCGGCGTGAGGTACTTTTTTGACCATGCGCGCGCCAAGATACCCGCGAAACTCGCGGACCCCGCTGGCTACAGCGACGACGTCGCAGCACACCTCACCTCCAGAGACGAAATGGACAAAATTGTGGAGCGAATGAACTGGGCGTTCCTGCGCGCTCAGGAAGCCGAGAGGCTTGCCGCAGGAGGCAACATACAAGCCGCGTTCGAGAAGTGGGCAGACATCTTCAAGGACTACTTCCCCGCATACCGATGATGACAACACCAGCAAACAACATTACCGGCACTCAAAACGAAGAACAGCAGCTCCGCCTGTTGCGCGCACGTCGGGAGATGTACGCACGTGCGAAAACATTTCTCGTCGCGCAACTCATTTTGACACTCGCAGTCCCGGTCGCGGGTGCGATATTCGCCCTCTTTGTTCCCACCCTCCGCCCCTACGTCGCGCTGGCCGCAATTTTAATCACTGTATTCGATGTGACGTACCTGGATCGCACCCAGAGGCGCATTCTGAAATCATCTGCACGGATACAAGAGGAGTTTGATTGCAATACGCTGGAGCTTCCGTGGGATCAATTCACCGTCGGGCGGAGACTTGAGCCTGAAACCATTCACGAAGCAGCATCAAAGTTCGCACGCAAGAAAGACGACTCTTCGATTCGGGATTGGTACCCGACCGCCGTTGCCGAGGTTCCGTTAGAATTGGCGCGCATTATCTGTCAGCGCACGAACCTTTGGTACGACAGCAAGCTTCGGAGGCACTACGGGGCAATCGTGCTCTCGGTTGGTGTCGCCCTAGTGGTAGTGCTCGCGTTCTCCGGGCTGTTCGCGGGCATTACCGTCGCTGAGTTTGTTGTGAACCTGGGTGCGCCAGCCGCGCCGGTCTTGATCTGGACCCTGCGCGAGTTCTTGAGGCAAAGAGACACTGCCGACCAGCTCGACTACCTACGGGGCGAGGCCGAGTCACTTTGGGACAAGGCAATCGCTGGCACGTGTTCACCGGACGTTTGTTCTGCACAATCACGGAAGTTCCAAAACGCGATATTCACCCGCCGCGCCACGAGCCCTTTGATTTTCGACGCCGTTTATTGGATGCAGCGGCCAGACCTTGAAGGTCAAATGAACGAAGGCGCTGCACACATGGTGGCGAAAGCGAGGTCGGCCATTGCGCCCATTAAGCCCCCAGTTGATTCGAAATTCGGAGATGCACGCCTAGGCGGTCCGGGGAAGACAAAGTGATGCGTGGACAATTAGAACAATAGATTGCCGCTAAGATTGCTTTGGCCGCTCTGTCCAAGAACACCGCCTGTACCCCCTGCGTTTGAAAGTGCTTCAATCACTGCATGCACCAATTTCTCTGCCCGAGTTCGAACTGTGACACGATGCGGTCCACCACCACTCGATTTCCGCACTTCCGCGATCTCCCGAAACGGAGAGCGCAGCTCAACGTAAGGGTTTTTTTCTTGAACCACGAAGTTCGAGGTCACCGCTTTCACAATGTCGCGTCTTTCGCTCGGAATCCCCAATCGGTAGCCAGATTGCGCGGTATTTCCGAGTTCGAGGTCCGCAAGCGCTCGTGCGGAAAGCGGCGCGCTCTTTGCAGCATGACTGAGCTGTTCCTGAAGGGTGCGCTTTCGCTCAAGGACCACGCGCTTTCGTGACTCAAAGAGTTCCTTCTCAAGAACGCCATCGACCAAGGCGTCCGTGAGCCTTCCTAGACGCTCGTCGCACTGCGCAATCTGCATATGCAGCGAGGCCTGCATTTCTTTCGCTCCCCTGGCACCGGTCTGCGCTAGGGACCGCACAATTTCGTCGACGGCAATTCGTTCGTCATCGCTTTCCCATGAGAGGTATTGGAGCGCAGAGAGCACAGCAGCATCTAACACCTCTTCTCGCACAATGACACCGGCGCAGTTGTGGCACCGATAGTACGTGTACTTCTTTTTTTGGGTTTCCCCAATCAGCGACTTTCCGCACGACGCGCATCGTATGAGACGCCGAAACTGGTGCCCGTGCTTGAAGACGCGGGCGACGGTTTTTCCTCGAAGTACTGCCTGCACGTGATTGAACAAACTCTGCGAAACGAGTGGCGTATGGCTGCCTTCGAACGTTTCGTTTGTTCGCCTGATACGGATGAGGCCCGTGTAGAAAGGGTTGTTGAGCATCGTCGAAATGCCGGTCAATGAGAGAGGATTCCCTGAGAGGGGTGCCGTCAAACCGCGCTTGGCCATTTCGACACGAAGCGGCTTCAAACCAATCGAGCCTGTGCCGTACAGCTCGAATGCCTGCCGCACCAAGGGTCCACGCATCGGATCAATGTCCTTTGCTTTCGCGGGACCGCGATCCAGGTATCCAACGGGTGCAGGCAGTGGATAGAAGCCTTGCTTCAAGCGACCATAGAAGCCCTTCTTCACTTCATCGCGCAAGTTGCGGATGAAATCGGCGGCAACGACGGCTTGGATGTCGGCGGACAATCTGCCGCCGCGTGATTTCAGGTCAACACTGTCATGCGCGAACTGCACATCAACGCCACGATCAATGAGTTCGCCAAGCCGTGCCCAGTCTCTCAGGTTTCGGGCGCTCCGATCAATCTTGTGAATGATGACACCGTGCGCGCGATTGCGCTCAAGCTCCTGCATCAACTTGGTGAAGACCGCACGGCCACCCTTCGCTGCTGTTTCGCGTTCTTCAAACCACGAGATGATTGCGAGGTCTTGGCGTTTGGCAAATGCCTCAATGGCGCTCTTCTGCTCAGTGAGTGATGAACCGTGCTCTCCTTGCTTTGCAGTCGAGACACGTATGTACGCGAAGTATTTTCTCATACGCCTTGGCTGTCGCTGATTCTGAGGCGCCCGGCGGCATTTGTCGAATCTGCCTCCCTCCTCTCTATGGTGAGGCGTCCATTGATGCGTGCAAGAATCGCCATGAGTTCGCGAAGCGTTGCGTAGGCTTCCTCACGCGCTTCTTCGCTCGCATTCGGCATGTACCGCTCAACGATCAAGAATCCTGGCCGTGAATCTCGCGTGTCATCCATCTCGCTAGTGTGCGTGGGACGTGAGAGAGCGGGTAGAGGGAGAGAGTGGCTCCCATGTCCAAGAACCTAAAGGACATCGTTTGGCGGCTTGCCCACGGGGCACATTCCTCCGCCTGTCGCCGACGTGCGTTAGCTGAAAAACTGACCACACGGTTGCCATGAGGCCCCGTGATTGAAAGCGCCCCCAAGATTTAGCCGTCTAATGATTGCGGGGCCTCATGGCGACCGCACCTTGATATGGTCCACTTCCCCTATGCATCGTACCTGCGCACACAGCGTGACCGCTGGCTTCTCACACAGTCTGAACTTGGGCTTCTGCTTGGTGTTTCAGGCAGTGTCATTTCCAAATACGAACGTCTCACACGCACACCGCCTATTTCCGTATTGATCGGTGCGGAGTTCGTCTTTGGTGAAAAATCAAAACGCATCTTTCCTGGATTGTATGAAGACGTTGAACTCGCGGTCACAAAGCGTGCCGCCACCCTTGCCGAGATGCTCCAGGGCAAGGGAGACCAGGCGTCGCTTTCAAAGCGGGCTCTTCTTGAAGCGATGGCCCGACGCATCGCAACCGAACCCATATGAGTTTCCTTCATCCAAAGTCAGCGCTCGCTATCCACCCCTCTGTTGAAGGATTTGGCTGGATCATCTTTGATGGACCGCTGTCACCGTATCGCTGGGGCGTGTCGTGGAGTGCGCGCGGTGTGTCGGGAGACGCCAGGAAGAATGACATTTGCGTACAACGCGCAGAAAAACTCTTCACTGAACATCGCCCCGCTGTGCTTGTGCTTGAGGCGATGGGCGGCCACAGACACCCCCGCATGCGCCAGCTGCATCGCGCACTGATTGCGCTTGCGGCGGTACACGGAACACCGGTCAAGATTTTCACCCGCAAGGATGTGCAGGCTTCGTTCACCGACCAAAAAGCGAAGACCCGCTATGAAGTAGCGTCGGTCGTGGCGCAGTTTCTGCCGGACTTGAGAAACCGGCTTCCGAAGAAGCGAAGAGCGTGGGACACCGAAGACAGCGACATGGCGCTTTTCGCGGCTGCGGCGCTCCTGATTGTCCATTCGTACGAACGACCGGTGGACGCATGAGCCGGTTCGTTCTAATGTCGTTCCCCGCGAGACGCTCAGTGGGAGCCGTGCATGTCAGGCTGGGACAAACACCCCGAATACGGTGGTCGGCCCATGCGGTGGTGGGACTACATCGTCTGGCCGCTTGTCGTCCTTCTGTTGGCGTTCGGCATCTTTCAATGCTCAACACAAAGCCACGCGCAAGAAACCGCGATTGTCGGCGTTGCGTCGGTCATCGATGGCGACACGATTGAAATACACGGCACGCACATTCGGCTCTGGGGCTTTGATGCTCCAGAGCGGGGCCGCCGATGCGCGGGGAATGTGAGTGCAAAGCAGGTTACCTCAAACGCGCTCCATGATCTGATTGCCGGGCGCACCACGCATTGCACAGTTCGGGGCATGGACCGGTATGATCGCCCGGTTGCCATGTGCAGCGTCGGTGACACCGAGCTTGGGGCATGGATGGTTGAAAGTGGCTGGGGTCGTGACTGGCCCCAATACAGCAATCAATTCTATGCGCCTCATGAAGCCCGCGCTCGCGAAGCCCATCGCGGATTGTGGGGAATGGAGTGCCCGAACCTCTGGGGCAATCGCAACTACGATGCCCACCGCTGACCTATAAACCTTCGAGCGGCATTGTCTTCCTGACAACAGCTCGCGCAAGTCGTTTCTTGGCGGCGGCAAACCAGCGCCGCTCAATTTCAATGCCGATAAACTTTCTGCCCGACTGGAGCGCCGCTATCCCGGTGGTGCCTGAGCCCATGTACGGATCAAGGATCACATCACCCGGTTTCGTCACCGCCTCAATGATGTGTCGCATGACCGCAATCGGTTTCTGCGTCGGATGCCAGTGCTCGCCGCGCTCATCTTGGCGATGTGCGCCACTCCAAGCGTATCGGATCATGCGTGCCGGACCCGAAACCGAACACCACGCCAACTCGCAATCTGCAAACGACATGCTCTTCATGCCGGGACGCTTGTCCCACACAAACCAGCGCCGTGAGTCAGGAAGGCGACTGGCGAAGTGATTTGCGCCAAACAAGACAAGCGTGTTCGAGAGTCCGACGAGATGCGTTGGGTCAAATGGTTCCGCATCACCCGCGATGCCCTTCACATCCCACCACCTGGTTCCTGATTGCGTTCGCGGATCGTACCTTATGCCATAGGGCGGATCAGCGATGATCGCATCATAGGTGCCAAGAAGTTCGGGCATGATTTCATGGCAATCGCCACGAATGAGAACCGCATCGTGAATCCGGACAATCTCTTTAGCGTGCGTGATGTTTTGAGGAAGGCGCTTCATCGTGTGGGCACGCGCGCATGCGGCGTGACCACCTCATGATTTCAGGGGAGCGGATGGGAGGAAAGCCAACCAAAGAGGACAGAAGGCCCCCAAATGTCGGGCTTCCAACCGCTCTTTGGAGTTGAGACCCTGGGCGAAAGGACGCTAGATTCCCTGCGTTCCAACGAGAAATCCTATGAACACCAAGGCACCACCACCCGAACCCCCAAAGCCCGTCGGCATTTGGATACGTGTCTCCACTGAAGATCAGGTACGCGGCGAGAGTCCTCAAGTGCATGAACAACGTGCGCGCATGTATGCAGAAGCGCGCGGCTGGAAGGTGCGCGAGGTGTATCGCCTGGAAGCAGTTTCCGGGAAAGCAGTGAAGGAGCATCCGGAAGCGAAGCGCATGCTTGCGGATATCAAGTCCCGCCACATCACCAGCCTCGTATTCTCAAAGCTCGCGCGCCTCGCGAGAAACACCAAAGAGCTTCTTGAGTTTGCCGACGACTTCCGCGCGGTCAATGCGGACATGGTGTCGTTGCACGAAGCTATCGACACGGGCTCTCCCGCAGGCAGGCTCTTCTTCACCATCGTCGCGGCTATGGCGCAGTGGGAGCGTGAAGAAATTGCCGAGCGTGTTGCGGCATCGGTTCCGATCAGAGCCAAGATGGGCCGCCCGATTGGAGGCGCTGCTCCCTTTGGGTACCGGTGGGTCAATAAGAAGCTTGAGGTTGATCCCAAGGAAACGCCGGTGCGCGCTCTTATATATGAGCTGTTTGCCAAGCATCGCCGCAAGAAAGGTGTTGCCCGGCTTTTGAATGAGCGCGGCTATCGCACCAGAAACGGCTCCGAGTGGAGCGACACCACAGTGGACCGCCTCCTTCGGGACCCCACCGCCAAAGGCATCTACCGCCAAAACTACACCCGCACCTCAGACTCCTCAAAAGCATGGGAGCTGAAGCCCGAGAGTGAGTGGGTGATGACGCCGGTTCAGGCGATCATCAGCGAAGAACTTTGGAACACCTGCAATCACATCCTGGATGAGCAGCGCACTGGACGCAGGCGGCTCTCACGCGAGAACGTGCACCTGTTCTCTGGCTTCGCCCACTGCGAGTGCGGGGCAAAGATGTACGTCTGGCGGGAGTCGCCGAAGTACATCTGCCCGAAGTGCCGAAACAAGATACCGATGGCTGCCCTTGAGGCGGTCTATCGGGACCAGCTCTCCCAATTCCTGCTCTCCCCCGAGGACCTCGCCGCGCACCTCGCCCAGGCAGACGAAGCCATCAAAGAGAAGGAAGAATTGGTTAAGGCCGCAGAAGCAGAACTTGAGCGCATCCGCACAGACGACGACCGCGTCTATCAGCTCTACACCGCCGACCGCATCTCCGCCGATGAGTTCAGCAGGCGACACGATCCCTTGGAAGTACGTCGTCTCCAGCTTGAAGCTGAACTACCGCGTCTCCAAGCAGACCTTGATGTCATACGGATAGGGATAACCGCAGGAACTGCCGCACTCTCAGAAGCAAGCGACCTTGCCACCCATTGGGACGCCTTTGGTCCTGAAGAGAAACGCCGCCTCGTCGAAACCATCACCGACAAGATCGTTATCGGCAAAGACGAAGTCATTGTTAACCTTCTATTCCTTCCCGGAAGTACCGGCGAGAAGGCAACGCGGCCACATGGATTCATTGCCGCAGCCAGCAGGATGCGAGCGGGGTAAGTCACGTGATGGTTCGCCCGCGCGATCAGAACCTGGCCGGCCTCCAGCGGCTGGCGCAACGCGTCGAGCGCTTGCTGCGAAAACTCCGGCAATTCGTCGAGAAACAGTACGCCCTGGTGCGCAAGCGAGATTTCCCCCGGTTTTGCGCGTATGCCGCCGCCAACGAGCGCGGCCATTGATGCCGAATGGTGCGGCGCGCGGAACGGCCGCGAGCGCGTCAATTGTCCGCGCTCAAGCAGGCCGGCCACCGAATGCAGCATCGAAACTTCAAGCAATTCCTGCGAGGAAAGCGGCGGCATCAGCCCGGGGAGACGCTGCGCCAGCATTGACTTTCCAGCGCCTGGCGGGCCCACGAACAAGATGTTGTGCGCCCCGGCAGCTGCAATTTCGAGCGCGCGCTTGGCCTGCTCCTGCCCGCGGACATCACGTAGGTCGGGCGGCGCGGTGCGCGCGATCAAGTCGCCGCGCTCCGGCGTCTTCAGCACGGTCCCGCCGCGAAAGTGATTGACCAATGCAAGTAGTGAGGGCGCGGCGATGACTTCGCCGCCGGCCCAAGCCGCTTCCGCACCGCACGCCTCAGGACAGACCAGCGCCGCGCCCATGCCGTTCGCGGCGATCGCCGCCGGCAACGCGCCTGGCGTCGGCGCCAGTGCACCGTCCAACCCAACTTCACCGAAGCAGACGACGCCGTCTAAAGCGTCATGAGGCAACGCACCGATCGCCGCCATCATGGCCAGTGCGATCGGAAGGTCATAATGGACCCCCTCCTTAGGCAGATCCGCCGGCGCCAAATTGACGACAAGCCGGCCGGGTGGAATGGCTAGCCCAATAGAGGCGAACGCCGCGCGAACCCGCTCGCGCGCCTCCGAGACCGCCTTGTCCCCAAGACCAACAACGACAATGCCGTGCGTGCCGCCGGTGAGCTGTGCCTGGACTTCAACACGTCGCGCCTCCAACCCAGCGAAAGCGACCGTCGTAGCATTTGCGCATGTCTGCATGAGGCATCCCGTTATCCACAGGCCACGGGAGCGAGCGTACAGGAGCAGAACAAAAAGGCAACCCTTTTCGAACATTTCGCCGGTGAGGATATTTTGGGTGCGCCAACCTGAATCGGCGGTGAACAAGCGCTAGTGCCCGTACCCCGCGTCGGCGCCTTGATAGGCGTCTGCCGTCACCGCCGTTTGGGCGGGCTGCGTCCCGCGGAAATCCGGAGCGGGAGGCGTTATGGTTCCAGCCGCGTAGTACGGAACCGGGGCTGTTCGCACTTCCATGAAGGAAACGACGCGGCGAACGCCGGGAACGATGCTTGCGATCTCCGCCGCCCGGCGCAATTCGAGGTCAGTACGCGCCAAACCCATCAGAAAAACGGCGCCGCGGAAGGTCTCGATATTGACGTTGATTCCGCGGACGGCGGGGCTCGCGAAAAGTCTGGTCCTCACCTGGGCGGTGATCCACTCGTCTTGGGCGTTTTCCGCCAACGTGGACGGCGCGCCAACCTCAAGTTCAAGGTATACTGAACGCAGGTTTGGGACGGTTCGTGCGATCGTCTCGGCGGCCCGGCGATGCTCCTCCGTCGGGACCACGCCAGAGAGCAGAAGCACGCTCTCGGCAACTTCGACATCTACTTCGCGGAAGGCCCGATAATCGGCGGCCATCAAACGTGTTTTGACCCGCTGCGAGGCGGTTGCATCATCGATGCCCTCCCCGATCGTGCGGTCCTGCACTGCGAACAGACCAACGCCCGCCGCGGCGCCCACCGCAGCGGTGACGCAGCCGCTCGAGGCGGTGCAAGCGGCCAAAGCCGCCAGGGTGAAAAGCGCGCGCATGATCCCGCATCCTTGCCCCAGCGAACGTTTCGGTCTGTTTAATTATCGCCCTTGCTCGTCGAACCAGGCGCCGCGTTCATGTTTTGGCAACAAACTCGCGCCGACGACGATGACGTCGAAGCGGATGGGCGCGCTTGCGAGCCGCCAACGGCCGGCCAGGACTTGAGCGGCGCGTGCTATTCGTCCCTGAGCTTGCGGGGTGACGGCGTACAACCCAGCGGCGACTGTGGCGCGTGCTTTGACTTCTACGATCGTTAATACACCGCGCTTCCATGCAGCGATGTCCACTTCGCCATAGGGGGTGCGCAGCCGTAGCCCCAAAATCCGATACCCTTTCGCGACCAAGAATAGCACTGCGATCCACTCGCTCACCCTGCCGCGACGTTCGGCCTGGCGGCGCTTCATGCTTTGTCTCGTAGCGCGAGAGCGCGCGCGTACGCTCGTTTTCGCGACACGCCGAGCGCACGCGCGGCTTCGCTCGCCGCGACTCTTACTCCGCCAGCCAAGTGACCCGCCAAGAACGCATCGAGCGCATCGTCGCTAACCTCTGTTCGCAACGGGGGTCCGATGACGACGACAATCTCGCCTTTCGGCGGCCCCGCTTCGGAATAATGCGCCGCAAGTGCGGCGAGCGTGTCGCGCCGCGTCTCCTCGAACAGCTTTGTCAGTTCCCGCGCGACCGCGGCCGGCCGATTCCCAAGGATATCCGCCATATCGGCCAAGCTATCCGCCAAGCGTGGTCCGCTCTCGTAGACAACCAAAGTCGCGTCAATGTCGGCTGCTTCTTCAAGCGCGGCGCGCCGGCCAGCCTGTTTCGCCGGCAGAAAGCCCAAAAACATGAACCGATCAGTCGCCATCCCCGAGACGACCAGACCGGCCAGCGCCGCAGAGGCGCCGGGAATGGGAAACACTTTGAAACCAGCTTCTATTGCGGCCCGCACCAATTTGAAGCCGGGGTCGGAGATGAGCGGCGTGCCCGCGTCCGATATCAGCGCCACGCTCTCCCCGCCAGCCAACGCTTCAAGTATCTCTCGGCGCGCGCTCTCATCGCTGTGGTCATGATAGGCGCCAAGCCTGGGCTTCAGCCCGTAGGCATCCAAGAGTTTGCGGGCGACGCGCGTGTCCTCGGCATAGAGCCGCGAGGCGCCTCCCAAAATATCGAGCGCTCTTAACGAAATGTCGCGCAAATTGCCGATAGGCGTGGCGACCACATAAAGGCCCGGTTCGGGAGGTGGACTGGGCCCGCGCGCGCCGATACCTTCGCGCCCACTAGTTTCTGACAAGGACTTGCTCATGACCAAGCAATCATCGGCGCGGACCCGCCTCACGCCAAGCGTGAAGACCGGAATTGCGCTCTCTTTGGCTGCTTTGATGGCCGCATGCGCCACCTCTCCAACCACCCAGCCGGGTCCCGGCG
>JBEBIU010000050.1:0-20993 GCA_040080225.1 Terricaulis sp.
GGCCACTACCGGCCAAAGGAGGAGCGAACCATGAAAGCGCGTTGGATCATTCTGGGCCTTGTCGGGCTGTTGGTGGTGGCGACATGGGGTGCGGCGGCGGTTGCGTATTTCTTCTTCAAGCCGAGCCTTGCGCTTTGGACGGCGCTCGTAACAGCCGCCGCGCTTTCGCTTGAGGCGTTCTTCTGGGTCGGCGCCGGGGTTCTGGGCTTGTCATTTCTGGCCGGACGGCGGGAAATGCTGTCGCGCTTGAAGCGGCGCTTCTTTGGCGGGTGAGGCGATGGAAAACACAACCATAATGCTCTTCATCTTCGGGGCGGTCGCCATTGGCATGATCGGCCAGGGCTGGGTTTCGTTGCTTGAGCATCAGCGCCGCCGGCAGACGCTCGACGTGATCAAGGCGGCGCTTCAAGCGGGTAAAGAGCCGCCGCCAGAACTCTATGCGCTGCTGAAGAACGACAGCGCGCCACGCGCGCCGTGGGGCGAAGCGTTCGTGTTCGGCGTTCTGGCAATCGGCTTCTGGCTCGCCTTCGCGTTCATGGGCGGCGAGCGGCGCATGGCGTTTCTCGTCATCGCGGCGACCATGACGGTGACCTCGCTGGGCAGCGCCGCGTTCGCGCTCCTGAAGCCAGGCCGGTCGCGCGACGATGAGCGGTCATGACGAAGCGCGCCTCATCGCCGCCGCCCGCGCTGGCGATGGGAGCGCCTTCGCGGAACTGGTCGCGCGCCACCAGCAAAAGCTGCGCGGATTCTTGCGCCGCACTGTCGGTGATTGGGGAGACGCCGACGATCTCGCGCAGGAGGCGTTCGTGGCGGCGTGGTCGCGACTTCACCGGTTCGAAGGGCGATCCAGTTTCCGCACCTGGGTGTGCGGTATCGGCTATCGTATCGCGCGCGACGCCAAGCGCGCGCACCGCCGCGCGCAAACCAGAGACGCCGATTGGCTCGAAGTCCAGGGCGGTGGCGATCCCGCGCCGCTCGAGGACCACATCGCGCTGGGGGAGGCCATGGCCACACTCCCGCAGGATCAGCGCGCCGCGGTCGCCTTGTGTCTGGGGGAGGGGTTTTCTCACGCTGAGGCCGCCGAGGTCTTGCACATGCCGCTCGGTACAGTGAAGTCGCATGTCAACCGCGGCCGCGAGCGGTTGTTGCAAGCGTTGAAGGTGCGCGATGAGTGACGACGCGAGACTTGCAAGAGCGATGGCCGCCGCGACTCCTAAGGCGCGCGATCAGGCCTTCATTCTTGCAGTGCTCGAACGAGCGGAGGCGGAACGCTTCCGTCTGCATCGCTCGCGCGCGTTGCTGCGGGGTGCGGGGTATGCGGCCGCGCTCGTAGGGCTCCTGTGGCCTGCGATGACGTTGGTCCCAGCCGAAGCGCTTGTCGAGGGCCTGGTCGGATCGGCATGCTTGGCGGCTTTCGTGTTGTTCGTTCGCCGCACCGTGAATGCATAGCCGCCCGGGGCTTGGCGCGCTCCGATCGCCGCGGCACATTGCAACCATGATCGGCCCCACCCTCACGACCACCCGCCTTATCCTGCGCCCGCCTACGCACGGAGACTTCGACGTCTTCGCCGATATGTGCGCGGAGGAGGAGACGATGCGCTTCATCGGCGGGCTGATGCCGCGCGATCAAGCTTGGCGTCTGCTGGCGACGCTGGCGGGTTCGTGGGCGCTCTTGGGCTACGGCATGTTTTCGGTGTTGAAGCGCGACACCGGCGAATGGATCGGTAGGCTTGGCCCTTGGCGCCCCGGTGGCAAGGATGGTGGCTGGCCCGGAGATGAAGTCGGCTGGGGTCTGAAACGTTCGGCAATGGGGCAGGGCTTTGCACTCGAAGGGGCAATAGCGGCCATCGATTGGGCGTTCGAGCACCTCGGCTGGGATCACGTGATCCACTGTATCGACAAGCAGAATGCGCCTTCGATCGCGTTGGCGCTCCGTTTAGGGTCTTCGCGAGAGCGCGAAGACCTCGCACTGGCGCCGCCGTTCCAGGACCACAAGGTTGACATCTACGGACAGTCCAAGGCGCAGTGGAAAGCGCAGGCGCGGTAGATTCCGCGGCGTACGGCGTCAATTCGCCAGATCATCGCTTCGAGCTTGCATCGCGCGGGCGCGTCTGCACTCTGCGCCGCTCAGCGGAGACGCGGGGAAGATATGAGAATCGTGATTGTGGGTTTGGCGGCGCTGGCGCTCGCCTCATCGGCGAATGCGCAGCAGGCGCAACCGGGCTTCGTGCAGGCGGTGAACCCGGCCCGAGAGCAGGCGCAATCCACCCCAATTACGATCGCGCAGCAGCGTGCAGTCGCTCGTCTGCAGGCTGCGGCGCTTGCAAGCGATCGCGCATACGAGATCGTCGAAAGCCTGGTTACCGAGGTTGGTCCGCGCTTGGCTGCGTCGGAGGCGGAGGCGCGAGCGCGCGAGTGGGCGGTGGCGATGTTGCGCGCGAACGGGTTCGCCAACGTCCACATCGAACCCTTCACTATCCCGTTCTGGAACGCGACGCGCGAGGAGGCGTTCATCGTGGCGCCGGGGATAGAGCGGCCGATGGTGGCGGTGGCCCTGGGCGGTTCGCCATCAACTCCGTCTGGGGGTTTGGCGGGGCAGGTGGTGCGGTTCCCCGACCTCGCAGCGCTGGAAGCGGCGCCCAATGACGCCGTCGCCGGCCAGATCGTGTTCATAGACGAACACATGATCGCCACCCAGGATGGATCTGGTTATGGCGTGGCGGTGCGCAAGCGCGGGCGCTGCGCCCCGATCGCGCAAGCGAAGGGCGCGGCGGGGTGCCTGATCCGTTCGGTGGGAACCGACACGCATCGGTTCGCGCACCAGGGCGGCGCCTCGCGCCAACAGGACGGAGCGTCGCTGCCAGCGATGGCAATCTCGCCAGCTGACGCCGATGTACTCGCGCGGCTTGTTGCGCGGGGCCCCACACGGGTGCGCCTCGTCATCGAAGCGGAACTTCGCGACAACGCGCCTTCTGGCAATGTGATCGCTGAAATTCGCGGACGCGAGCGGCCGGACGAAATCGTGTTGCTCGCGGCGCATTTGGACTCATGGGATTCCGGGCAGGGCGCCATTGACGATGGCGCGGGCGTCGGGATCATCTCCGCCGCCGCGCGGCTCATCCGCGATTTGCCGCGGCGGCCGCGACGCACCATCCGCATTCTGCTCGCCGGGTCGGAGGAGAACGGCGTGCATGGCGGCGCCGCCTATGGCGCCGCGCATGCAAGCGAAAATCATGTTGTCGCGCTTGAGAGCGATTTCGGCGCGGGGCGGGTGTGGCGCTTCGATACCCGCTTCGCCGAACCCGCCATGCCTTATGCACGCGCCTTTCAGCGCGCTCTGGCGCCACTCGGAATCAACCCAGGAAATAACGAGGCCGATGGCGGCGCCGATGTCGGCGCGTTGCGTGCGGCTGGCGTGCCTGTTGTCGATCTGAGCCAGGATGGCCTGGATTATTTCAACTACCACCACACGCCGGACGATACGCTCTACGCGATTGATCCCGCAGCACTCCGCCAGAACGTGGCGGCGTGGGCGACGTTCGTATACTTGGCGGCCGACAACGATTGGGTGTTCTCAGCGCCACGCTGAGTCGAAATCAGCCACAGCGTCGTGTCAAAGAGGAGGGCGGGAGCCATGATGACGATGTTGAGAACGCTGGTGGTGCTGGCGGCCATATCCGGCGCGTTGGGGCAGGCGCGCGCCCAAAGCACGCAACCGGTCGCCGAAGCCACAATCGAGGATGCCGCCTGGTTGGCCGGACGTTGGGTCGGCACGGGCTTCGGCGGTGAAATGGAGGAGACCTGGGCGCCGCCCGTCGGCGGACAGATGGTGGGACATTTCCGCTATTGGCGCGAAGGCCAGCCGCAATTCTACGAATTCATGATGATGGATGTCGCCGAAGGCGGCGTGCGCATGCGCATAAAGCACTTCAATCCCGATTTGGTCGGTTGGGAAGAGAAGGATGGCTGGCACACCTTCGAGCCGGTTTCGGTTGGCCCTGACGCGCTTTTGTTCAACGGCTTCGAAATTCGCCGCGATGGGCCCGACCGTGTGGTGATGACATTGCGCATGCGCCGCGGCGATGTCGTCGAGAACGAGGTGATGCACTTTCAGCGCGCGCCGCTATGATGGCGCCATGTTCGATCCGCGCGAGACGCCACACCTTGAAACCGAACGCCTGACCCTGCGGGGTTGGCGCGAGGACGACCTAGACAGTCTGGCGGCGATGATGGCCGACGCCGATGTCGCGCGCTTTCTGACCAGCGATCAGCGGCCGCTGGACCGCCCAACGACATGGCGGCACCTAGCGTTGCTGGTCGGGCATTGGGCGCTGCGCGGCTACGGTTTGTTCGCGGTCGAGGAGAAAGAGAGCGGCGCCTTTGTCGGCCGCGTCGGCGCTTGGCAACCGGAATGTTGGGTCGGATTTGAACTGGGCTGGGGACTGACACGCACGCACTGGGGCAAGGGGTACGCCCTTGAAGCGGCGCGCGCAGCCGGCGATTGGGTATTTGCGACCTTCGGACTGGAGCGCATCGTCAGCTTGGTTCACACCGAGAACATCCGTTCCCAAGTATTGGCGAAGCGTCTTGGCATGAAAGTACGCGAGACCACGTTTCACGCAGGCATGCCGCATGAGGTTTGGGAGATCGGACGCATCGACTGGCCGATCTCGAAACGACTGCGGACCGCCGGCGTGTGAACGCATTTCCCCAGGCTCGACCTGTTGGGCATGGGTTATCGCCATGCGATCGCCCATCGACGCGCCATGACCGGCATGCCCTTGGGCGTTTGGTGTTCCCGGGGACGCTTACCTTTCTGCCGCTTCATGTTTGAGTTGTCCTTCTAACGTATCGGCGCGGCGTTTTCGCATTTGGGCGTGGGCGCGAACGCCCCTAGAAGCGGGCGTCCTATGACCAGCCTGTTTCGAAATGTTGGCGCGCTCATCGCGGCGATCGCTATCCTGCAGCTTGCCGGAGGTCTGCTCGGTGTGCGGCTGCCGATCGCGTTCATAGCCGACGGACATTCGCGCACTGAGCTGGGGCTGGTAGCGGCGGCTTATTCAGCCGGCTTCATGTTGGGCGCCGTGATCGCCACCACGCTGCTGTCGCGGGTGGGGCATATTCGCGTCTACGCGGCGTGCGCAGCCGTGTTCTCGGCAGCAACCCTGGCACTGCATTTCACGGCCGATGTTTGGAGTTGGGGACTAGCGCGCATGGCCGCCGGTGCTTCGGTCGCGCTCATGTTCGCGGCTATCGAAAGTTGGATGAACTTCGCCATCGGCGCGCGCGTGCGCGGGGAAGTGCTGAGCGTTTACATGGTGATGACGAAAGCCGCGCTCGCACTCGGACCCTTCCTCGCATTCAATTATACGCCGCAGGCGCCCGAGCCTTGGATGATCGCGGCGGCGCTGGCGGCGTTATCCATGGTGCCGGTATGCTTTACTCCAGCTGCGCCCCCTGATCGTCCCAAGGCGCAGCCGCTCGCGCTGATGGAGCAATTCGCAATCGCACCGGCGGCGGTGATCGGCAGCTTCGGGGCCGGGCTCGTCAATGGCGGCGTGTTGGCGTTGGCGCCGCTCTATGCCGCCCAGCATTATGGCGAAAACGCCGCCGCCGAATTCTATTCCGCAGCGTTCACCGGCTCGTTGCTGTTGCAATGGCCGGCTGGGCGCTTGTCCGACCGAGTCGATCGGCGCCTGGTGATCGCAGGCTTGGCCGGGCTTGCGGCGTTGGCGTCGTTTGCGCTGGCGCTCTGGAGCGGTCAATTGCTGGCGGCGTCGGCGATCTTCCTGTTCTTCCTGTGGGGCGCGGGTGCGTTGTCGTTCTACGGCATCGCCGTCGCGCACATGGCCGACCGAGCAGTGTCGGGAAAATTGGCGCAATCGGCGGCGGGATTGTTGTTCGTATGGGCAGGTGGCTCGATCATTGGGCCTATAATCATGGGACCGCTGGTCGATTTGGCAGGCGTAGCGGGGTTGTTCTGGTTCGCAGGCGCGGCGGCGCTGGCCGTGTGCGGGCTCATGTTCTGGCGACGCACCACGCGCGAAGCGGCCACCAGCAAGGAAGAATTCTCGCCCCAGATCGGCACCAGCGTTGCGGCGGGTGAAATCGCGTATGGCGAGGATAAGGCGCGCTAACCGGGCTTGGCGGAGCGCATCGTCGCCCTGTAAGACGAAATGCTGATTTGAGGGCGCCCCATGAACATTCACGAGTACCAAGGCAAGCAAGTGCTGAAGAGCTTCGGCGTGCCGGTCCCGCGCGGGTTCCCCGCATTCACGACCGAGGAAGCGGTGGAAGCCGCCGCCAAGCTAGGCGGCTCGGTGTGGGCGGTGAAGAGCCAGATCCACGCCGGCGGCCGCGGCAAGGGCAGGTTCAAGGAGCCGGAAGCCGGCGAAAAGGGCGGCGTGCGTATCGCCAAGGCGCCGGAGGAGGTGGGGCTGTTTGCTTCGCAAATGCTGGGCCGTACTTTGGTTACGCTGCAGACCGGCCCGGCCGGCCGCGTGGTCAATCGCCTCTACATCGAAGAGGGCGTCAGGATCGCCAAGGAATTCTATCTCTCCGTACTGGTGGATCGCGAGAGCGGGCGGGTCGCGTTCGTGGCGTCCGAGGCCGGGGGCATGAACATCGAGGAAGTCGCCCACGATACGCCGGAGAAAATCACCAATGTCGCCATCGATCCGATGACCGGCCCCACGCGCGCCGATGCGGAGAAGATCGCGCGCGCGTTCGGCGTCGCGGGCGCGCAGGCCGAGCATTGTGCCGACCTCGTGAACAAGCTCTACACGGCGTTCACCAAGAGCGACATGAGTCTGCTTGAAATCAATCCGCTGATCGTGAGCGAGGCGGGCGAACTCATCTGCGCCGACGCCAAGGTCGGCTTCGATTCCAACGCCGAGTTCCGGCACAAGGAATGGGAGGCGTTGCGCGATCTCGACGAGGAAGATCCGAAGGAAATCGAAGCTTCGAAATACGATCTCTCCTACATCGCGCTCGACGGTGAAATCGGCTGTATGGTGAACGGCGCCGGCCTCGCCATGGCGACCATGGACATCATCAAATTGTTCGGCGCCGAGCCGGCGAATTTCCTCGATGTCGGCGGCGGCGCCAGCAAGGAGAAGGTGACAGCCGCGTTCAAAATCATCACCGCCGACCCGAAAGTGAAAGGCATCCTGATCAACATTTTCGGCGGCATCATGAAATGCGACGTGCTGGCCCAAGGCGTGGTCGAAGCAGTGCGCGAAGTGGGGCTCGCCGTGCCGCTGGTGGTGCGGCTGGAAGGCACCAATGTCGACGCGGGCAAGCGAATTATCCGCGAAAGCGGGCTGAATGTGATCAGCGCGGATGATTTGGAGGATGCTGCAAGGAAGATCGTGAGCGCGGTGCGGGGGTAGAGGATGGACCTGAAGACCTTTGTAGCGGAGACCTTGGTTCAGATTCAGGAAGGCGTTCAGCTGGCGATTGATCGTCGGATGGCGTCGGACAAGAATTCGGGGGCGGTCAATCCTAACTTCGAGCCCTTGGAGGACGCTGCAAAGATCGTCGAAAAGGTGCAGTTCGACGTTGTTACCGCCGTGGACTCGGCGGAAGGGGAGCTCAAAGGAGGGCTGAAAGTGTGGTCGTTGGAGCTTGGGGCCAAGGGCAGCAAGGCGGCCGAAAACTCCGTGGTGACGTGCTAAGCTGATTTCCATGACCGCCATCACCCTCCCTCCCGATCTGCTCGCCTGGGCCCGCGCCGAGGTCGCCGCTGGGCGCGCGGAGAGCGTGGAAGCGCTGGTGGCGGCTGCCGTGCACGAGCGCCGCGCCGAAATCGAATACGTCCGCGGCAAGCTCGACGAAGCCCGCGCCGGCCTCGCGCGCGGTGAGGGGATTCCGCTGGGGGAGTTTTTGTCTCGCGGGGAGGATCGCGTCTCTCGGCTTCGCGCGATGGCTAAAGCCGCGGAATGATCCCCGTCGTTTCTGCTGCTGCAGAGCAGGACATCGACGACATGGAATCCTGGCTTACCCAGAATTGGGGGCCGGTCGCCGCTGCGAATATCATCGAGGCTGTGCTGGAGCGGATCGCCGCACTCGCGGACATGCCCTTCACAGGAGTGCCGCGCCCTGAGTTCGGCGAAACGGTCCGCTTGGCGACCTCTGGCCGCTACGTCTTTTATTACGAAGCAGACCAAGGCAGCTTGGTCATCCTCCGCATCCTCCGCATCCTCCACGCTGCACGCGACCGCGACGCCATCATGGGCAAGCGCGAGTAACACTCTCACTCCCACATCACCGCCCGCTCGATCCGCCTGTCCGGCACGAGCCAGATCAGCGCCACCGCCACGAAGCACGCTTGCGCGATGCGCGGATCGTAAAGCGCCGCGGCGATGCCGGCGAGGTAGAGCAGGGGCGAGAGATTGCCTTTCCAGTCCCCGCCGATGGCGCGCTTGAGCACGTGGTCGGCGGCGTGGCTGACGATAATCACGTTCTGCAGCACATAATAGGCGAGCGCCGGTGCCAACAACGAAACCCCGTACACCACCGTCGGCCATTGTGCGCCATGTGTTTCGCCCAGCCACGCGGTGGTGAACGGCAGCAGAGACAGGAAGAACAGCAACGCCATGTTGGCCCATAGGATCGCGCCGTTCACGCGCTCGACCGTATGCATCATGTGGTGATGATTGTTCCAATAGATCGCCACGTAGATAAAGCTCAGCACGTAGCTCAGAAACGTGGGCCATACCGCCGCGAGCGCCGCCAGCGTGGCGTCATGCGGCGCGTGCAGCTCCAACACCATGATGGTGATGATGATGGCGATAACGCCGTCACTGAACGCCAGCAGCCGGTTTTTTTCCATTTTTCTTGCTCGCGAATATTGCCTAGGTTCGAACCCAGGGCCGCTTAGCACAGTTCACGGAGCGGCCAAGATTGGGAGAGAAATCATGATCGGATACGTCACGCTTGGCACAAACGACCTCCAGCGCGCCGCGAAATTCTATGACGCCATCGCCGCCGAACTCGGCACCAAGCGCATGATGGAAAGCGACAGCTTCATCGCTTGGGGCGAGCCGGGCGGAGGCGCGGGCATTGGCCTCACCAAGCCCTATGACGGCAAGGCCGCGACCATCGGCAACGGCGTGATGGCGGCGCTCGAGTGCAAAAGTCGCGAGCAAGTCGATAAAATCTACAATCTCGCTCGCTCCATGGGCGCCGCCGACGAGGGCCCGCCCGGCGAACGCTTCCCCGGCTTTTACGCCGGCTATTTCCGCGACCCCGACGGCAACAAGTTGAACGCCTTTATCATGGGTTGAGCTGAGAGCTTGCGCGATGGCGGCGCGTTACGCCGCCGTCGCGCTCGCGAACACCGCCTCGATCTCGCTCGCAAAGGTGCTGTAATAATGCTCGGTTGGCGCAAGAAAAATGAGCAAGTGCAGCCTTTCTCCCGCGCGGGCGGCGATTGCTGTCCCGGAGTAATTGAGCCCAGTTTCTGAGCGCGACGAGATGTCGAAACGAACGCCCGACGCGCCCACGAACGATTGCGGGCGCAGGCCTGCGGATGTCGGCTCAAGAAATCCCATGGCCGCCAAGCTATCGACCACAAACTCGACCACTTCTGTGTCGCTCATGTCGGCCCGATATGTCGGTTTTGGCGTATCTTTGTCGGCTGTTCTTACAAGCGAGCCGGCCGGCGCGACGTCGGCCGCGAACAATTGGTTCAAGCCACGGCCGTCGATCGTAAGCACGCGCACGCCGGGCGGCTGCATCGCCGCCGCGGTTAGGTCGGACCAGGGCCGGGTCAGCGTGATCGAAAAGGCGTTGCCGACTCTGTACATGCCCGCAGGCGCCAATTTTACAGTAGCGCAGCTCGCAAGCAGAATGCTGCCTGCTGCAGACGCCAGCAAACCGCGTCGTGTGATTGTCATGGTGCCCCTCCCGTTAATTGCGCCAGCCGCGCCTCGACCAGTGCGCGGTCTCCCGCGTCAGGCGCGCGTTCAAGATAGGTTGCAAAAAACGCCGCAGCGTCGGCGTTGCGCCCGTCGTGCGCGGCGTAATCGCCAAGCTCTCGCCAAGCAGCCGGCGGCGCGTCGGGTTGCTCGATTGCGGTGGTGTAGTGCTGGATCGCGCGTTCCCGATCTCCCTCGGCGCGACGCAGGCGGTTCACTTCGCCGCGGTAGTACTCGACTATTCCCAGATCTTCGCCGTGTGCGCCGAGGCGATCGAGAATGAGGGCGGTCTGTCCATAATCGCGCCGACGCAGATCCGCGCGCAGCCAGCTGCCGAGGAACGGGCGGATCGCGGCGCGGTATTTTTCGCGATAGGTCTCCCCGCCGCTCGCCTGCGCGGCGCGCGCGGTGAGCGCCTCGACTCGATTGGCCGAGAGCGGGTGGGTCCGGAAAATGCTCGCGCGCGTTTCCTCGCGACGGGTGTCTGGATTGTCGGACGCCTGTGTTTCCGCCAGCAGATTGGCCCAAAGTTGGTGGCCTGCATGTGGATCGTAGCCCGCGGCGACGGTGTGATCGAAACCCATGCCATCGGCTTGTGTCTCGGTCTCGCGCGAGAATCCAAAGACCGACGCAATGGTGCCAAGGTAGACGATGTCTCCGACGACGGCCACGCCGGCGCCAGCAGTGAGAATCGAAAACACCAATGCTGCGTTTGCGCGGCCACGAACGGTTCGCAACATCGCCAAAGAATGGCGTTCCCCGTAATGGCCGATTTCGTGACCGAGAACGAATGCAAGTTGCGCTTCGTTGTCCGCGCGCAGCAATAGCCCCGACCACACTTCCATGTAGCCATTGGGCGCCATCTGCGCGTTGAAATACGGCCTATTCATCACGTAGAGGCGGATGTCGCCGCAATATTCCCCCGCGACTCTGCATGCGACTTCACGCAGATAGGCGTTGAGCGCGGGGTCGGGTTCCAACTGGCCTGAGGTTCGGGCGACCTGCTCAGCGCGATCTGACATTCCCCAAAGGCCGCCCTCGTCTGTGCTGATGCCAGGACGAGCGCGAGACGGAGAGCGCGGCGGCGCTGCGGCTTCGGTCGGCGGCGATGTGATCGGACCGACCGCCTCCACCGGTTCAGCTGGAGTTTGTTCTTGGGCGAAGGCCGCGCCCGCAAGTGTCGCGGCAACGAACCCCGCCGCGAGCAGGCGGTTCACAACGGGGCGCTCCGCAGAAGGTTATCGACCAAGGCCTTGGCGCCCCCGGCGTTCCGCATGTCCTGGTTGGGTGCGGCAAGGATAGTGTTGAACCAAATGACATTTCCGGTCCGCAAATCAACGAGCGAAGCATAGGCAACCTGGTTGCCCAACGGGATGCCGACGCCGAGCATTGAGAACGCGACCATGGCGGCGACGCGCCCCGCGCTTGCGTACGTGCCATAAGCGCCGACGAAAATGGCGTAATCCACATTGTGGGTTGCACCCAATTCGCGCACCCCTTCGCCGAGCGTCCACTCGAATCGATCGCGTTGGGTCGGCAACATGGCGCGCGTCATGAGTGCGCCGCCAACAGCGTCATGCAGGCGGATGATCTGGCCGACGCGGCCTTCCATAGCGGTGCTGGGGTCTAGCGCGCTGGGCGAGTGGTGTTTGCTCTGCACATATTCCGCAAAGCTGACCGCGAGATTGTCGCGCCCGGCAATGGACCAATCTTCGCGCGGTTCAGGAATGCCTGCCGCCGAAAGCAGACTGAGTTGGACGTTCGGCGTCATCACCAGCATGCGCGAGTTGGCGGCTGGTGGCGTGAACTGGCCGGAATAGGTTTGCGGAGACGTCACGGCACACGCGGCCAGCAACGCTACTGCCGCCAGCGCGAACAATTTCTTGAGCATGGACCCCTCCCGTGGCTGCTCGTTTGGCTAGACCTTACGCCGAGGAAGCGCCTTGTCCAGTCTGCAGGCGAACAATCTCGGGCGTCCGCGCGACGTTGTTGCCGCGCAGCGCATGCGCGGTCCCGATTTCTCTATCCACTCTTGTCCGCGCTCGGAACTTCCCTCCATTCGCAGCGGTGGGGAAGACGGGGAGCGCCAAGCGCTCCGGGCGGCCACCCTTGACGGACCGGAGCGAGGTAGGCGCAGCTTGGGAATAAACGTCCGGGCGTTTGCACGGCGCTCCATTTCAGCTAGAGCAGGAGCTGAGACGGCGCTGCTGCGGCGACGGGAGTCGAGCATGACCACAACGAGGCCAGACGTTGAGCCATCGCACACCCTTGTTACAGCGGCGTTTGAAGGCGAGTTCGCGCCGCCGCCGCTGAGCGTGGCGATCGTAAGCTTGGTTGAACTGTGCCATCGCGCTATGCCCGACCCAAAGAAACTTCGCGCCGCAATTGTCGAGGAGGCGAAATTCGACCTGGGCCCGCAGGAGCGCGCCGTTGAAATCGCGCGCACATGGGCTCTGGACAACAAGCTGATCGCCGCTCCGGTCACGAATTTGCGGCACGAGGTGTTTGGCCGCGAACGGAGTGGCGAGCCTGTCCTGTTCCTTTTGAGCACGGGAACTGCCGAGGGCAAAGAAGTTGTGTTTTGTTCGGTTCTGTTCCGCGGGGTGGCCGAAGCGGACGTCGTCAAAGCCGTCAATCATGTGACCAAGCGCAACCCGTTCGGCGGCGGGCGCGCGGTAAATGCGGACGGCGGCATTGTCCGCCGTGTTTTCTGGGACGTTCAGGGTGACGCTGGCATACGCGCAATAGCCGCTTGCGGGCCTGACAATGTCGATGCTCTCGATTTGCCGCGCGCGATCGTCGCCTTCAACCAAGCTGCGAACGCGAACTGAGCTGCGCCGAACAAGCGCCAAGTAAAGGCTTGAAATGTGGGGCGCCTGAGTTAGACCCACGCCCGCATGTCCATTCTCGTCTCCGCCGCCACCCGCGTCATCTGCCAGGGCTTTACCGGCAAGAACGGCACGTTCCATTCCGAAGCCGCGATCGCTTACGGCACGCGCATGACTGGCGGGGTGTCGCCGGGGAAGGGCGGGCAGACGCACCTTGGGCTGCCGGTGTTCAGCAGCGTTGCTGAGGCCAAGGAGCGCGCTGGCGCTGACGCCACCGTGATCTATGTGCCGCCTCCAGGCGCGGCGGCGGCGATTGAGGAAGCCATCGACGCGGAGATTCCGCTGATCGTCTGCATCACCGAAGGCATTCCCGTGCTCGACATGGTGCGGGTTAAGGCGAAACTGGAAAAATCAAAATCGCGGCTGATCGGGCCGAACTGCCCCGGCGTGCTGACGCCGAACGAGTGCAAGATCGGCATCATGCCCGGCCAGATCTTCGAGAAGGGCAAGATCGGCGTGCTGTCGCGTTCGGGCACGCTCACCTACGAGGCCGTATTCCAGACCACCAATGAAGGGCTCGGCCAAAGCACTGCCGTCGGCATTGGCGGCGATCCGGTGAAGGGCACGGAATTCATCGACGTGCTCGAGATGTTCCTCGCCGACGCGGAGACGCAGGCCATCATCATGATCGGCGAGATCGGCGGTGCGGCGGAAGAAGACGCCGCGCAATTCCTCGCCGACGAGCGCAGGAAGGGGCGGTGGAAGCCAACCGTAGGCTTCATCGCCGGCCGTACAGCCCCCCCAGGCCGCCGCATGGGCCACGCCGGCGCGATCATCTCCGGCGGCAAGGGTGACGCCGCCAGCAAGATCGCAGCGCTGGAAGCGGCGGGGATACGCGTAGCGCCGCACCCAGCGGCGCTGGCGCGAACAATGGCGGAAGTGCTGCGGGGGTAGGGGAATTTTGGCGCTTCCGAACGCAGCATCTGCAACAATTTTATGTAATGGAACAGATGCCGTGTCATAAGCCGGTTGTTAATGTGCTTATGGCATGAAATCGGCCCGATTATCGTTGCGTACTAAGGCGGGACCATTTATGTAACGATAACTATCGTTACATATCGTCCCGAACGCATATGGCAATATCCGCGGTTGAGCTACTTCGAATACAGGATGCTATGAGGGACCGTCCGGACGGCCTTTCGATGCGTGATCTCGTAGGGGTCGGCGCCTCACCTGCCCTGCGCCGATCCATGCAGCGTCGCCTGAAAAAGCTGATGGATGCGGGTCTCGTCGTCAGCACAGGCGTCGGCAAAGGCACCCGATATTTGTCTCAGGCAATTGCCCCGCCGCAACGGTCGCTCCCGCCGCCGCCGCCACCAACCGATAATGCGCTTGATGATGACGAGGGGATGGCCATTCCCCTTTCGCCATCAGGCGCGGAGGTTCGGCACCTTGTGCAACGGCCCGAGATCGAACGTGACCCCGTCAGTTACCAGCGTCAATTCCTGGCGTCGTACCAACCAAACGTCACGGCCTATTTGCCGCAAAGCGTTCGCGAGCATCTGCAACAGCTTGGCGCTATCGACGAACAATCCCAGCCAGCAGGCACCTACGCGCGCCACATCTTGGATCGCCTATTGATCGACCTTTCTTGGAGTTCGAGCAAGCTCGAAGGCAACACCTATTCGATCCTCGACACGCAAACCCTTATCGAAAAGGGGAAAGTTGCTGAAGGCAAGAGCGCCGAAGAAACCACGATGATCCTGAATCACAAGAGCGCAATTGAGTTTCTTGTCGAGGCCGCGGGTGACGTCGGCTTCAACCGACATACGCTGCTCAACCTTCACTCACTTCTCGCTGACAATTTGCTCGACGCAGAAGCGATTGGCAGGTTGCGGCAGCGAATTGTCTCCATCACAGGCACAACATTCACGCCTTTGACCACTCCCCAGATTATCGATGAGTGCTTCAATGAAATGCTTGCGAAAGCAGATGCGATCAAAAATCCATTTGAACAGTCCTTTTTCGCATCTGTTCACCTGCCGTACTTGCAGCCGTTCGCAGATGTGAATAAGCGGGTTTCTCGGCTGGCGGCGAACATCCCGTTTATCAAGCGCAATCTTGCGCCGATTTCGTTCATTGATGTGCCTAAGGACATCTATGTTGAGGCGATGCTGGGGGTCTACGAACTCAATAGAATCGATCTCGCGCGCGACATGTTCATTTGGGCCTATGAGAGATCGGCGCGTCGGTACGCTGCAATCCAACAATCGTTTGGCGCACCGGACGAATTTAGGCTTCGATATCGCGAGCAATTGCGCGCCCTCGTCTCTGAGATTGTGCGAGCAGGCCAGTCGCGAGGCGCCGCCGCCATGACGATCAAGCGATTTGCTGGCGAGTTCATCCCTGCCAAGGACACCCAAGCTTTCGTCGCTGCAGTCGAAATCGAACTCATTGGCCTCCATGAAGGCAACTTCGCCCGCTACAAGGTCAGGCCGTCAGAGTATTATACCTGGAAGGGCGTATGGGAGGCGTGACCGGGGCTGGCATGATCGCCCCCTTCTTTCCTGGCGCGACGCACTTTAGAAGGGCGCCACATCGGCGCGGTGGCGGAATAATCCCTGGCGCGTCCAAGGTTTTCACAAAGGTCACCTTCCCCATGGCCGATGCCGCCCGCAGTCTTGCTAACCAGGCGCTTGCCGAAACCAGTTTTCTTTCCGGCGCCAATGCGACCTTCGTCGAGGAGATGGCGGCGCGGTATCTGGCCGATCCGCACTCGGTGGATTCTTCCTGGCGTACCTTCTTCGAGGCGGTGCGCGAAAACCCGCTGGCGGTGCACGCGGCGGTGAACGGGCCGTCCTGGTATCGCGCCGAGCTGGCGCGGCCGAGGACGACCGAAACCACGCGGCTGCTCGACGGCGACTGGGACGGCTTGCGCCAGGCGCTGGAACGCAAGGTCGCCGCGCGCCTGCCGGCGGCGTCGGAGCAAGATGTACAACAGGCGGCGCGTGATTCCGTTCGCGCGCTGATGCTGATCCGCGCTTATCGCACGCGCGGACATTTGGCGGCGACGCTCGACCCGCTCGGCATGGAAGCGCGCCCAGCCGCGCCGGAGCTCGATCCCGCGAGCCACGGCTTCGGCGCCGACGATCTCGATCGCCCGATCTTCATCGATGGCGTGCTCGGGCTCGAGACCGCGACCATCAACGAGATGCTGGCGATCCTGCGCCGCACCTATTGCGCCAATGTTGGCGTCGAGTTCATGCACATCACCGATCCCGCCGAGAAGAGCTGGATCCAGGAGCGCATCGAGGGCCCGGACAAGGGCGTGTCGTTCACGCCGGAAGGCAAACGCTCGATCCTGAAGAAGCTGATCGAGGGCGAGAGCTTCGAAAAATTCGTGCACAAGCGCCACCCCGGCACCAAGCGCTTCGGGCTCGACGGCGGCGAAGCCATGATCCCCGCACTCGAGCAGATCATCAAACGCGGCGGCGCCATGGGCGTCGAGGAGATCGTGCTCGGCATGGCCCATCGCGGGCGGCTCAACGTGCTCGCGGCGGTGATGGGCAAGCCCTACCGCGCGATTTTCCACGAGTTCCAAGGCGGTTCGGCGACGCCAGACGACGTGTTGGGCTCTGGCGATGTGAAGTACCATCTCGGCGCGTCCTCGGATCGTGCGTTCGACGGCAACAACGTGCACCTGTCGCTGACCGCCAACCCAAGTCACCTCGAAATCGTCAACCCGGTCGTGCTCGGCAAGGCGCGCGCCAAACAGGCCAAGCAGGCGGCGTGGACGGAAGAGGGCCAAGCGCTGCACGATCTGCGCGCGCGGGTGATGCCGCTCTTGATCCACGGCGACGCGGCGTTCGCGGGGCAGGGCGTGGTGGCGGAGTGCTTCGCGCTCTCGGGTTTGCGCGGGTACCGCACCGGCGGGACCATGCATTTCATCATCAACAACCAGATCGGCTTCACCACCGCGCCGCACTTCTCGCGCTCTTCGCCATATCCGAGCGATGTGGCGCTGATGGTGCAGGCGCCGATCTTCCACGTGAACGGCGACGACCCGGAATCGGTAGTTTACGCGGCGAAGGTGGCGACCGAGTATCGTCAGATCTTCGGCAAGGACGTGGTCATCGACATGTTCTGCTATCGTCGCTTCGGCCACAACGAAGGGGACGATCCTACCATGACGCAGCCGATCATGTATCGGCGCATCAAGGACCAGCCGACCACGCTTTCCCTTTATTCCGACCGTCTGGCGCGCGATGGCGTGGCGACCCAGATGGAGATGAATGCCTGGCAGAACGAGTTCAACGCTTTCCTGGATCGAGAATTCGATTCTGGCCGCGATTTCAGGGCAAACAAGGCCGATTGGCTCGACGGCGTCTGGTCGGGCTTTGCGCTGCCCGAAGACGACGATCGCCGCGGCAAGACCGAGGCGTCGTCGACAAAATTGCGCGCGCTTGGACGACGCATTACCGACTTGCCCCGCGACTTCGACATGCACAGGACCGTGCAACGCGTCGTGGAAACGCGGCGCAAGGCCGTGGACGACGGCGCCGGCGTGGATTGGGCGTTGGCGGAGCATCTGGCGTTTGCGACGCTGTTAGACGAAGGCTTCAACATCCGCCTATCCGGGCAAGATTCCTGCCGCGGCACGTTCAGCCAACGTCACTCCCACTTCATCGATCAAACCACCGAGGCGCGCTACACGCCGCTCAACAATCTCGGTGCGGGTCAGGCTCACTACGAAGTAATCGACTCGCTGCTCTCGGAAGAAGCGGTGCTTGGCTTCGAGTACGGCTATACGCTCGCCGAACCGAAAACGCTCACGCTCTGGGAAGCGCAGTTCGGCGACTTCGTGAACGGCGCGCAGGTGGTTATCGATCAGTTCATCTCGTCGGGCGAGCGCAAATGGCTGCGCATGTCGGGCCTGGTGATGCTGCTGCCGCACGGCTACGAGGGGCAGGGGCCTGAGCATTCCTCGGCGCGCGTCGAGCGCTTTCTGCAGCAATGCGCCGAGGACAACATGCAAGTGGTCAATTGCACCACGCCGGCGAACTATTTCCACGCATTGCGCCGGCAGATGCACCGCGACTTCCGCAAGCCGTTGATCGTGTTCACGCCGAAATCGCTGCTGCGGCACAAGAAGTGCGCCTCCACGCTGGCGGACATGGGCGAAGGTTCGTCCTTCCACCGCGTGCTGTGGGACGATGCGCAGACTCAAAACGGCAATACAGCGATCAGGCTGAAGCCCGATAGCGACATACGCCGTGTCGTCCTGAGCGCCGGCAAGGTCTATTACGATCTGCTCGACGAGCGCGAAAAGCGCGGTCGCGACGATGTCTATTTGCTGCGCCTGGAGCAATTCTATCCTTGGCCGATGAAATCAGTCATGGCCGAACTAGCGCGCTTTCCGAGCGCGGAATTGGTCTGGTGTCAGGAAGAGCCGAAGAACATGGGCGGCTGGAGCTTCGTCGATCCTTGGCTGGAGCTGACGCTGGAGAAACTCAGCGTGAAGGCCAAGCGCGCGCGCTATGCTGGCCGGCCCGCGACGGCGTCTACGGCGGCGGGGCAGATGCGCAAGCATTTGAAGGAACTGGAGCGTTTCTTGGAAGAAGCGTTGGATTAGCATGCGCATTCACTCCACCCGTCCCCGGATTGCGCAAAGCGCAAGTCCGCGCCCCAAGATCACAAGCGTTTGTGTTCCTGGGCCCCGGGCTCGCCGCTGCGCGACGCCCTGGGGATGGGTGGCTCTGCGCTGCACCAAGGCGCTCGGATGAGCATGGTCAGCGCCTCCTGTCATTGCGGCGCGGTCCGTTTCGAGGCGGAAGAGCCCGAGCAGGTGCTCGACTGCAATTGCTCGCACTGCCGGCTCTATGGAGGCCTTTGGGCTTATTATCCGCAAAGCGAGGTCCGTTTCGCTAACCCGCCGGACACTTTCATCTACATGTGGGGCGACCGCGAGTTGGAGTTTCATCATTGCCGCACCTGCGGATGCGCCACGCACACGACGCAAGTTGGAACTGACGACGCCGAGCGGATCGCCGTAAATGCGCGACTCATGCGCGGGCTCGACCCGACGCGCGTGCGGCTCGTTCAAAAAAATAACGGCAATGACGGCGTGTTCTGGACCAAATCCGATTCACCCGTCCTGCCAAGCCACGATGCACCCTCAACAACGAAGTGATGTGAGATGACCGATATTGTAGTGCCGACCCTCGGCGAAAGCGTCAGCGAAGCCACCGTCGCCAAGTGGCTGAAGAAAGCCGGTGATATCGTGCGCAAGGACGAGACGCTGGTGGAGCTGGAGACGGACAAGGTCTCTGTGGAAGTCTCCGCGCCGGAAGCCGGCTTGCTTACGGATGTGGTGGCCCAGGTTGGCGCGACCGTGGGCATCGGCGCGCTGTTGGGCCGCATGGGTGCGGCGGGCGCGCAACCAAGCGCCCCAAGCGTCGAAGCGCCCAAGCCGGCAGCGCAGCCACTCGTGAGCAATGGCGCAACCCGGCAAGCGCCGCCCTCGGTGCAGCGTATCGCCGCGGAGAGCGGCATCGATGTGTCGACCGTGGCGGGCAGCGGCAAAGAGGGCCGGCTTACCAAGTCCGACGCGCTCGCCATTATCGAACAGCGCGCCACCGCGCCCGTCGCCAAGCCGCCGGTCGCGCCGCCGCGCGTGCTCGGGCCGCGCGAGGAGCGGGTGAAGATGACGCGCCTGCGGACAACGATCGCGCGCCGCTTGAAGGAAGCGCAGAACACCGCCGCGATGCTCACCACGTTCAACGAAGCCGACATGTCGGCGGTGATGGCGGCGCGAGCGAAATACAAGGACACGTTCGAGAAGAAGCACGGCGTGAAGCTCGGCTTCATGAGCTTCTTCGTGAAGGCGTGCATCGCCGCGCTTAAGGAGATTCCCAACGTCAATTCCGAGATCGACGGCGAGGAGATCATCTACAAGAATTTCTACGACATCGGCATCGCCGTCGGCACCGATCGCGGCTTGGTGGTGCCGGTGGTGCGCGACGCCGACCACAAGAGCATGGCCGACATCGAACGCGAAATTACCGAGCTTGGCCTCAAGGCGCGCGACGGCCATTTGAAGCTCGAAGACCTGCAGGGCGCGACGTTCACCATCTCCAATGGCGGCATCTACGGCTCGCTAATGTCGACGCCTATCCTCAACGCCCCACAATCGGGCATCCTCGGCATGCACAAGATCCAGGAGCGCCCGATCGTGGTCGACAAGCAGATCGCGATCCGTCCGATGATGTACCTCGCGCTCAGCTACGATCACCGCATCGTCGATGGCAAGGAAGCGGTGACCTTCCTGGTGCGGGTCAAGGAGGGGCTGGAGGACCCAGAGCGGATGCTGCTGGACTTATGATAGAGGTTGGTGATGCGTGCTCTCATCTCGCTTGTCAGCGCATGCTTTGTCCTTGTGACGCACACAGCTGCGGCGCAGCAGAACGTCTCGCCCCCGACTCAGGGGACGCTCTCGCAGGACCACATAAGCGCCGCGCGCGAGACGTTGAGCGCGTTGCTACTCGATTCTGGCTTTCTATCCGCCATCTCGCTTGAAGCATTTCATCGGGGCACGCCGTTCCTACGATCTCGGATTTCCGACTGGCCCTTCTACGGCTCGCTTTCGCCTGAGAAACGGCGCGCGCTCGCCGCTTACGTCGATGGTTTTCCGCCTATGGGCCAAGCGGAAGCGATACGCGGCGCGTCGGAATTGATCGATCGATTTGCGCCGCAGGTGGCCGCACTCTTTTCGGAGAGTGAGTTGCACGACATTAGCGCTTACGTACATACACCGGAAGCGCGGGGTTTCATGCTTCGCGCCGGCCTTGACGGAGTTCACGGCGAGCCATCGGGCAGCAATGAGGCATCTGAAACTGAAGTCGCTGCGTGGATTCGCTTCTCGCAAACGCCGGGCGGTGCCGCGATGATCGAGCGCTTGCCGCAATTTGGCGCGATGATGAGTGACATCGGCGCGGCAAGCACGGGCTCTCCTCGCGTGTCGGCTCGGATGCAGCACGATTTCTGTGCCATACTGGCCGAGCAATGCCCAGCACCGTGGCGTACGCACTAAACCACGACGAACTACGGTCGAGCTCACAATGCCCAAAATCGAGTTCGCTTTCGGCCGGGGCTCCTAGCCACTTTCCCTGCCTCCAACGGCCAAACTTCCTCCAAGAGGGCTGACTTGTGCCGCCGTCCGTGGTTAATCTCCCCAACCGCCCTGGGG
>JBEBIU010000051.1:0-20938 GCA_040080225.1 Terricaulis sp.
GCAAACTACTATGCAGCGCAGGAACCAAGAGCTATGGCAGCGTGACTTAAACCCGGATGCCTCCGAGATTCCCGGCGCGGTTCAGTGGCGGATGACGACAAGGGCGTGCTTAGCGCCTACCGGGCGGCGTTTTCGAGCGAGGACGAAGCGGCAAATGATCTGAGTACACTTGCCGCCTCGCTGTTTTCGGACGGTGAGGAGGAATGCGCAGCCGGGGCCAAATCCGCCAATTTCGACGTAACTTATGTTGAGCAGGGCGAAGACGCGGTCACGGCGGTTGAACACGCCCTTACGAGTGGGATGCCGTTTCAGGTTATCTTCCTCGACATGCGCATGCCTCCAGGCATCGACGGCAAGGAAACAGCGCGGCGAATTCGCGTGGCCGACCCGGACGTCCATATTGTCGTAGTGACAGGTTATTCAGATAGTAGCCCGGTCGAAGTAGCCAAAGTGGCCGGGCCGTTTCACCGGCTTTACTATTTGGCGAAGCCCTTCGAGATCGAGGAAATCCTTCAACTCGCGCGAGCGCTGTCCGAAAAGTGGAAAACCGAGCGCGCGCTTCAGGCTGCACATGCCCAACTCGCCGAAAAGGTCGCGCTGCTGGAGAAATCGAATAATGAGCTGGCCGCGAGCGAAGCGCGCGTGCGCCACGCGGCCTTTCACGACGCGTTGACGGGCGCGCCCAATCGGGCGGCCTTCTTCCGCGATCTCTCTATTCGTATTCACGCCAAGCAAGGGTCCTTTGCGGTCGCCATCCTCGACCTCGATCGGTTCAAGGCGGTGAACGACAATCTTGGGCACGCTGCTGGCGACGATCTGATTCGGTCAATCTGGCGCGGAATCAACGATCTTCTGCCCGCAGGCTCCCTCGCCGCTCGCATGGGCGGGGATGAGTTCGGAATCATTTTGCCGATGAGCGAGCCCGCCGCGGCGCTGGGCGTTTGCGACGCTATTGTCGATGCCTGTAGTCAAGCGCGGCAGATTTTCGGCCATTCTGTTCAAGTTGGCGCCTCGATCGGCTTGGTGATCTGCCAAGGCTCAGAGAGCGGAGACGCTATCGATCTGGTTCGTCGTGCGGATCTTGCGCTCTATGCGGCCAAGAACGCCGGCCGCGGTCGGGCGCGCCTATTCGATGAGAGCTTAGACGAGAGCGCGCGATTCAGACTGCTGATCGAGAATGGCCTGCGCGCCGCCATCGCCAACAACGACCTCAGCCTCGTCTTCCAACCTATCGTTGAGCAAGAAACGCTCGCAACTGTTGGGTTCGAGGCTCTTGTGCGGTGGGAAAGCGATGCGCACGGAGCGGTGCCGCCGTCGCTCTTTGTGCCAATTGCCGAGGAAGGCGCCCTTATTCACGAGCTGAGCGATTGGGTCGTCGCTCATGCCTTGGAGGCCTGCAAGGCATGGCAGGAACACTATGTCTCGATAAACTTCTCTCCGCGCCAATTCCATAGGCCAGAGCTTACAGCGCGTCTTCAACAGGCTGTCGCCGCCGCAGGCCTGACGCCAGATCGCGTTCAGGTCGAAATCACCGAGACGGCGTTGTTCGAAGATGTCGAACGAGCGGCTGCGGTCATCACTGAAATCCGCGGCCTCGGCTTCCGCGTGGCCCTCGACGACTTCGGCACCGGGTATTCCAGCCTGTTTAACTTGAAGAACTTCGATATCAGCTGCATCAAGGTCGATCGTTCATTCGTTGTTGCGCTCGGTAAAGAGGCCAACTCCACGGCGATCGTTGCATCGATCACACAACTCGCCCGCTCGATCGGCCTCGGCGTCGTGGCGGAAGGCGTCGAGGACCAATTCCAACATCAGGCGCTCCGCCTGGCGGGTTGCTCACATATGCAGGGATTTCTCTTTGGCCACCCCACCAATGAAGCGGGCGCATTGGAGAAGTTGAACCAAGATAGTGAAATGACCGAGCCTGCTGCTCGGCAAGCGCGGTGATCCCCATGAAAAACGCCTTCAACACCTTCGTCGCGCAGCTGTCAGCCCAGTGGCATCGCCTCAAAATTACGTCGAAGCTCAATGTCGCTTTGATCGCACTGGGTTCGATTGGCTTCGTGCTCGTTGGCTTGGTGCTGAGCGCCACGATGCGCCCGGCATTCGAACGCTTGGAGCGGGAGGCGCTCCAGCAACAAGTGGCGCGAGCCGAGACGTTGCTGCAAGGAACTCTGACCAACATTGAGAGCATAACACTCGATTATGCAGTCTGGGACGATAGCTACAATTATGTCCAAACCCGCGACCGAGCCTTCGAAGTTGAGACCGCAACGGTCCTCGCTCTGGTCAATCTCGGTGTAAATGCGCGCGCGTACGTCACCTTCGACGGGGTAGCGTTGCATGCGATCTATGCCGACATCGAGGCTGAGCAAGAACTCGCGCAACGCGAAGCTCTGTTCGAGCGTCTGGTCACCAGCGAACAAATACTGGAACTGGCGCAGAGCGCCCCAAGTTTCGCCACGTACGTGGTCTTCGACGGCCGGATTTTGGCGGTGGCTGGCGCACAAATCCATCACAGCGACGGGAGCGGCGAAGCGACAGCTTTTGTTGTATCCGCAGTTGAGTTCGGCGACGCAACTGCGAGTGAGGCGCTGCAAACACCCATTGTGGTGTCCACTGAAGCATCCGGGCTTTCGATGCTCCCGTCACGCGACGCTTGGCGGGTCATCGTGCCTATAGCCCGCGCCAATGGCACGCCTGTTGGTCAACTCGCGTTCGACATGCCACGCGATGTCTACAAGCTCGGCGCTGACACAATCTTGAACACCCTTGTCTTGAGCGCACTGGTGCTGGCAGCGGCCTTGCTCTGCGTATTCTTGATGGTTCGGGCCATCGTTGTGCGTCGGCTGACGGCAATCGATGCGCACATGCATCGCATCGGCGAGGACGGCGGCCTGTCGCCACTGCCAGATGATGCGAATGCCGACGAAGTAGGGTCGCTCGCGCGCAGTTTCAATGCGATGATGGGCGAGCTAAAGGCGCTTCGCGAGCGCCTGGAAATACAATCTTTTGAACTCGGCAAGAGCGAGTCCGCGGCTGGCGCTCTGCACAACGTAAAGAACTCGCTGACGCCCGTCAGCGCGATCATCTCGAAGGCCCTCTCGCAGCAAAGCAATGCGAAGGTGGAGGATGTTGAGCGCGCCATCGCGGAGCTGTCCTCTAGCGAGGCGGAGCCGACTCGCCGCGAGCGTTTGGCGGCGTTTCTTTCGGCGGCCGTGCAAGATGTCCAAAAGCAAGCGGCGGCCCGCCGCGACGCGCTGCTGACAGCGAAGGAGACGCTCTCGGAAGCGTTGGCTATTTTGCGCACGCAGAGTGAAACCGCGCACAAGCAAATCCCGGTGGAGTCATTCGACGTCGTCGAGGCGATCGAAGCCAACGCCGCGGCGGCGCGCTTTGCGCCCTGGGGGGAAGTGGAGTTTGAACTGCCAGCGGGCGGAAGCGTCGTGCGCGCCAACCGCCTCTTGTGTTCCCAGATCGTGGGAAATCTTCTGACCAATGCAGTTGAATCGATAGCGCGGGCCGGGAAGCGGCCCGGTCGGATCGCGGTGACGATTTCTCGGGTGGATGATAATGTCCGGGTTTCAATTTCCGACGACGGGTCGGGCTTTGAACCCTCCCAGGCGCCGAGATTATTCGAGCGCGGCTTCTCTACTAAGCAGGAACATTCAAGCGGCTTGGGCCTGCACTGGTGCGCCAACACCCTAAACGCGATGGGTAGCTCGCTCGCGCTAAAGAGCGAAGGTCCCGGCAAAGGCGCCACCGCTACGCTGACACTGCCCGCCATCGCCGCCGCCAACGCACCAGTTCACGACCGCGCTGCATGACGAGCCGCTGGGCGTCCTAGTTAGGTTTGCACCGCAGGTTCGTCACTGGTGCGCGAGCGAGATCGGCGATGCCCGGCCCCTCGGCGCGGAGCAGTCTTGGGCGCCGCATGCAGCCTTCCGGCTTCGGGCTGGAAATTCACATAGAGACACGCCCAAAACGCCGGAATCCATTGCGTCTTTGCCCGGGTTTTGGCAGTAAGCGGCCACCTCTGGGGGAAGCGCGCCCGCTGACTGAACGTCGCGGGCAGCGGCCAACCCATTCCCCAACCGGCGCGGTATCCCGCCTCCAGGACAGGTAAGATGAACCAAGATTTGATCCTTTGGCTGGTCGTAGCCAGCGGCTTGATCGCTGCGCTCTATGGCTGGCTCGAAACCCAAGTCATCACCAAGGCAAGCCCCGGCAACGAGCGCATGCAGGAAATCGCCGCGGCGATCCAGGAAGGCGCGCGCGCCTATCTCAACCGCCAATATTCCGCAATTGGAATGGTGGGCATCGGCGTGTTGATCGTGCTCGGGGTGGTGTTCTGGCCGGTTTGGCAGATCCCGGTAGGGTTCGTGATCGGGGCGGTGCTTTCCGGGCTCGCCGGGTTCGTCGGCATGAATGTCTCGGTGCAGGCCAACGTCCGCACTGCGGAAGCCTCGCGCAACAGCTTGGCCGAAGGGCTCAAGATGGCGTTCAAGGCCGGCTCCGTGACCGGCATGCTTGTGGCGGGCGGGGCGCTGTTTGGCGTCGCCTTCTATTACCTTGTCCTGACCCAGTGGATGGGCATCGACCCGACCGATCGGGTCGTGGTCGATAGTCTGGTCGCGCTTGGTTTCGGCGCGTCTTTGATTTCCATCTTCGCCCGCTTGGGCGGGGGCATCTTCACCAAGGGCGCTGACGTCGGCGGCGACATGGTCGGCAAGGTCGAAGCCGGCATTCCCGAAGACGATCCGCGCAACCCCGCCACAATCGCCGACAATGTCGGCGACAATGTCGGCGATTGCGCGGGCATGGCGGCGGATTTGTTCGAGACCTATGCGGTGAGCACGGTCGCCACCATGGTGCTCGCCTCGATCCTGTTCCGCGACTCGACGATGGTGTCGGGCATAATGCTGCTGCCGTTGGCGATCGGCGGCATCGCCATTATCGCCTCGATTATCGGAACGTATTTTGTGCGGCTTGGCGCCTCCAACAACATTATGGGCGCGTTGTACAAAGGGCTGGTGGCGGCGGGCGTTCTGTCCGCGGGCGGCCTCGCGTTGGCGATCATGGCCACTGTCGGTTGGGCCGACATCGCCACGGTGGGCGATGTAGCGATCACCGGAAGCAAGCTGTTTGTGTGCGGTCTTGTCGGCCTGGCGGTGACGGGCGCGATTGTCTGGATCACTGAATACTACACCGGCACCGGGTTCCGTCCGGTCAAGAGCGTGGCGCAGGCTTCGGTCTCAGGCCACGGCACCAACGTGATCCAAGGTCTCGCTGTGAGCATGGAATCCACCGCTTTGCCGGCGCTCACGATCGTGGCCGGAATTATCGCTTGCAATTCGCTCGCCGGCTTGTTCGGCATCGCCATCGCGGTCACCACCATGTTGTCGGTCGCCGGCATTATTGTTGCGCTCGACGCTTTCGGCCCGGTGACGGACAATGCCGGGGGCATCGCTGAAATGGCGGGGCTGCCGAAGGAAGTCCGCGTCACCACCGACGCGCTCGACGCTGTCGGCAACACCACCAAGGCGGTCACCAAGGGCTACGCCATCGGCTCAGCTGGTCTTGGCGCGTTGGTGCTGTTTGCGGCGTATTTCGAAGATCTGAAGCATTACGCCGCCAATCCCGGTGAGTTCCCGTTCTTCGAGGGGCTCACGCCTGATTTCGCGCTCAGCAATCCGTATGTGATTGTCGGCCTCTTCATTGGCGGGCTTTTGCCGTACCTGTTCGGCGGCTGGTCGATGACCGCGGTCGGGCGCGCGGCCCAGGCGGTGGTTGAGGAAGTCCGCCGCCAATTCCGCGAAATCCCGGGCATCATGGAGCGCACCGCCAAGCCCGACTACGGCAAGGCCGTCGATATCCTCACGCAAGCCGCGATCCGCGAAATGATCGTGCCGTCCATGCTGCCGGTGCTAGCGCCGATCGCGCTGTTCTTCGTCACTTGGGCGATTGCGGGGCCAGCGCAAGCGCTCGCGGCGCTCGGCGCATTGTTGGTCGGCGTGATCGTCACCGGGTTGTTCGTGGCCATCTCCATGACCTCGGGCGGCGGCGCTTGGGACAACGCCAAGAAGCTGATCGAAGAGGGTCACCATGGCGGCAAGGGCTCGGACGCGCACAAGGCCGCCGTCACCGGTGACACCGTGGGCGATCCCTACAAGGATACGGCCGGCCCGGCAGTGAACCCCATGATCAAGATCACCAATATCGTGGCGCTGCTCCTGCTCGCAATGCTGGCGCGCTGGTAGGGTTGCAACCAACGAAAAACAAACGCCCCGGCCGCAAGGTCGGGGCGTTTTTTATTGGCCTAAAGCTAATTAATCTCAGCGCCGGTCGCGCGGGTTTTCCGCTTCGGGGCGGATGGGCGGCGTGCGGCCGACATTGCCGAGCAATTGCTCGAGCACGCCGAGTTCACGTCCGCGGGTCGGGGTCTCCTCTGAATTGTAAGAGACGATACGCCCGCGTTCGAGGCCGAAATTATCGACTGCGGACACCGTGTCGTTGTCGAAGCGAACAACCATCACGCGGCGCGACGTAATGCGGGGCGAATAGAAGGCCACGCGTTCTTGCACGGCGCTCACGTAATACCATGCGGTCTGGTCGTAGATCGCCGTGGTGGAGGGGCTGCCGAAGCGCTGGCGAATAGTGTCACGCGTATCCACGCCGACCTGTGGGGTGGCGATATCGACATTGTTGTAGTCGGCGCGGAAGCCGTTGTAGGTCTGAACCGGCGCGCACGCAGCGCCAGCCGCCAAAGCGACCGCGGCGGCTGACAGACGCAGGAATCCGTATTTCATCGCTCGCCTCGCCTCAAATCTGGGGCCACACGGGTAAATCGGTCCGTCCGCGCGAGCAAGGGGGGAAGTCAGAGTGCGATTATGGCCGTTCCGGCCCAGCCAAAGCGAAGCCGCCGCCGAGGCGCTTCTCGCTTGCGTTGCCCAAGCCAGCCGCCGCCCCGGTTTCTTTGGACCCGGCCGCCTCGCCGATACGCTTGACGGGCGATTTGAGCTCTTGACGCTGCACGCCATTCTGGCGTTGCGCCGGCTGAGCCAAGCACCAGAGGAGGCCCGCCTAGGCCAATTATTCACAGATAAGCTGTTTCGCTATCTCGACGCCGGCTTACGGGAAGCCGGGGTGGGCGACCTTTCCGTACCCAAGGGAATGCAGAGGATGGCGGGAGCATTTTACGGCCGCCTTGGCGTCTACGACCGAGCCCTGCAGGAGGGGCGTACCGCGCTTGAGGCTGCGCTGACGCGCAACGCATTGGCAGGCGCTCCGGATTTCGCCACTGCGCTGGCCGGTTATGTGGAATTGGCAGCCGCAAAGCTCGAAGCACTAGCCGTCGCCGCCTTGTTCCAGGGGGATTCCTGGCCACCGACGCCCGAATGACCTTGCGGTTTGGCAATCGCGAAAGCGGGTATTATGGTCCCGTACCGCACACGGCCCGGAGTGCGGTCCAAGGGGCGATCAGGACAACCGGAAATGGCTGAGAGCCTGGTACTTTCCATCGACGGGATGGGCGGGGACGCTGCGCCCGACATCGTGGTTGAAGGCGTTGAGATCGCAGCGCGCGCCAGGCCTGAAGCCCATTTTCAAATTCATGGCGACGCCGCCAAGCTCAATGCCCTCTTGGAGCGGTTCCCGCGTGCAAAAGCCGCGTCGAGCGTCGTCGCGGCGGAGAAATCCATCGGGATGGAGGTGAAGCCGGCTCAGGCGCTGCGCCAGGGCAAGGGGTCGAGCCTCTGGAACGCAGTGGCGGCGGTGGAGAACGGGCAAGCCCAGGCCGTCGTGTCCGCCGGCAATACCGGCGCCTACATGGCCATCGCCATGTTCCGCCTGCGCACCATGGAGGGCGTGCATCGGCCGGCGCTCGCTGCGCGATGGCCCGCCGCCAATGGCGGCTTCGTGGTGATGCTCGATGCAGGCGCCAACGTGCAGGCTGACGGCGAGCAATTGGTCGAATTCGCCATCATGGGCGAGGCGTTTCAACGTGCGGTCTCGGGCAAAGAGAAGCCGAGCGTGGCTCTGCTCAATGTCGGTGCCGAAGACCAGAAGGGTCATGAGGAAATACGCGCCGCCGCGGGCCTCATCCGCGAGGCCGGCGTGGACCTCGATTTTCGTGGTTTCGTCGAAGGCGACGATATTTCGAAAGGCACGGTCGACGTTGTGGTCACCGACGGATTCACCGGCAACATTGCATTGAAAACGGGCGAAGGCACCGCGAGGTTGATCGGCCAATTGTTGCGAGAAGCGCTGACCAGTTCCCCGCTCGCCAAGCTCGGCGCGGCGATCGCCTACCCGGCGTTGGCGAAGCTGCGCAAACGCATGGATCCGGGAAGCTTCAACGGCGCGGTTTTTCTTGGCCTCAACGGCCTCGTGGTAAAAAGCCATGGCGGCGCCAACGGTCCAGGCTTTGCCTCCGCCATCGAAGTAGCCGCAAAGCTCGCGAGCAGCCACTATCGCGAAGAGATCGCACGCAATCTCCAGCGCCTTGCCCAGGCCGAGGCCGCGGCCAGGGCGCAAGCTTGATGGAGTTGCGAAGCATCATTTGCGGCGTCGGCTCGCACCTACCCGAACGTGTGCTCACGAACGCGGAATTATCGCGCAAGGTAGACACCAGCGACGAGTGGATCGTGGCGCGCACCGGCATCCGCCAGCGCCACATCGCCGCTGAAGGCGAGTTCACCTCCGACCTCGCCATTCAGGCCGCGGTGAAGGCGCTTGCTAGCGCGCGCTGCGCTGCCGCTGACATCGATCTGATCGTGCTTGCAACGGCGACGCCCGATCTCACTTTCCCAGCGACAGCCGCACGTGTGCAGGCTGCGCTTGGCGTTACCAAGGGCGCCGCGTTCGATTTGCAAGCGGTCTGCTCCGGCTTCATTTTTGCGCTTGCGACTGCCGACAACTTCCTCGCCCGGGGTCAAGCCAAGCGCGCATTGGTGATCGGCGCCGAGACGTTCTCGCGCCTGCTTGACTGGGACGATCGCGCCACCTGCGTGCTATTCGGCGACGGCGCGGGCGCCATTGTGCTGGAGGCGCGCGCGCAGGCCGAAGCCGGCGGTCGCGGCGTTATTTCGACCTTTGTACGCACAGACGGCAAACTACACGATCTGCTTTATGTCGATGGCGGTCCCTCACAGACTCAGAGTGTCGGCAAGCTGCGCATGGTGGGCAACGCCGTGTTTCGCCACGCCGTCGAGCACATTTCCGGCGCCATGCTGGAGGCCTGCGCGCGGGGCGGCGTCGATATTGCCGAGGTGGACTGGTTCGTGCCCCATCAAGCTAACCAGCGCATTCTTGACGGCGTGGCCCGAAAACTGGGCATCGATGTTGACAAAGTGATTTCAACCGTGGCGCTGCACGGAAATACCTCGGCGGCCTCCGTTCCATTGGCGCTGGACGTCGCCATCCGCGACGGACGCGCCAAAAAGGGCGACCTGGTGCTGATGGAGGCGCTCGGCGGCGGCTTGACCTGGGGTGCGGCGCTAGTCCGATTGTGAACGTGGCGAAATATTTGACCTAAGCCACAGAGACGCCTAGCTTTTCCTCATGCGCGGGAGGACCCCGCGAGCCACGGAGGGGGCTCCGGTGACCAGCAAGACTATCACCCGTGCGGATCTGGTGGAGGCGCTATCACGCCGCACGTCGTTGCAACGCCCAGACGCTAACCGTCTGCTGACGCGGATGCTCGAACTGATTCAGGATGAATTGGTCGAAGGCGAGACGGTAAAACTGTCACGCTTCGGCAACTTCAACGTGCGCGCCAAGCGCCAGCGCATTGGCCGCAATCCCAAGACCGGCAAGGAAGTGCCGATTACTCCGCGTCGCGTCGTCACGTTTAGGCCGTCGCAGATGTTGCGCGAATTCGTGGAAAAGAGCGGCGCAAAGGGGCGCGGCAAGAGTTGAGCCGGCGGCGCATGCAAGCCATCCGCCGCTCGGCCCCTCTCGTCAGAACTCCGAACCGAAGCGGACGCCGATCGTACGCGGCCGCACTATGACGTTGTATTGCTCGCCAGCGCAGGTGGTGGTCGCGCATTCCGTATAACGCCCTGTCTGCCCGTCATCGTCGAACAAATTATCGACGAACAGCGATATTCGGTAATTGTCACCTTGAAGGCCGAGCGAGGCGTCGGCCATCCAATAGGAATCCAGCGAGCCGATCAGCGCGTGTTCGGTTTGGCGGATATCGATACTACGCTCGCCCACATAGGAGGTGTTTCCCTGCAGGAACGCGGTCCAGCTGTGGAACGGGAATTCGTAGCGCGCGCCGAAATCGAGTTTCAAATCCGGCGAGGTAGGCAATTGCGTCCCCACCACTGTGTCAGGGATCGCGGCGCTGGTGAGCTCGGTGTCGAGCCAGGTTCCCGCGGCGGTTATGGTGAGCCCATCGGTCGCGGCCCAAGTGAGGTCCGTCTCCAAGCCTCGGATCTCGGCGTCGCCCGCATTTTGGATCTGGGTGAGGCCGTTGAGGCCAAGATAGGCGAACTGGAAATCCTTCCAGGTCTCGAAGAACACCGCGCCGTTCCAGCGCACCCGGCCCTCGGCCCATTCTGTCTTCCAGCCGATCTCGTAATTGTCGAGGAAGTCTGAGCTGTACGGCGGCAGCGTGCCGCGCCGGTTGATGCCGCCCGGGCGGAAGCCTTCCGAATAGGTGGCGTAGAGCATGCGGTCTTCATCGACGCGCCATTCCAAATTAGCGCGGTACAATTCGCCGCTCTCGCTGGTGGATTTGTTGAGGTTGGTGCAGGGCTCGTTGGCCAACGGCGCGGGCTGGGGAACTACCAATGGACATTGCGCCTCGCCTGTGCTGCCGAAGCCAGCGCCGTAACCGAAGAACCCACGCAGCGAATTCTCGGTTTCATAGGAGCGCATGCCGAGCGTGGCGGTAAGGTCGGCAGTCATGTCGTACGACACTTCCCCGAATAGCGCCTTCTCTTCGTCGGTGCGCAATTGCTCGGTCAGCCAGATCGTGTCCGGATTCCCGGGGACCTCGTACGAATCGCGGAAATTCTGCGAGAAATAATAGCGCTGGTGAATGTGGTGATCGGCGAGTTGATAGAAGGCGCCGACGATGAAGCGCAGGGGGCTGTCGGCGGGCGAAGTCAGCCGCAATTCGTAGGTGTCGCGATCGAAATGGTCGCGACCCTCGACCTGTTGGGCTGGGTTGATCGGGTTGCCGGGCAAGCCGGCGACCCCGTCGCAAGACCCGGGCGTGGTGTTATCGACGAAGTAACAACCGTAGCCAAGCAGCGAGTCATAGAAGAACCCATAATCGGAATAGTCCTGATTGGAATCGACGTCGCGGCTCAAATTCGAGGCGGCGAACACGACGTCGAAATTGCTGATCCGACCCTCGACTGTTAGCGCGGCTTGCACCCAGGTGTCTTCGTTCCATTCGGGGAAGAAATGCGTAACCTGCCGCGGACCGATGGTTTGCTGTTCGGCGAAGACGCCATTCGATTCCTGGTGCTGGCCCATGATTTGGGGCGTCACCGTCCAATCCTCGTTGAGATCGATGCCGAGCGCGGCGCGCGCGCCATAGGTATCGACTGAGTTATAATCGTCCTCGGCAACGTCAGCATTGCTGTCGGTTATGCCAACTGGGGCGCACTCAAACACGCTGGCGAGATTGGTGTAGCAAGTCGGATAGGTGCGCGACCCCGCCACGTTGTCGATATAACCGCCGGCGTGCTCGGCCCAGCCGACAATACGGACCGCGGCGCGATCGCCGAGCGGTACATTGACGTGGCCCGCCGCGGACTGGCCCCAATCGCCATCGGTCACGGTATTGAGTTCGAGATCGTAGCTGGCGCTAAACTGACCCGCGTCTGGTCTGTTTGTGATGATGCGCACCGTGCCCGCTTGCGAACTCGCGCCATAGAGCGTGCCTTGCGGTCCGGCCAGCACCTCCACCCGCGACACGTCGTAGAGGTGCATGTCGAGGTTGCCGCTGATGGTCGTAATCGGTTGTTCGTCCAGATAGGTGCCGACGCTCGGCATTGAGCCGGAATGGTTGCCATTCTCGCCGCTGGCGACGCCGCGCATGAACGGGCGATTATACCCGGGGCCGTAAGAGGGCGAATAGGAAAGCGTCGGGAGATGCTCGGCGTAGCCGGCGAAATCGGTGATGCCCAATTGCTGGAGGCGTTCTTCGCCGATCGCTTGTACGCTGACGGGAACGTCCTGGAGGTTCTCTTCGCGCTTCTGGGCGGTGACGACGATCTCGTCCAGCGCCGGGCCGTTATCCTCCTGCGCCAGAGCTGGGCTCACCGCGCCTGACAATATGGTCGTCGCCAACAGAGCGACGTTCCAGGTCCGCAATTTTGAGTTGTTACGCATGTCCTTCTCCCCTGATCTCATACGGCAATCTCGGTTGGTAATTGTCAAGCGCGGGGCCTAGGGCCGTGCGCAAGGGGCCTAGCCAGGCCTCGTAATTTCGCCAGTGTTCGCGCGCGCTGCTGTACAGCGGTTGGCGCACTTGCTCGGAGCTTGCTGTACGCACGGCGCGGTCGTTCGAGTGAAACTCAAGGCACGCTGGCTCGAACGGCAAACCTAGGAAAGCCAGGAGGCGACGCGTCTCCGCTTCCGGAGCGCTGACCATGTCTTCGTAATAGACGCGGTGCACGGCGCCCGGCATCGCCTCGCCGAAATGGGCCATGAGCCGGACGTAGTCTCGGTAATACCTGCCGAGGTCGTCGAGGTCGTAGCTGAAGCGCTGGCCGTAGGCGAAATGCTGTTTGAACGCCGAGAAGCAACACGCCATCGGGTGGCGGCGAGCGTCGATGACCTTCGCGTTCGGCAAGATCAGCCTAATGAAGCCCGCATGCTGAAAATTGTTGGGCATCTTGTCGATGAAGTATGGCTTGGACGTCTTCCGCTGCACTTTTGTGCGCGAAAGGTAGGCTTCCCCAAGCTTGCGCAGGTGGTCCCCGGTGATTTCGGCGAGCGCCTTCGGGTATGAGCCGCCGCGCAATCTGCCGCCGCCAATTTCCTTGGCCAGCGTGATGATATCCGGCAATTCCATGGTGCCTTCGATGGCGGAATGGCTCGCGAGAATTTGTTCGATTAAGGTTGAGCCGGAGCGCGGCAGGCCGACGATGAAAATCGGATCAAGCGCGGTCGCGCCAAGATCCTTCCGTTCAGCCATGAATGCAGGCGAGAATTGCTCGATCAAGGCATCGGTGAAGGCCGTGGTCTCGCCGGCTTCATAGGCGATCCCCTGGCGGCGCTGCCGCGCGCCCTCGGCATAATGCTCGAACGATTGTGCATATTCACCGCGATCCTCGTACATTTTGCCCAGGGCAAAATGGAAGTGAAAGCGGTCCTCGGGTGAAAGCTCCGCGCGCTTCAGTTGATCCAGCATGGCGGCTTGGTCGGCGTCGCTGAAGCGATAAGTCTTGAGATTGGCGAGGCTCCAATAGGCCTCACCGAAATTTGGCGCTAAAGCAATGCTCTTGAGATAGGCCGCCACGCCCTCGTTCTGGCGCCCGGCGGTCTTGGTGGCGTGGCCGAGGCTGAGCCAGCCGCGCGCGTTATTCGGGTTCTGCTCCAACAATTGCCGATAGAGCGAGCTTGCGGAATCGTATTCGCCGATGCGCGTCAACGCGGCCGCCTTGAGGAAGCGATAGGCGGGGTTGTCGGCATCGTGCTCAAGCAACAGATCGATCTGCGCTAGCGCCTCCACCGCTTTGCTCTGGCGGTGCAGCACGATCGCGTAATTGTGGCGAGCGGCAGTAAAACTCGGCGCTAGTTCTAACGCGCGCTGCAATAGTTTTTCGGAATCCTCGTAGCGGCCCAAGCGCGCGCCGACTTCCGCGAGCATGCGGATGGCGGCGACGTCGGTGGGGCGCTCGTACAGATGCGCCCGCAGCACACGTTCGGCGCCCGCGAGCTTGCCCTCGCACAGCGCGAGCGCCGCCTCCATCAGCTTCGGATCGTTGACGGAAGCGCGGATCGATTGAGCGTAGGCGGCGTCGGCGCCGGGCCTGTCCTCGATCAGCGTCAATTGATCGCCAAGCGCGCGCCAGGCTTCGGTAGATCCCGGGTCTGCTTGGGTTGCGCGCCGCAGCGCTTCGGCGGCTTCTTGATGGCGGCCCATGCGCGCGCGCGCGAGCCCCAGGGTGAGCGCGGCCTTGGAGTGAGCGGGAGCAACTTTGAGGATTTCCAGGGCCTGTTCTTCGGCCAGAGCGGGATTGGACCTCAGCAGCAGCGAGGCCTGGGCCAGAGCGGCCGAAATCGTGCCAACGGGTTCAGCAAGCGCTGTCGCCATTAAACCCCTCAATTTTCCCTGCTGTCACAGAGGACTGCGCCGATGCCAATGTCAACGTCAGTGGGGCTGCGGGGCGTAGGCCCCGCTACGAGTGTGATGTTTTCGCGGCGGTGGCTCAGGGGTAAAATGGTACCGCCTGTTGGGCTCGAACCAACGACACCCGGCTCCACAAGCCGATGCTCTACCAACTGAGCTAAGGCGGCACATCAGGCCCGGCAAAGCCGGGGAGCGATACCTAGCGCCGCACCCTGGGCGGCGCAAGGCGGCCGAAATGCTTCCTCTGCACCCTTGCGTGCCGGGAGACGCTGCGATAACACTGAACTAAATGGTTCAGTATCACTTCGACGCCTCATTCGCCGCGCTCTCGGACGCCACTCGGCGCGGGGTTTTGGAACAGCTCGAGCGTGCGGACGCATCGATCACGGACCTGGCCCAGAAGTTCCACATGACCCTCACGGGCATGAAAAAGCACGTCTCTGTGTTGGAGCAGGCGGGGCTAATCACGACGGAGAAGGTCGGGCGCGTGCGGACCTGCAAGCTCGGCTTGCGCACACTGGAGGAAGAGGCGGCGTGGATCGAGCGGCGACGCGAGCTTTGGGCGGCGCGCTTCGATGCATTGGACGAAGTTGTCGAGGAATTGAAACGCAGGGAGAAAACCCATGGACGGAAGAAGCGATAGCGCCACAAACATCGACCGGAGATCGGAGCGAGAGCTCGTCGTGACGCGAACCTTCAACGCCCCGGCGCGCCTCGTGTTCGAGGCGTGGACCAAGGCCGAGTTGTTCCAGCGTTGGTGGGTGCCGAAATCGATTGGCGTGACTCTGCTCTCCTGCGAACTCGATGTTCGCGTGGGCGGCGTCTATCGCCTTGTGTTCGACGCCACCCCCGAGCCCATGGCGTTTCATGGCAGGTATATTGAGGTGACGCCGCACTCACGCCTCGTCTGGACCAATGAGGAAGCAGGCGAAAACGGGCAGATCACTACGGTCACGTTCGAGGAGAAAGCAGGCAAGACGCTGCTGGTCATGCACGACCTCTATCCCTCGAAAGCAGCGCTCGACGAAGCCATCGCCTCCGGCGCCACGAGCGGGAACGAGGAGACTTTCAACCAGCTCGAGGCGCTTCTCACCGCCCAGGGCGTGGGCGTGGTGAGTTCGTGAACGAAGGGCTGGGAGACGAGTGAGTTGTTCTTGAGTGGCCAAAGGAGAGCACGCGATGAAATACATGGTCTCGATCGACGTGCCGTCACTCGACGAAGGCTTGCGGTTTTATCGCGACGCGCTTTCGTTTCCGGAAATTGCGCGCCCCATCGACAGCTATGCGATCCTCAAATGCGGCGAGGCGAGTATCGGCCTGATGGAGAAGCGAGCTGGCACCAAGCCGGCAAAAGGATCGGATGACGTTCGCCGTTACGACCGCCACTGGACGCCCGTCCACATCGATTTTCACGTCGAGGATTTCGACGGCTTCTTGAGCAGGGCGCTGGCGGCAGGCGCCAAGTGCGAGGAGAAGTTCGCATTAGCCGGGCGCCCGCCGATCGCCTTTTGCAGCGACCCGTTCGGCAACGGCTTCTGCGTGATCGGCGAGCGGGCGTAGCGGCATCGGCCTTGGGCCATGGCTCTACAACGGCGCGGAATAAATCGGACGTAAGCTGGGCCGGCATGGTGCGGCCTTCGACGGGCTCAGGCTGACGCCGAGGGGTGCAGGTAGGCCAAGAAAAGCGTCACGCTGAGCCCGTCGAAGCGCGACGCGGGCGCTGTGGCGAAGCTCCAGGCGCCTCCCGACATTTCACGTATTCGACGGCGCGCTCAGTCATCTCCGGCCGCGGGCGTTTCGCTTGATCACCGCTTCCGCGTCCAGAGGCTCGTAGTCGGCATCCGGCGCAGCAAACGCACGGGAGAGCTCGGCCTTCAGCCGCTTGACGGACTTAGCATCGGTGCGTTTGTTGTCGGATCGGATCAGCAAACTTGGGCCTTTCCTCCTTACGCCGGCCCCCAGCCCTGCTGGTTGATATAAGCCCGTAGGCGCTCCACGCGGTTGGCGGGGTCGGGGTGGGTGGAGAGGAATTCTGGCGGGCGCGAGCCGCCGCCGGATGACATCGCGGTCCAGAACGGGATGGCTTGCCGCACATCGAACTGGGCGGAATGGGCGTAATTGATGCCGAGAATATCGGCTTCGCTTTCCTGCTCGCGCGAGAACGGCAGGCTCAAGCCCACTTGCGCGCCGAGTCCCAGTGCCGCGGTGGCGATGCGGCTATTGATTTGCGCGCCCGCGACTTGCAGCGCGGTTTGGGTCACCATTTCGCGCGAGTAGCGCTCGGCGGCGTGGCGGCCGATGACATGGCCGGTCTCGTGCCCGAGCACGATCGCCATCCAATCCTCCACCTGGCACATCTCGTAGAGGCCGCGATAGAAGCCGACCTTATTGCCGGGGAGTACGAAGGCGTTCTTGTCGGGCGTGTCGAACAGGCGGAATTCCCAAGGCTGACCGCCGCGACCCGCGGCGGTTACGATGCGGGTGCCGACGCGTTCGAGTCGCTGCTGGGCGGCGCGGTTGTTCCAAGTGGGGGTCTGCTGGACCTGCTGCGCCCAGGCTTGCAGGGCGGCCTGCTGCAATTGCGATTCATCGATCAGGATCAGCTGTTCGCGCCCGGTCTCGGGATTGACCGAATTGGCGCACGCCGGCAGCGCCAAAGCCGCCGCCCCGCCCGCGAAGGCGCGCATCAGATCGCGCCGCTGCCAGCCGGTTTTCTGAACTCCACCAAGTGCTTCCGCGTCGCAAATCCCGCACATCGCTGTTCTCCTAGCTTCGGCTGCCTTGACCTCGCCGCTTTGGTTAGCACGAGAGTCTCCCGTCAATCCACGGCCGAGTGCGCTGGCGACAGCGGTGAGCCAAGCGCGCCGTGGACAGGCGCCGCCGCCGCCGCTATAGACGCCGCTCCGCGCGCCAGCCCAATTGGCGCGAGGCGCCTGGGTAGCTCAGTTGGTAGAGCAGCGGATTGAAAATCCGCGTGTCGCTGGTTCGATTCCGGCCCCAGGCACCACCCTACGCCTTTGGCTTCGGTCGCCCAACGCCCCTAATTCCCCGCCCGCGCCGCCGTCTCCACTTGGCGCACGCGCGCGGTCACTTCCCGTAGAACCCGATCGCTGCCGTCCCAAGTGTAGGCGAAAGGTTGTCCCCATGGCCCGCGGATCGCGAACGGAAACACGATCCCCCCGCGCGCGGAGCGCGGCGCCAGGCGCAGGTCCAGCCGTCGCTGCGGCAGATCGATCACGCCGAGCCCGGGAATGCGCAAATCATTGGTGTTGAAACTCAGATCGTCGCTGGCGAGCACGCCGTCGGCGATGGCGAAGGTGGCGGAGAAGCCGAGAAACGGCGTGCGCGCTTCCGGCGCGATCAGCTCGCCGCGCAGTGCGTTGCGGATGGTGCGCGACACCCCGCCGAGATCGACGCCGTGCAGCACGCCCGTGACTACTTCGACGTGAGCGCCGCCGTCGGCGCCTTCGATCATCTGCGCTTGCGTGCGCCCTTGCGTGCGCAAATTGAAGCTGACCTCGGCGCGACCTTCGATGTTGGAGAAATTGATCGCGTCGGAAAGAAAGCGCCGCGCGTCCAGGTTCGAGAACGCCAGTTCCTGCACGATACGGGCGGCGTCGCCGCTTGTGTCCAGTTCAAAACGGCCACGACCAGAGCCGCCATAGAGCGCAAGCTCATGTAAAGTCGCCGCCAGATGGCCGTCATTGATGACGAGATTCAGCCGCGAATTATCCACCCGCATGCGCTGCACCAGCACCGCAGCGGTGACCAATTCGAGGTCGGCGTTGAAAGCCTGCAAGCCGGCAAAGCTGATCGGCGTTGTCGCTGGCGCGGCTTGCAGGTCGAGCGCGCGCGCCGGCGCTTCCACCGCCGCGATTTCGGAACTAGGCGCGCTTTTCAGGGTTTCAGCGCCCGTTGGCGGCGCCGGCGCGTCGTCGGTCTCGGCAGGGGGCGCCTGGCCGGTGACGTAGGGATTGAGGTCGAAATCGAACAACTGGAGCCGCCCGCTCAGATAGGGCTTGCCTCTGTGCTCGGAGAGCGAGAAATCGCCGCGCCCGCGGATCAAGTCGATCGCGAAGCCTGCATTGGTGAAATCGTAGCGCCCTCCGCTGACGACGAGACGCCCGGTCACTGCGAAACGTTCCAGCCCGATTCCGCCTTGGAACGGCGTCGCGGTCCACGCAGCCAGTTGGCGCAAGCTGGGGCCGGAGGCGCGGACCGCGCCGGCCAATTCCCCGGAAGCCGCGACGGTCTCTCCGTCGAAATTGGCTTCCAGCAATTCGCCCTTCAGTTCGAGTTTGAGAGGAGTAGGCTCACCGCGCAGCGCCGCGCCTGGTCGGGCGATTTGCGCGACGAGGTCGAGGTCGCGGTCATTGTACCGGACCCTGCCGGTGAGGCGCATTGGATCTGTCAAGCTTGTCAGCGAGGTTGTCAAATTGACATCGCCAACCAGCCAGCCGGCGCCGCGCCGCGCGTCGGTGAAACGCACTTCGCCGCCGGTGATGCGCACCTCGCGCAGACTCGTGCGTGCGACATCGAGACCCGGATCGCGCGGGGGATTGGGCGCGGGTCTCGGCGCTGGGTTTGGCGCCGGGCCGGGCGCGGGCTTCGGCGCCAAGATCCAGTTTGGCTTGCCTTCCGCGTCGACTTCGAGAGCGATGCGGGGGTTCTGCAACACCAGTTCGCGCACCACCACTTGCCGGTTCAGCAACGGCCCCAATTCGACGCCGACGTGGATATCTTCAGCGGTCAACAGGGCGGGCGCTTGTCCGCCCTCTACGTTGGAAAGCGATGCGCCGGCGGCGTGCAGCCCCAGAACCGGCCAGTAACTGACCCCGACATCGCCCGCGATGGTCAGTTCGCGCCCGGTGGCGCTCTCGACCGCGCGCTCCACCTCCGCGCGCACGTCCACACGCGAGACCAAAAAGGCCAGCGCCCCCGCCGCCAGCAGCAGCAGGGCGACCAGCGCGCCCAGCGCCAACAATACCCAGCGTCCGACTGCGCCCATGTCCGCCTCCCGCCTTTTCCGGCTCAGCTTAGCCGCTGGCGCACGCCGCCGGAATAGCTATCTCTAACGCCCATGACCGAACCTGTCCCCGTCACCGTGCTCACCGGCTTTCTGGGCGCCGGCAAGACCACGCTCTTGAACCGCATCCTGAGCGAGCCCCATGGCAAGAAATACGCGGTTATCGTCAACGAGTTTGGCGAAATCGGCATCGACAACGACCTCATCGTCGATGCCGACGAGGAAGTTTTCGAGATGAACAACGGCTGCGTCTGCTGCACTGTGCGCGGCGATCTCATCCGCATCATCGAAGGTCTGATGAAACGGAAGGGACGTTTCGACGCGATCCTGGTGGAGACCACCGGCCTCGCCAAGCCCGCGCCGGTGGCGCAGACCTTCTTCGTCGATGCAGATGTTCGCGAGAAAACCAGATTGGACGCGATCGTTACGGTCGCCGACGCCATGCATGTGCGCCAGCAATTGGCGACATCGGAGGAGGCGGCCGAACAAATCGCATTCGCCGACGTGATCCTGCTGAACAAGACCGATCTGGTTTCCAAGGACGAACTGGCCCAGGCCGAACGGGCGATCCGGGCGGTCAATCCCACCGCGCGCCTGCACCGCATGAGCCGCGGCGATGTTCCCCTCGATGCGATCCTGGGGCTCGGCGCGTTCGATTTGGATCGCATCACCGAGATCGATCCGCACTTCCTGCCCGATCACGATTGCGACGATGCTTGCGCACATCACGAGCATGATGGCCACCATCACCACCATCACCACGAGCACAACCATGTCGCCGCATCCGGCATCGCCAGCGTCTCGCTCTCAACGGAAAAGCTGATCAATCCCGAGAAGTTGTTGCCCTGGCTCAACGATCTCACCCAGGCGCGCGGACCCGACATTCTGCGCCTCAAGGGCATCATCGCTTTCCCAGACGAGCCCAAGCGTTTCGTCGTGCAGGGCGTGCATATGATCATCGATGGCGACACCCAGCGTGCTTGGCGCGAGGATGAAAAACGCGTGTCGCGCCTGGTGTTCATCGGCCGGAATCTCGATCGCGCGGAGCTGGAAACAGCGTTCCTGGCGTGTGCGGCGTGAGGGCGCCATGACCGCGCAAGTCTACACCAACGGTCGCCGCCTTGCCCTCGGCGCGGGCGCGACCAGTGTTCACTGGATCGGCGAGCACGCGCTGTTCGCTCTGGCCGATGGCGCCGTGTTCGTAGCGCCGCGCGAGGGCGAGACACGCCGCATCGCCGCTCACGATGGTGTCATCCTGAGCGCCGCGCTGCACCCGGACGGCAAGCGTCTCGTTACCGGCGGCGACGATGGCAAACTCAATATCGTGTCGCCCACGGGCGAGGTCGAGAATCTCGCAAACTTACGAAAATGGATCGACCACGTGGTCGCGAGCCCTGCATCGAACGTGGTCGTCGCCAGCGTCGGCAAAGAAGCGATCGTGTTTGCGCAGGACAAAGAAGCCCACCGCTTTGCGCATCCGTCCAGCATTGGCGGCCTTGCGTTGGATTCCAAAGGACGCAGGCTAGCCGTCAGCCACTACGGCGGCGCGACGTTACGTTATGTGCTCGCCGCCGACGACAAGGGCGTCGCGCTCA
>JBEBIU010000154.1:0-4835 GCA_040080225.1 Terricaulis sp.
CCTCACCCCCTGACCCCCTCCCCGCAAGGGGAAGGGGGAAGAGAACTATCCCCCATCCAGCGCGCGGCGGCCGACGAAGTCTGCGCCGCGGTGCGCGCGGGCGGGTTCCATGTATCGCTGCTCGACGGCGTCACCGGTTCGGGCAAGACGGAGGTGTATCTCGAAGCCGCGGCGGAAGCGTTGCGTGCTGACGCCAGCGCCCAAGTGCTGGTGCTGCTGCCGGAAATCGCGCTGACGCAGGCGGCGCTCTCGCGTTTCGAGGCGCGCTTTGGCGTCACCCCGGTGGAGTGGCACTCAGCGATCGCGCACAAGGCCCGCCGCCGCGCCTGGCGCGAAGTGGCGGCTGGGCGCGCGCGGCTCATCGTCGGCGCGCGCTCGGCTTTGTTTCTTCCGTATCCGAATCTGCGTCTCATCGTCATCGATGAAGAGCACGACCCTTCCTACAAGCAGGAGGAGGGCGTGATCTACCAGGCGCGCGATCTCGCCATCGTGCGCGCCAAGCTCGGCGAATGCGCGGTGATCCTGGCGAGCGCCACGCCTTCGCTGGAAACGCTGGTAAACGCGCAGCAGGGCCGCTACGCGCATGTGAAGTTGCCGATGCGGCACGGGCTCGCGGAACTGCCCGACGTCGAACTGGTCGACATGAAGCTCGATCCGCCGGAGAAAGGCCGCTGGATATCGCCCAAGCTGATCCGCGGTGCAGCAGAAGCTTTGCTGCGCGGCGAGCAATCCTTGTTTTATATGAACCGCCGCGGCTACGCGCCGCTCACTTTGTGCCGCGCCTGCGGCCACCGCATGAAATCGCCCGACAGCGAGGCCTGGCTGGTCGAGCACCGTTATTCGGGGCGCCTCGTGTGCCATCTCACCGGCTTCTCGATGCCCAAGCCGAAAGCGTGCCCGGAATGCTTGACACCCGATTGCTTCACGTCGATCGGCCCCGGCGTCGAGCGCATCGAGGAGGAAGTGCGCGAGTTCTTCCCCGGCGCGCGGATCGAGATTTTCTCTTCCGACACCACGCCCAACGGCGAAGCCGTGCGCGATCTGGTGGCGCGCATGGAAGCAAGCGAGATCGATATTCTGATCGGCACCCAGATCGTCGCCAAGGGCCACAATTTTCCAAACCTGACGTTTGTCGGCGTGGTCGATGCCGATCTGGGATTGAAGGGCGGCGATCTGCGCGCGGGGGAACGCACGTTCCAATTGGTGAGCCAGGTCGCTGGCCGTGCTGGTCGGCACGAGAAAAAGGGCCGCGCGCTGATCCAGACTTACGCGCCGCACGAGCCGGTCATGGTTGCGCTCGCAGCACAAGATCGCGATGCTTTCTTCGCCGCCGAAATCGCCGAACGCGAAGCCGCCGGCATGCCGCCCTATGGGCGGCTCGCGGCGGTGATCGTGTCCGCGCCGAACGAGCAGCTGGCGGAGGGAGCCGCGAAACTGCTCGGCGAGAAAGCGCCGGTGGTCGATGGCCTCGACCTATGGGGCCCCGCGCCCGCACCGCTCAGCGTGATCCGCGGCATGCACCGGCGGCGCTTTCTCATACGCGCTAACCGCGGCGTCGATGTCAGCGCATTCCTGGCGGCGTGGGCGGGGCGGGTGAAACTGCACAGCGCCGTGCGCGTGCAGATCGATGTCGATCCGTATAGTTTTTTGTAGGCGCCTACATCGCAAGTCCGGAAACGGCGAGCGCGCGAGATAACAGTCAGCTATTCTGCCCGCTCCATCCACCCATCCCCGGAACGTCGCGTCAGCGGCGTGTCCGGGGCCCAGGAACTCGACCGGTTCGTGATCTTGGGCCCCGGAATTGCGCGGCGCGCAATCCCGGGATCGGTGGGGATGTAGCTGAGGAAAATCATGACACACGCAACTAACCTAACCGCCGCCGCGTTCGCGCTGCTGCTGGCAGCAGGCGCCCCCGGCGCCGCGCACGCCACGCCGGAGCAAGACCGCGCTGCCATCGCCGCGCTTGACACTGCGTACCAAGCCGCGGTCGAGCGCAACGACGCCTCCGCCATGGCCGTCATCTTGCATCCCGACATGATCCTCGTCATCGGGCGCGGGACGGTGTTTGCGCGCGAGGATCTGTTGCGCTCTGCGCGCGAGCGCGATGTCGAGTATGAGCATCAGGTCGAGGACGAGGGGACGCAAACGGTGCGGCTCTATGGCGAGGCTGCCGCCATCGTCACCGCGCGGCTATGGCTCAAGGGGAGAACGCGCGAAGGCGCAGCGTTCGAACGCCGGCTTTGGTTCAGCGACACTTATGTGCGCACGGCCGAAGGCTGGCGCTACGCCTTCGGGCAGGCTTCGATCGCTCTGCCGGCGGAGTGAACGCACTCAGCGTTGCGTGAACCTCAACCGAGCGCAGACATGGTCGGGAGAATAGGGGAGCGCTTCGGCGGCGCCGTCGTCGCGCTCCTCGAACTGGAAGCTCTCCTTCAGGCCGACAATCTGCACATCCCCGTCAGGCGCGGCGTAAACGCCGATGCTCACCGGCCCTTCCGGCGCGCACACAAACGCCGTCCCCGCGTTCTCGGCGGCGCGCGCGGAATAGAGCACGGGCGTTTCGTCGCCGAAAAAGCCCATGATCTGCGACAACGGCCCGGCGGGCGCCTGCGCCATTACATCGTGAGGTGTGTGGTTGGCTTCTTCGAAACGCATCGCCCGGCCGTCGGCATGGGTAAGCGTCAGAATCACCTGCGGGTCCTGGCCCGAGGACGTGGCTGCGCGCGCCATTGTTATGCGCTCGCCGGCGATGAGCGCGGTGGCCGCATCGGCGGGGGCAAGCGTGGTGGTCGTGCTGGCCGCGCAGGACGAAAGCGCCAGCGTCGTGAACAAAGCAAGGATGCGCATTTGGCCCCCAATATCACTGCGGCTCACCTAAGCACAGCAGCGCACCGATTTCACCCGGCTTGACCTTCGCCTCGGCTTCATGCGTTTGGGCGCCCGGAGTTGTTTCATGGAATTGCTCGCCACCCCCGCCTTCTGGGTCAGCCTCTCGGCCCTGACTTTCCTCGAAATCGTGCTGGGGATCGATAATCTCCTGTTTGTCTCAATCGCCATCGGCAAGCTGAAGGGCAAGCAACAGGACGATGCCCGCCGTTTCGGCGTCTGGGGCGCGATGGTGCTGCGCATCGTCATGCTTTCGGGCATCTTTTGGATTATTCAGCTCGACGAGAACCCGCTGTTTGCGCTGCCGGAAGGATGGGCGGCGTTGATCCTGGGCACAGACGACGAGCACGCCATCCATGCCTTTACGTTTTTCACCATCAAGGATCTGATCCTGCTCGGCGGCGGGCTCTTCCTGCTGGTGAAGGGGACGCAGGAGATCCACGCTTCTGTCGAGGGCGCGGCGCACGAGGAAGCGGAAGCCAAGAGCAAATTCAGCGATGTTCTGGTTCAACTTGGGGTAATCAACATCATTTTCTCGCTCGACAGTGTGATCACGGCCGTGGGGATGACGGACATTCTCGCGGTCATGATCCTGGCGGTGGTGTTATCGACGCTGGTGATGGCGGTGGCCGCAAAGCCGTTGGCGGCGTTCATTGAAGAACAACCGACGATGAAGATGCTAGCTTTGGCGTTCATCCTGCTGGTTGGCGTGGCGCTGATGGCCGACGGCCTAGGCTTCCATATTCCGCGCGGCTATCTCTATTTCGCCATCGCATTCTCTGTAGGTGTGGAATTGCTCAACATCCGCGCCCGCACCAAGCACGAAGCGGCCGCCAAGCATTAGAGCACGTCCTATCCAGGTTGAATCACTTCACCCATTCCCGGATTGGCGCGCAGCGCCAAGTCCGGGACCCAGGGTCACGAACGGTTGGTGTTTATGGGCCCCGGAATGAATGCTGCGCATTCATCCGGGGATGGGTGATGTTCAAAGGCTGGACGGAACTTGCCGACAGCCGCAACTCAAACCGAAGCGCCGCCGCCGCTCTGCAATTCCAGCACGGAATCCCACATGTCGTCAGAGAAACGCTGGACGGCGACGGTCGCCTGCACTTGCGCACGCGCTTGAATGATCCCCGCCAATGCTGACATCTGCGCGTCCGCACTCCCAGCGCCAATGGCCGCTTCGATCCAACGCCCGGATGCGTTCTCGAAGCGGCCAAGGGCGCTGGTGAGGGCCTTGGCGGCGTGGGGGGTCGCCGTCATGGTCGTAAGCTAGCAGAGTGCGCTTAAGCTCTCGTTCATGAAGCTGGTGAATGCGTGAATAACCAGGGAGGGGGATTTGGGGCTAGGGAATAGGGGTTAAAAAATTGAGTCGTACAACTGTCCCCGTCATCCCGGACACGCGAAGCGTGATCCGGGACCCAGGGGATCGGAGAACGCCGCGCTTGCGGTCCCTGGGTTCCGGGTTCGCGCTGCGCGCGCCCCGGAATGACGGCGTTTTCTTCCCTAATCCCAAGCCCTATTCCTTAAGCGTGAATATCGCGATCCTTCGTTTCCGGCAGGAAGAAGAAGCACACCGTTGCGGCGATTGCGGTCACAATGAACGGGAACCAAAGCCCGGCATTGACCTGGCCCGTGGCGGTGTTGATCGCGAACACGATCGCCGGCAACAGCCCACCGAACCAGCCGGTGCCGATATGGTAGGGCAGCGAGAGCGCCGTGTAGCGAATGCGGGTGGGGAAGAGCTCCACCAAAGCCGCGGCTTGCGGGCCGTAGAGCGCGGTGCCCGCAATTGCAAACAGTAGCATGAACACGAACGCGCCGAACTTCTCGCCGAACACGCGCGTGACCTCAGAAACGCTCCAGCCTTTCATGGCGCCGGGCGCGACCATCACTGTTTGTTTGCAATCGTCGGCGGGGGATGGCTTGCAATTGGACCGGTTGACGAT
>JBEBIU010000155.1:0-4817 GCA_040080225.1 Terricaulis sp.
GCGGGAGGCCTGATCGCGTTGGCGCTCAATCTTGCGCCGAATCCGGGCGCGCTTGCCGATCTGGTGAATTGGACCTTGGGTTCGGTGGAAGGGCGTTCGCTCGAGGACGCGGCGCTGGCGGGTGGGTTTCTGCTTGTAGGCGGGGCGCTGATCTTCGCCTCTGCGCGCGGATTGCAGGCGCTCACGCTCGGCGAGGCCGCCGCTGCCGCGATTGGCGCCGATCTGTCGCGGACGCGCTCGCTCGTGGTGCTGGGCGCAGCCGCATGCGCGGGCGGGGCGACCGCCGTGGCGGGTGTGATCGGGTTTGTGGGAGTCGCCGCGCCGCATTTTGTGCGCGCGATGGTTGGGCACGATCCGGCGCGACTGCTGCTGCCGAGCGCGCTGGCGGGCGGGGCGATGCTTGTGTGCGCCGACATCGCGGTTCGCTTGCTGCCGACCGACACGGAGCTGAAGCTCGGCGTCGCCGCGGCCTTGATCGGCGGGCCGGTGTTTGCGCTGATCGCGGCGCGGCTTGCTTCGCGCGGAGGCGACGCATGAGCGCGCTGCTAGAGCTCAACAACGTCACGGTAATTCTAGGCGGCGCGCGTGTCGCCGATTGCGTGACGCTGAGCGTAAGTCGCGGCGAGATCGTTGCGTTGCTCGGGCCCAACGGCGCCGGCAAGACCAGCGTGTTGCGCGCCGGGCTTGGCCTGGTTCCACTCGCGGCGGGCGCGGTGCGATTGGGCGGGGACGATCCACGTTTGCTCTCGGCGCGTGCGCGCGCTCTGCGCGCCGCGTATCTGCCCCAGCACCCCCAAGCGATCTGGCCGCTCCGCGTGGAGGCGCTGGTTGCGCTCGGACGTTACGCTCATGGCGGCGCGCCGGAGTGGCTGAGCCCGCGCGATCAGGTTGCCGTCGATGCGGCGATCGAGGTCTGCGGCCTAGGCTCGCTTCGCGGTCGGCGAATGGACCAGATCTCCGGCGGCGAGAAATTGCGCGCGCATCTGGCACGTACGCTCGCACAAGAAGCGCCGCTCTTGGTGCTGGACGAGCCCACGGCAGGGTTGGACCCCGCGCAAGCGTTCAGTGTTGCGGATGTTTTTAGCAGACACGCCGAAGCTGGCGGCGGCGTGCTGTTCTCCACTCACGATATCGCCCTCGCTGCGCGCGTCGCCCATCGCGTCACGCTATTGCGCGAAGGGCGCATCGTGGCGGCTGGCGCGCCGGAGGCGGCGTTGAGCGAAGCGGCGCTGATGGAAGCGTATGAGCGGAAGGGAAAGCTGGTGCGCGTCGAGGGAGCGCTGATGGCGATGTTCGAGTAGGAGCGCACTACAGCTTAAACCGCCCGCCCTGAATCTCAGTATAAAGCTCCCGCGTCAGCGCCTCGTAGCGGTGCGCGACGGGATGGTCGAAATAGAGGCGATGCTCGGTGTTGGCGGGGTCGAAGCCATCACGTACAAGATCGGTTTTGCGATATTTGAAAGTGCCGGTGGTTTCGATGGCCGGCTGGATGCGGATAAAGAGCGGCCGGGCGAAGGACGGCAATTCGCGCACCAGGAAATCGCGCAGTCCAACGAGATCGAAGCCTTCCCCAGGCGTGATCGCGGCCATGCCGGCGCGGCCGTCGAGGTTTTTGATCTGCACGCCGTAAACGTTGACCTCATCGATTCCGGGATAGCGGGCGATGGCTTCCGCGACTTCCGTGGTTGAGACGTTCTCGCCCTTCCAGCGAAAAGTGTCGCCGAGGCGATCGACGAAATAGAAATAGCCTTCCTTGTCTTCACGCATGAGGTCGCCGGTGCGGAACCAGGCATCGCCCGGCTCGAAGGCGTCGCGGAGGATTTTTTTCTCGGACGCGGATTTGTCAGCATAGCCCGAGTAGCCAGCGCGGGCGTCGTCCTTGATGCGCCCGATGGCTTCGCCCGCCTCGCCCAGGGGCGCGGCGATGCAAAATCCATCCGCCCCGCGCACCGGCGCTTCGGTGTCGATGTCGAACTGCACGAGTTTCACTTCGAAGCGCTTGCGCAAATAGTGCGGCACGCGTCCGACAGCGCCAATCTTGCCGTCGAAATTGAACAACGAAACATTGCCCTCGGTGGAGCCGTAGAATTCCAGCATGCGCGTGAGACCGAAGCGGGCCTCGAGTTCGCTCCACACTTCGGGTCGCAGCCCATTGCCGAACCCCAGGCGCAATTTATGCGCGCGCTCGTTCGGGTGAGGGGGCTGGTTTACGAGGTAACGGCAGAGCTCACCGATATAGACAAACACGGTGCATCCCTGATCGACGATGTCGTCCCAGAAGTGCGAAGCTGAAAACTTGCGCCGTAGCACCAAAGTTGCGCCGTTAAGCAGCGCCGCGCCGACGCCGCACAGGCCGCCGGTGGAATGATAGAGCGGCAGCGCGCAATAGAGTTTGTCGTTGGCCTTGGTGTTGGTCGCGCCGGCGAAAGCGCGCATATAGAGCTGCGCGCGCGTGTGGGCGATCTTGGCCGCTTTCGGCATACCGGTGGTGCCAGACGTGTAGATGTAGAGTGCGGTTTCGCGCGCCTTGATCCCGTCGCGTTGCGCGCGTGGCGGCGCCTCCGGCGCGAGCTTCGGTTCTTTCAGATCGAGCGCGCGTTGATTCTCGCCCAGCTCTCCGTGCGCATCGATCACCCAATAAGTCAGCGGCCGCGCCAGCCCTGCGCGAATTGTCCCAACCGTCGCCAGGCTCTCGGTATCGGTGATGACGTGGCTGGCGCCGGATATGGAGAGGCAATGGGCCAGCGCCGCGCCAGTGAGGTTGTTGTTGATCAGGGCCGCCGCGGCCCCGATCTTCGCCAAGCCCATCCAGGCGGGAACGTATTCGGCCCGGTTCGGCAACAGCAGCGCCACCGCGTCCCCACGCGAGATTCCGTGCGCCAGACCCCACGCCGCGAAGCGATTGGCGAGCGCGTCCAGCTGACGATAGGTCCAGCGCTCGCCCTCGAATTCGAGCGCTGTGTGGTCGGCGTATCTGGCGCAGGCGTCTTCCCAATCGTCGCAGATAAGCACGTCGGAATCGGGCGCCACCTTGCGCACGGCCCAAAGCGTTCGCGCCATGCCGCCGATGAAACGAATTTCGCGTTCGAGCCGCGCCAACAGCGCCATCGCCGCCTCCCGAGGGCAGCCATAGAGGCGTTCGCGGGGGAACGGAACCGGCGCTCACGTCACAGTGCCGGAGAACATCGCCGCCGCCAGGTTGAGGAAGGTGAGGATGAGGCTGGACAGTTTCATGGAAGGCGCTCCCTCGGTTTCCCGCCGACCCCGTCTCTAGCGCGGCTTTTGTGCAGGGAGATTGCCTGATCGTTTCAAGGAAGCGGCGTTTTTGGGGCAGGGGCGTTGGCCATTTCTGGACGCGGGGTCGCCCGTTGAGGGGGATGCTTGTCGGCGGCGGCGGGCAAACGTAAAGCGTCGCTGCATCGTCCCTTCGTCTGCGCGTGGAAATCTCAAGACATGGCCGCTCCGGTAAAGAAGGTCGTGCTCGCCTATTCTGGCGGACTCGACACCTCCATCATCCTCAAATGGCTCGAGGAGACCTATGGCTGTGAGGTGGTTACTTTCACCGCCGACCTCGGCCAGGGCGAGGAGCTGGCGCCGGCGCGGGCCAAGGCGTTGGCTATGGGGGTCAAGCCGGAGAACATTTTTATCGACGATTTGCGCGAGGAATTCGTGCGCGATTTCGTCTGGCCGATGTTTCGCGCCAACACGCTTTATGAGGGCCAGTATCTGCTCGGCACCTCCATCGCCCGCCCGCTGATCGCCAAGCGGCAGATCGAGATCGCCAATATGGTCGGCGCCGATGCCGTGTGTCACGGCGCCACCGGCAAGGGCAACGACCAGGTTCGTTTCGAGGTCTCCTATTATGCGCTGAAGCCGGACGTGCGCGTAATCGCGCCGTGGCGCGAGTGGAGTTTCGAGGGCCGCCCCGATCTCATCGCTTATGCCAAGAAGCACAACATCCAGATCGCCCAGGGCAAGGAGCAGGCCGCGCCGTTCTCGATCGACGCCAATTTGCTGCATACGTCGAGCGAAGGCCTGGCTTTGGAGGACCCGGATGTGGAGGTTTCCGACATCGTCACCAAACGCGGCGACCGCCGCACGATCACGCCAGAGGAAGCGCCGGATAGCGCGGAGGTGGTGACGCTTGCGTTCGAACGCGGCGATCTGGTTGCGATCAATGGAAAGGCCATGAAAGCGCATGAGCTCTTGGCCGAACTCAATCGCCTTGGCGCCAAGCACGGCATAGGCGGGCTCGACCTGGTCGAGAATCGTTATGTCGGCATGAAGTCGCGCGGCTTCTACGAAACGCCGGGCGGCACGATCCTCTGGCACGGCCACCGCGCCATCGAGAGCATCACGCTCGATCGCGGCGCGATGCATCTGAAGGACGAGCTGATGCCGCGCTACGCCAGCATCATCTATAACGGCTTCTGGTGGACGCCCGAACGCAAGATGTTGCAAGCCGCAATCGATGCAAGCCAGGAGAGCGTGTCGGGCGAGGTGAAGCTGAAGCTGTACAAGGGCGGCGTTCGCGTGGTGGGACGCTCCTCGCCATACTCGCTATATTCAAAGAAGCTCGTCGGCTTCGACGAAGCCGGCGGTTATAACCAGAAAGACGCGGAAGGCTTCATCAAACTCAACGCACTGCGGCTGCGGATCTTGGCGGAACGGGATAAGAAGCGCGGGAAGAATGAGTAGGGATGGATGGTGTGTTTTTCGCTGTGGGTTCAACTGATCGACGCAACACGTATCTTGAATCGAGGTCGTGGAGCGAAGCCCGTGATGAGACGATATCGCCGCCTGTCCCCAGCCCAGAG
>JBEBIU010000052.1:0-20676 GCA_040080225.1 Terricaulis sp.
GCCTCGCATTACGCCACTGCGAGGGTAAGCTTGTCTCGACTCTGGAGGGCGGTTACGACTTGAACGCGCTCGCCAGCGCGGCTCGCGCCTACCTGGAGGCGCTTCTGCACGGCTAGGTCCCGCTCAGGGGAGGGGGCGAGCAGCCCGTGCGAAAGGTCAGAATGACGACGGTTGTGGCGCCTAATGAGACGCTGGATCGCCGTTCGGCGGCGCGGATCGGTTCTATCGTGATCGCGCGCCACGGGCGTCCGCATGTGGACCGGCGCGTGCGCGTGGACCGCGAAGGCTACCGCGCCTGGTGGGCCGGCTACGACGCGGCCCGTCTGCATCCCGATGAAAAGCCGCCGGAAAACCTGCTGCGCCACGCGCGGGAAGCCGATGTCATCTATGCCTCGACGCTCCCGCGCGCTCTCCACACCGCGGAGATGGTCTCCGGCGGACGCGCAATTATTTCCGACCCGATCTTCACTGAAGCAGCGCTGCCGCCGCCGCCAATGGCCGGCAGACGCAAGCCCGGTACGTGGGGGGTCTGGGCCCGCGCCGCCTGGTGGATGGGCGCTAACGAGGGCATGGAAAGTCGCCGCGAGGCGGAAATCCGCGCTGAAGCCGCCGTCGCCACCCTCACCGCGCAAGCTCTGCGGGGAAAGAACGTGCTGCTGTGCGCGCATGGCTGGTTCAACCGCATGATGCGCCCCACGTTACGCGCCCAGGGGTGGCGCGAAGTTGAGAACCATGGCGACAAATATTGGTCCTATCGGTGCTACGAAAAGCGCTAGAGGGGAAAATAACGCCTGCCTATTCCATTGCCGCTCCGGAGTTCATACCTTCCCGATCATGAGCAAAGACGTCCCTGACGCCGCCAGCCTGAGCTTCGAAGAAGCCTTGTCGGAATTGGAGAAAATCGTCGCTCACCTCGAACGCGGGGATGTGCCGTTGGCGGATTCGATTCGCATCTACAAACGCGGCGCCGCGCTTAAGGCGCGCTGTGAAAGCCAATTGAAAGACGCCCAACTTGAAGTTGACCAAATCGTGATGGGGTCTGAGGGTCCCCGAACCGAGCCCGCGCGGCTAGGATAAGAAAAAAGGGAAGCGAAACGCCTATGGCTGACGATCCAAAATCAAACGCCCGACTGCCGATCATTTCGTTTGAGGATTTCCTCAAAGTCGACATCCGCCTGGGCACCATAATCGACGTGAAGATTTTCGAGGAGGCCAAAAAGGCCGCCTACCAGCTTTGGATTGATTTCGGCGACCCGCTGGGGATCAAGAAATCCTCCGCCCAAGTCGTGCAGAATTACGATCTGGGCGAATTGCTGGGACGGCGTGTGGCCGCGGTGGTCAATTTCGAGCCGAAGCAGATCGGCAAGTTCATGAGCGAAGTGCTCTGTCTCGGCTTCCCCGATCGCAACGGAGAAGTGGTGCTTTTGAACGTCGATCGCCCGGCGACGACGGGAGGGCGGCTGTACTAGGCGATGAGTAAGCTCGATCTTGTGCTAGCGCGCGTTCGTCAATTGCCGCCAGAACGGCAGGAGACTGTGGCGATGCAGATTGACTTGTTCCTGGATGATGCGGAGCAAGGGGGCATCCTCACCGATGAGGAATGGGCCGCGATCGAGCCGACGCTGGACTTGGATTCTGACGAGATTCCGCACGCGCAAATGGTCGCTGAATTTGGCGGCAAGCCGGCGTGAGAATCGTATGGCGTGCTCGCGCTCGCACAGACATGCTCATGCTGGTTCGTTACATCTCCCAAGACAGCCCCAAAGGCGCGGCGCGCGTGCACGAACAGATTTTGAGTATGGTGGGGCTGCTGGCGGATTGGCCTGACTTGGGTCGTCAAGGCCGGCGGCGCGACCTACGCGAACTTGTCGTCCCACGAACGCCCTATATTGTTCTCTACCGGCGTACCCCGGCCGAAGTGATTGTGCTCCGTGTCGTGCATGGCAGCCAGCGGCGTTGAAGGTCACCGCTGCGCGGGAGGGGTGTCGCGGTCGGCTCCCCGCGCCTGGAGTCGATCGCCGGTGAGACGCAATGCGCCAACGCCTGTGCACGCCGGCGTTAACAGCCAAGTCACAAGACGGAGATCCGAAAGCTCGCGTGTTTCCTCAACAAAATATGACAATAGTTCAGGCGATGCAAAGAATGCCGCCCACAAAACGAAGGCAACGACCCGCCCGCGAATCTGGTTTGCCGGAAAGTTGGGAGAGCAGAAAATCTGCCCCTGGACCAATCCAAAGGAGGCCTGCAACGAATGCCGTCAAGAGCGCGGCAGCAAGGAACAACAAGGACCACAATAGGAGCCTTTCCTTGTTGGCGCCCCATCCTTCGCTTAAAGCTGCTCCCACTGCGATCGCGAGGAAGAACGCGGTCAACGCGTACAAGAGCACCACTCCAAAAAACCGAAGGAACGCCAGCAGCAAACGGGTGGCCGGCGTGTTCGCCTTCACATAACGCCTGCCTTCACCCACGCGTCCTTGCCCCAGCGCCGATGCGCCCAGAACCATTGCGCTGGCGCTTCGCGCACGCGCGCTTCCATGAAATCGTTCACGCGTTTGACGCCGTCATAGACGCTCTGTTCTGACTCTGGCTTGTCGTAGTCGAGCGCGATCGGCGCATAGGCGGTGGCCACAAAGCGCTGGGCTTCGATGCGCCGGCCGGTGATCGGGATGAGCGGAACCTTGAATTTGAGCGCCAGCCGCGTGGGCCCATCGGCGGTCATGCACTCATAGCCGAAGAATGGGACCGAAAGCCCGGCATTGTATTTCTGGTCGTTCATCAGCGCGACGCTTCGGCCCTTCTTCAACGAGCGCAATAGGCCCATGCCGCCTTCCTTGCCTTTGGCGGCTTGCAGCGCCAATCCGAACGTGGCGCGGGTATCGACAATGTATTTGTCGATCGTTGGATTGTTGGCCGGGCGATAGGTGAAGTGGCAGGTCTTGTCGGTTTGAGCGAGGCACAGCGACGTCACTTCCCAATTGGTGAAGTGGCCGCCGATAAAAACCGCGCCTTTTCCCAAGGTCGCCTCAACCCGCTCACGCCCTTCGAACCTCACCTCGCCGCTCTTGTACTTGTCGAGAAATTGGCCCATGTGCGGAAACTCGCCAGACATGCGCCCGACTTCGCGCCACATCTCCGCGCGTACCTCGCGATGCCAGGCATCGCTCTCGTTTGGGAAGCACATGGCGATGTTGCGCAGCGCGGTCTTGTGGGCGCTGGTGAGCGCGCCGACCGCAGGCACGATGCCAGCGCCCCAGCGCGAGGCGCGTTCGAGGCCCAGCGCTCCCATGCCGCCGACATAAGCGTTCCATGCGAGCGCCTCTAGGCGGAACAAGGTATTGTTGGGCTTCGGCTTGGCCATGGATTCAGCGAGACATGCGTGCGCGCACTGGCGCTAGCAAGGCATCGACCGCGCCAGGTTCGTCGAATTTCGCGACCACCGGCAAAACCGCCACACGCGCGCGCCATTGCGGCGCCAGCCGCGCGGCATCCTTCTCGGTGGTGATCAACGTAGCGTTATGGTCTTCCGCCAGACGCGTGAGCAAAGTGAGATCGTCGTCATTGTAGAGATGGTGGTCCGGATAGGGCGCATAATCGGCGACATCGGCGCCTAAGTTGATAAGAGTGTCGAAGAATTTCTCTGGGCGCGCCAGGCCCGCGAACGCCAGCAGCTTGCCGGATGGAACCTCGACCACGGGGACAAGGCGGGCGGTAAGGACAGGCTTGGCGAAGTCGGCGAGCCAGTCTTGGACCGCCGGCGTCCTCGCCTGCGAGACGCCGGTGGTCCAAGTGTTGTACAATATTACGACCGCGTGGGCGCGCGTTAATCCGTCCCGCAAACGCTCACGCAATGGGCCGGCGGGGAACACCTCGCCATTGCCGATGCCGAACCCGGGATCGACAACGATTATCGAAACATCTTTCGCGAGCGTTGGATTCTGAAAGCCGTCGTCCATTACAATAGCGTGCGCGCCCGCCTGGCTCGCCGCGAGCGCGCCGGCCAGCCTGTCGCGCGCGATCCAGGCGGGGCCGTCGGCGGCGTGCAGCAGGGGTTCGTCGCCGACTTCTTCGGCGCGCATGTCGCCGGTCACCCGCAACGGACCGGGCAAACGCCCGCCATAACCGCGCGAGAGTGTGTGCGCGTCTGGCCCGAGCATCGCACGGACAGCACGCGCGATCGGCGTCTTGCCGGCGCCGCCGAGTGTCAGATTGCCAATGCAGACCACCGGCACAGGAGTATGGCGCGTAACCGTACGGCGATGACGCTGGGAGGCGGCCCACGCATAAGCCCAGGATATCGGCGTCAGCAAAGCACGCAGCGTGCGCGCCGCATCGCGCCCACTGACGTCAGCCTTCCAGAATTCAGGCGGGCGCATGAGCGTGTTCTGATGCAAGGCTCGGTGCAGGCAAGAGCGAGCGCAGCGCCGACAGCGTCTCATCCCAAGCGCTGGCGCCGCTCGCAAGCGCCTGGCGCGCGGCTTCGGTCAACCCCGTTCGCGCCGCGTGGTCGCGCCACAAGCGATCGACGCACGCCGCGAGGCTGTCGGAATCGCTCACCATCTCCAGACCCCGCGCGGCGCGCAGCGTCTCGAACACCGGTTCGAAACTGTCCACATAAGGGCCGCTGAGCACTGCGGAGCCGAGTTTCGCGGGCTCGATCGGGTTGTGGCCCTTGAGGTGGCGGATCAGGCTTCCAGCTACGAGTGAAACAGGCGCGAGGTCGTAAAGCGCGCCCAACTCGCCCATCGTGTCGGCAACGAAAACGCTGGCTTGACCGATGCCGTCGCCAAGCGAGCGGCGCGGCGCGCCTCCTGCTAGCGCTGCAACAGATCCCCCCCGTTCAGGATGACGCGGCGCAATAATGAGCAACGCCCGCGGATGCAATTGGCGCAGGCGCTCATGCGCGGCGAGCACGATCTCATCTTCTCCTTCGTGGGTGGAGGCGGCAAGCCAGAGCGGGCGCTCGCCGATCTGCGCCGCCAGGTCGGCGCGCAATGCTCTGTCGATGTGTGGCGCCGGCGCCGCAAGCTTGAGATTGCCGATCGTGCGCGCCTGTTCCCCCCGCAGCATAGCGATTGAGTCGGCGGTGCGCTGGTCGGCGCCATTGGCGAAAGCAAAGGCGCGCATCACCCGTGAGCCGGCATTGCGCCAATTGCGCCAGCGACGCAGCGAGGACGCGCTCATGCGCGCGTTCACCAGCGCGAGCTTTACGCCCGCGCGTTGCGCCCCCAGAATCAAATTGGGCCAAAGCTCGCTCTCGACGAAAATGCCAAGGTCGGGACGCCAATGAGCCAGGAAGCGGGCCACAATGTCGCGGCGATCCAAGGGCGCATAGACGTGACGCACATTGGCGCCGCCGCGGCGAGCGACCAGTTCCGCGGAGGTCTTGGTCCCGGTTGTTAAAAGGAACGACAAGCCAGGAACGGAGGCGCCCAGCGCTTCAGCCAAGTGCAAGGCGACGCCAGATTCACCTACGCTCGCTGCATGCAGCCAAACCAGAACTCCTGAAGGTCGATTGGCGTTGGCGTATCGCCCAAAGCGCTCCGCGATCCGGTTGGGATCTTCCTTGCCCTTCTTGGCTCGCGCATTAAGCCAAGCGCCCGCAAACGGGCCGAGCATGGTGGTTGCGGTGCGGTAGAAGGCGAGGGCCGGGGAGAAGCTCACGGCGCGAGCGCCGCTTCGTGGGCGTCCGGCATCGACGCCTTGCGTGCAGGGGCGGGTTCGATCACCGGCGCGCCGGCGAGGCGATCCGCTTCAGCGCTGATCCGGTTGAGCTCCTGTTCCAATTTGAGGCGACACGCTTCCAGCGTCGCAGAGTCTGCATCTGGCGGCGGCGGGGGGATCGGGTCGGCCCATACTAGCGCGCCAGGTCCGAACGGCAGCGGCAGAATGAACCGATCCCAGGACCCAAACACGATGCGCCAGCGGGTCGACCAGGCCATCGGCAGCATCGGCGCTTGCGAGAGCCGCGCGACATTCACCGGCCCGAGGCGAGCGCGCATGCGCGGGCCGCGCGGCCCGTCGGGGGTCAGGCCGGCGGTGCGTCCGGATTCGATGAGGCGGATCAATTCACGCCCCGCCTCGAACCCGCCCTTGTCCGCGCCGCCCTTGGCGGCGGAGCCGCGGATGGGCTGAGCCCCCACCATGCGGGCGGCGTTCGCCGCGATTTCGCCCTCCCGCGAGCGCGAAATCAGAAACAGGGCTTTGTTCGCGCCGCGAGGACGCCACATTTGGTGTGCCTGTGGGAAACGGCCATGCCAGACGCAGAGGATGAGCCGGCTCCGATTGCGCCAGAACGGCTCGGCCGCCTCGCGGTTGACCGATTTCCACCGCGTGGTCGCTGCCGCGAACAGCATATAAAGGCCGATCGTACGCCCGATTACGAACTGGATGACGGAATTGCCTAGGATTGACTTCAACATCAGGCGCGATCGATCCGGAACACCGCGCTTTCGCGACGCGGCCCGCCCCCTTATAGGAGGCGACCGCCGCTTCGCGCCAGCAGCTGAATGAGTTCTATTCCCATGTCCCAGGGCGCACCCGCCGACCGGTTCGACCTTGCCACCCCAATTGGGCGCCGCCGCGCCGAGCACGACCTGATTTGGGCCGATCATGGCTTTCTGCGCACGCGGTTCTCGAATTTCCACTGGATCGAGCCGGGCGTGATGGCGCGGGCTAACCAGCCTTCTCCCGAAGCGGTCGCGCGTTACGCCGAGAGGGGATTCAAGACCATCCTCAATCTGCGCGGTCCATCCAAGACCGGCTATTACGCGCTGGAACGCGAAGCGTGCGCCGCCCATGGGATCGCCATGATCGATGCGCGGATGCATTCGCGCGAACCCCCCAGCCGCGAACAGGTACGCGAGGCCAAGCGCTTGTTCGAGACCATCGAGTACCCAGCCTTGATGCATTGCAAATCCGGCGCTGACCGCGCCGGCGTGATGGCCGTGCTCTACAAACACTTCAAGATGGGCGCGCCGATCGCCGAGGCCATGGAGCAATTGCGCCTCAAATATCTGCACGTGAAAGCCGGCAAGACCGGCATGATTGACCATTTCTTCGAAGTCTATCTCGCCGAAGGCGCGCCGGCCGGGAAAAGCTTCCTCAATTGGGTTGAGGAAGATTACGACAAGGCGGCGGTGAAGAGCTCCTTCATGAGCGTCTGGTGGGCCAATATCCTCGTGGACAAGATTCTGCGGCGCGAGTAAAGCAGGTGCGTCGTTCTTAGAGCAATGGATCGATGATGGCGGGGCGGAAGTTCAGTTGGGCGGCGGTCGGCGCCATTGGAACTTTTCTGGCCGGCGCTGCGGCTATCACGGCCTATGTGGACAGCTCCGCACGAGAAAATCGAGTCCGGGTTGAAGCCGAAAGGCAGCGTGAAGAAATCGAACGTCTTCGGCGGGAAGTGATCGCAGAACTCGAGCAGGTGTTGCGAAAGGACGACGCTGCAGGGCAATCGACGAGCGCAACTTCTTGGGAAAGAATAACGGCCATGAGGGCGATAGATGTTAGCCAATGTCCGGACGATTTCCGCGTAGGCTACTTCAATCATATCACAGCGTGGGAAGATTCCGTAAGAGGGCGTGCAGCTTTGACTCAGTGGCGGAGCAACGACCATGCGGGCAAAGTTCTGGCAGAGCAATTCATCTGCAGTCTTTTAAACTGCTCCAAGAGTCCTCTCGATGCGGCCAACGAACGAGATCAGCAATTAGTTGGGTACGTCGAATCGGCGGGGGTCCGGATTAGAGACACCTGGCGGGAGGTTGAGCGAATCGCGGTGGGCTATGGCGTGGACCCAAACTGGAAGTCGCAGCGGCGGGACACTTACTCAATCAACTAGAGCTTGATCAGGCGCCCTGATCCTGAAATTGCAGCTTGGCGAGGCGAGCATAACGCGCGCCCTTCGCCATCAGTTCATCGTGGGCGCCGATTTCGGCGATGCGGCCCTCCTCAAGCACGATGATGCGATCGGCGTTGCGCACGGTGGCGAGCCGGTGCGCGATGACCAGCACAGTGCGGCCGTGCGAGAGGCGTGCGAGCGCTTCCTGCACTTGACGTTCGCTCTCGGCGTCCAGCGCGCTGGTGGCTTCATCCAATAACAAAATCGGGGCGTCGCGCAGAAAGGCGCGCGCTAGCGCGATCCGCTGCCGCTCGCCGCCCGAGAGCTTGCCACCGCGTTCGCCAACTTGCGCGCCATACCCTTCGGGTAGCGCCATGATAAAATCATGCGCGGCGGCGGCTCGGGCGGCTTCTTCTATCTCAGCGTGCGTGGTTTCGGCGCGGCCGAGCGCGATGTTGGCGCGAATGCTGTCGTTGAACAGCACCGCTTCTTGCGAAACCAGAGCGATCGACGCGCGCAGGCTGGCGACGGTTACGTCGCGGACGTCCTGGTCGTCGATGCGCACCACGCCGGCGCTGACGTCATAGAGGCGCGGCAACAGGTTGAAGATAGTGGACTTGCCAGCGCCCGAGGGACCTACGAGCGCCACCGTCTCCCCACGTTTGACCGAGAAACTGACGTTTGCAATCGCCGGAGCGTCGCCATAGGCGAAGCTCACGTCCTCGAACGAGATGGCGGCTTCCTTGATCGCGATCACCTTGGCGCCGGGCTTGTCATTGATGCTGGTGGGTTCGTCCAGCAGCGTGAAGATGCGCCCTAGTGCTGCCTTCGCTTCGTTGAGCACTGTGTTGAAATTTGAGAGCGAACGCGCTGCCGGCGTGGCGATCGCGATGGCGCCGACGATGCCCAAGAGATCGCCGAACGTCATTTGCTCCGCGGCGATGCGAAGGCCTGCAGCGTAGAGCACCCCGCCCAGCGCGACGCCGCCAACAATTTCCAGCACCGGCTCGCTGCGTGCGCGGTTGCGTGCGAGCTTCATTGCGAATTTGCGGCGTTCTTCGAAGGCGGCGTTGGCGCGCGTGCTTTCGCGACCTTCCAAACCGTAGGTTTTTACGAACCGCGCGCCAGCAAAGATTTCCGAGAGCAGCGCCGACAACGTTCCTAATTGTTGCTGCGCGCCTTCAGTCTGGCGCCGGGCGCGCCCGGCGATGGCCGCGAGCGGCCCGATGGCGAACAGAAAAACACCAGCCACGACGAGCGTCAGCACCCAGTCGAACCACACCATCAACCCGATCGCGCCGACCATGGTGAGCGCGTCGCGGATCATCACTTGCCCGCCGCGCACCAGTCCCTCGGCGATGACGTTGATGTCGTTGGTGAAACGCGACACCAATTGCCCCGGCGCTTCGCGGGCGTGGCGGGCGAAATCGACGTTCATCAGTTTGGCGAACATGGCGCCTTGCAGGTCGCGCAGAACCCGCAGCGCAATCCCTTGCGAGAGCATGGATTGGACGAAAATGGCGCCCGCGCGCACGCTGGTCGCGCCCAATACCAGAATCGGAACCGCTGCGATCGCCTCCATGTCGCCGGCGCCGATGGCTTCCGTCGTGAACTTCAAAATCCAGGCATAAGACGCGCCAGCGATTGCGACCAACGCCAGCACTGGCGCAAGCACGAGGATATCGCGCCAGTAACGGGCGAGGTAATCCTTGGCGAGTCTGCGTAGCAGCCCTGTCGGCGGCGGCGATTTCACATTTCGCCTTCGGGGTCTTCGCCGGGGTCGAGCAGGCGGTGGGCGTGAATGATGAAATAGCGCATGCGCGCGTTATCGACGGTGCGTTGCGCAGCGCCTTTCCAGGCATCGTAAGCGGCGGTGTAATTGGGGTAGGCGCCGACGAAATGGAGTGCCTCCAGATCCTCGAACTCCTGACGGTCAAGCTCCTTCAATTCGCCGCCGACGACGAGGTGGAGCAATTGGCGTTGAGGCATCGGATTTCAACTCGCGGCGCGCGGATCGGGTGAACCGCTTGTACGCTCAATTATCAGAGGGTGAAGCCGGGCGCCAGCCGCCGCCAGACCCGGAATTTTCGGTGAAACCTGATTGAACACGAGTGGTTCGCCCCACAAATCGCTGACCGCCCCGCCAGCAGCGGCCACGATCGCCGCGCCCGCGGCCACATCCCATTCGTGCTTGAAGCCGAACAGGACAGTGGCGTCCGCTTGACCGGCCGCGGCTGCTGCGAGGCGATAGGCGATCGAGCGGCGTTGTGGAAATCCTGTACTCGGTCCCGGCTGACGCCACAGCGCGTCGGCGACCCGGCTTCTCGGTGCAAACACGCGCGCGCCCGCGAGTTCGCCGCGCTCTGTGGCGCGGATCGCGGCGCCATTGAGTGTCGCGCCATGGTCCAGCGCCCCTAAGAATATCTCCTCAGTCACCGGGTTGTGGATCGCGCCGGCGAAAGCTTGGCCCTCGACGACGATGCCGATGCTGATGGTGAACTCAGGGAGCTTGCGGATCAACGCCACGGTGCCGTCAATCGGATCCAGCACGAACACGCGTGGTTTGCCGATGCGTTGCGCGGGGGCGTCGGGCGTTTCCTCCGACAGCCAGCCATAGTCGGGGCGCGCGCTTTGCAGCCGCTCAGCCAGCAGCGCATTGACCGCGCGGTCCACATTGGTCACCGGGCTGCCGTCGCGCTTGGAGACAATCTCGAGCGGCTTGGCGATCAGCTCGCGCGCCAGCGCTCCGGCTTCGCGCGCGGTCGCTTCGAGGAGGGCGAGTTCAGACGCCGCCGATGGCAAGGTCATCGACAAGCAAACTCGGGATCTCCAGCGCGCCACGATCGTCGAGATCGGCGCCGCAGATGAGGCGCGCATAGATGTCGAGCAGATTGCCCGCCACTGTAACTTCGCTGACCGGATGGATCAGTTCATCGCGCTCGAACCAAAAACCAGCGACGCCCACCGACCAATCGCCATTGTTCATGTTCAGCGACGGTGAGAACATGTCGGTGATGAAAAGCCCCTTGCCGGCGCCAGCCATCAAAGCGGCAAGGTCGCGAGCGCCTGGCTTCACGAACAAATTAGCGGCCGCGATTCCGGGCGGGCCGCCATGGCCGGACGTGGCGTGGCCGTTCGGCTCAAGCCCTAATTGCCGGGCGGCCGCGGCGTTGAGCATCCAAGTTGTCACCACGCCGTCGTCAATGAGGTTTGTCGCAGAGACAGCCCCGCCTTCGCCGTCAAATTGGCGGCTGCCCATGCCGCGCACGACGAAAGGGTCCTCTCGCAGCTGGAAGCCCGCCGGAAACACGCGTTGGCCAAGCTTGTCTTTCAGAAACGAGACGCCACGCGCCACTGAAGTTCCATTTATGGCACCAAGAAACGGCGAGAGCATGCGCCCCGCAAGGCGGTTCTCGAATATCACCGCCGCCTTCTGGCTCTCGACTTTGCGTGCGCCAAGCCGACGCGCCGTGCGCTCGCCGGCGATGCGGCCGATCTCATCGGCGGCGGGGAGATCGGCGAAGAAGCGCTTGGTGCGCCATTCGTAATCGCGCTCCATGTCGTCGTCCTTGCCGGCGATCGGCTGGGCGCCGAGGCTATAGGAAGTCGCGCGCTCGGCGCCTTCGAAGCCGTCGGAGGTAGCGTAGGCGAAAGTGGAAACCTCGCAGGAAGCGCCGCCGCCGCTGGAATTGGAGATTCCGGGAACTCCGAGCGAGGCGGTCTCGCAGGCGCGCGCGAGTTCAAGTAATTGGGAGGGAGTTGGCCGCGCGACATCGGCCTGCTCCAGGTCGCGTGCGGCTGGCTTGGCGCGGTAGCCCGCGTCCAACAATCCGCAATACGGATCCTCAGGCGCGGCTCGCGCCATCGCGACGGTGCGCTCTGCAAGCGCCTTCAACCCCTTGGCCGACAAATCGGTCGATGAGGCGGAAGCTTGTTGCCTGCCGATGAACGCCCGCAGCGCCACCGAGCGGCCTTCCTCGCGCTCCATTCCCTCTAGTTCGCCCATGCGCACTTCCGCGGAAACCGAATCCCGCGCCGCGAGCGAGGCCTCTGAAGCGTCTGCGCCCGCCCGGCGGGCGTAATCGATCAGGGCCGAGAGAGCGGCTTGGGAATCAGCATCGAAGGCCATGGGCGGGAACATGGGGGGTTAGGCGCAGGTCGGCAATCGTCCCTACGGCATCTCGTTACCGACCAAGCTGCTGGCCAAGGCCCGCCCAAATGAGCCCGCCACCGATCAATGCGAACGAAAGCCAGGTGGCGGCGGTCCCAACCCGGCGCGCCAGGTTCAGTGTTCCAGTATGCAGCCCGTAGCCGTGTACAATTCTGCCTGCGGTCAAAGAAATTCCCGAAGCGTGCAGAAGCCAAAGCGGCGAACCCTCAAACAGGGCCAAGAGAACGATGCCGATGAGGCCGGCTGGGATGTATTCGGCGGCGTTGGCATGGGCGCGAATGGCTCTGGTGAAGTCGGCGTTGCCGCCGTCGCCCAACGTGATCTTGTGGCGCTGCCGCCCCGCCACCACAAGATAGGCGAGCACCAGCAACAACAGGATGTTAATGCCGGCATAAAGCGCGGCGGTCTCCAGACGCAGCATGGTCGCTCCTCGACTTGGACTCAGGAAGTGCAAGCTAGAACTTGCCGGTAGGTTACTTCAATCATTTGTTTTTGTTTCGGAAACCGCGTGTTCATCGGCTTCGTGCATAAGAGGCGTCAACAAGATGCCTCGAAGGCAATAGGGTTGGTGTTGCGATGGACGCAGGTGGTTGGAGCGTCACATTTGCGGTGTTCGCGGCGATCGCAGGCTCGGGCCTGGCGATCGCCGCGATAGCCTTATGGCGTCGCGCGGATCAGCTTAGCGGCCTCGAATTCGATGGCGGCTACAACGCCCTCGCCCCCGCCGTCGATCATTAAGCGATGCGCCACACCGCGGCGCGTTTGAGTTCGCTATCCTCCAAGCCCCGTGACACCGGAATATCGTAGGCGGTGATTTGCGTGAGCTTGTCGCGCGGAAGATAGGCGCGGCCTGGATCGCCGATCAGCACAGTCTTGCCTTGGTTCTGCAGGTCACTCAGCCACGCGAGCAATGGCGGCGCGATATCGCGATCGTAAAACAAATCGCCGACGAGAACGATTTCGGCGCTTGTCGGCTGGCCCACTGGATCGGAGCAGCTAGTTTCCACGCTCACATCGTTGAGCGCGACATTCAGGGTAGCTGCGTGTGCAGCGAACGCGTCGATATCGGCAGCGATTGCGGTTGCTGCGCCCGCTTTCATCGCCGCAATGGCGACGACGCCCGAGCCGGAGGCGACATCGAGCACGCGCTTGCCGGCGACGAGCGCGGGATTGTCGAGCAGATACCGCGCCAGCGCTTGGCCCCCCGCCCAAGCGAACGCCCAAAACGGCGGCGGCAGGCCAAGCTCGCCGAGCTGATCTTCCGTGAGCTGCCACAAGGCCACAGCGTCATCGGCCAGGTGCAGTCTGAGTTCCGGTACGTGGCTGGGTGCGAGAACGCGCGTGTGCTCTCGGATGAAGGCGGGGATATCGGCGATCACGTTGGCGCGGCTTGTCTGAGCACGCTCGCATAGCCTCGCGCGATGCGCATACGCGCGCCATAGCCTTTCGCCATCAGCATTTTGTGCATGCTTTGCAAATTGTAACAGGGCACGTACATGAAGACGTGGTGCTCGCCGTGATAATGCACCCAATAGGGCGCGATCAACAATCGCTCGATCGGATTCGCGAGCGTGGTGCGTGCGTGGGTGAAGGGGTCTTCACGAGTGTCCACGACCGCATGCTCGCCGATATTGCGCAGCCGCGTGACAAGGGGAAACCAGGTCGCCATCGGCGCGATCCAAAGCGCGAGATATGCCCACCAATATCCGGCGAGCGTCAGCGCAAGAAGCAGCGCCGCATTGAACGCGAGGAAGTTGTTCGCTTGCGCATCCGCGGTGACGTTGCCGCCCGCGCGCGCCTCCATGCGGCGCCACGCCAATAACGGCGCGATGCGTTGTTTGAAGAAGGTCTGCCCGGTCAGGTCGCGCACGATCTTGCGCCACAGCGAAGGGCGAGAAATCGGAAAGGGCGCGGAGAGGCCAAGGTCGGGATCTTCCGGTTGTTCGGTGTAGCGATGGTGCTGTAGATGGTAAGCGCGGTAAGCGCCAAGCCGCGCACCCACCGGCGCCGCGCACAGCCACTCGCCCACCCATTCATTGATCTTGGCGTTGGGATGCAGCGCGCCATGAGCGGCGTCATGCATCAGGATCGCCAGCCCCAATTGCCGCGCCCCGATGAGCATCACCGCCAGCAGGTAGGTGAGCGGGTGGGGCCAAAGAACGAACATCGCGCCCGCCGCGGCGATCAAACCCCACGCGCCGGCGACGCAGACCAACCCGCGCCAGTATGAGCGCGCCGAAAGTTCCGCCCATTCTTCGGCGGTGAACACGTCCTTCGGGTCGATGCGGGCGACAGCGGGCACGGGGCGAAACCTATCACGTTTTGCAGGCGGCGGCAGGGTTGATTGCAATCAAGGCCGAGGCCGTCCGCGCAGGGTAGCAGCGCCGCGGAGGTGAGCCATGAAGACCAATGAAGGCGCGATCGATCGTGTGTTGCGCGTGCTTGTGGGCCTGGGCGTGTTGTCGCTCGCGTTCGTGGGGCCGCAGACGCCGTGGGGCTATGTTGGCCTGGTCCCGCTGATTACGGGGCTTGTCGGCTATTGCCCGGTCTATGCGATGTTGGGCTTCAACACCTGCCCGGTGAAGTAAACCTCAAGGTGAAGCTGGCGGTGCGTCGAAGGCGAACACGCGCTTGAGGCCCGCCTCGCCAGGGGGTGTGAATTCCAGCACGCGGCTGGAGCGGCGCTGCGCCGCCCATTTGCGCTCGAAGATCTCATCGAGGATCGCAGCCCCGAGCGCGCCGGCGAGATGGTGGCGGCGCACGCTCCAATCGAGGCACGAGCGGCACAGCGGGCGCGCGCCTTTCTCGATGTCGTCAATATCGACGCCGAAGGTCTGCACCTTGATGCGCCCGAGCTTGGTGAGCGCGTAGGTCCTCTCCGGTCCCGGCAACATCCATTTATTTTTCACGAACGCGTCGAACAGCTGCACGCCGAGCTCTCCCGCGAGATGATCGTAGCACACCCGCGCATGGCGCAGCGCCGGCTCCTTCGGCCCGGGGCGTGTGCGCAGCGCCTTGGCGCGCGCGGCCACACCCATCAAAGTTTCCAGCAAGCCAGCAACGTCGGCGTCCGCGAGACGATAATATTTGTGCCGTCCCTGCGCCTCGACCGCGATCAGCCCCCCGGCCGTGAGCTTCGCCAGATGCGAACTCGCGGTCTGCTTGGTGACGTTGGCTTCGAGCGCAAGTTCGGTGGCAGTGAGCGCGGCCCCATTGAGCAGCGCCGTCAGCATGTTCGCGCGCGCGGGATCGCCGACCATGGCGGCGATGGCTGCGATGTTGGGGCCGTCTTTCATGGGGAGGCTTTCATGGTTCGACGTTAATCGTACCATGGAGCGCGCGCAACCTTCTAGAGTCAGCGGAAAGGAGAAAAAATGCTGACCTGCATCGTTCGTTACGAAATCGATCCGTTCAAGCGCGCCGAATTCGAGCGCTATGCGCAGGTGTGGGGGCAGGCGATCCCACGCTGCGGGGCCGACCTGATCGGCTATTTCGCGCCGCACGAAGGCTCCGCGACGCTCGCCTATGGAATGTACAACATCGAAAGCCTCACCGCTTATGAAGCCTATCGCGAACGGCTGGCGGCGGACGCCCAAGGCCGCGAGAACTACGAATTCGCGCGCCGCGAACGGTTCATTGTGCGAGAGGATCGCACGTTCGTGAAATTGTGTTCCACGCCGCACGCGCGATGACTGTAGGCGACGCATGCGCAAGAGGACGCGTCATGAGTCTGGACCGCCGGCGCCCTCGCCGGCATACGCTGGTGCAAACACAAAAGCCCCTGAGCGGTAGCAAGCGCCGATGCCGGCGAGGGCGCCGGCGGTCCAGACTTGCGGAAGATTAGATTTTCGACTCCCCAGGTGTTTGCGTGTCCATCACCCGCCACAAGTGCCATGCCGCCGCGCTGCGCCAGGGCGCCCAGCGTTTGCCGAATTCGCCCAGCGTTTTTGGTGTGAACTCGCGCTTGTACAATTTCTCCGCGCCTTTGCGCACGCCGAGATCGTCGATCGGCAGCACGTCGGGACGACCGAGCGTGAAGATCAGATACATCTCCACCGTCCAGCGCCCAACGCCGCGCGCGGCGGTGAGGCGCTCGATGATTTCCTCGTCCGGCAAACGCGCCAGCGCGCGAGCGGGCGGGATAATTCCGTCAATGCGCTTTTGCGCGACATCCTTGAGCGCGGCAGTCTTCTGGCGCGAGAGGCCAGCGCCGCGCAGGGCTTCGTCCTTGATCTTGAGCAGGTCCTCCGGATCGGGGTGGTCCTTATCGGGAAACAGCGCCAGCACGCGGCCATGAATGGTGGCGGCGGCTTTGCCGGAGAGTTGCTGATAAACCACCGAGCGCACCAGAGCGCGATAGGGGTCCTTGGATTTCTCGAACCTGGTCGGAAACGCCTCGTGCGCGGGCACGACCTTCGCAAAGCGCTTGCACACCGCGCTCAGGTGTTTCTCGGCGGGGTTCACTCGGCGGGCGTGCGCGCGGCGCGGCGCTCTGCACGTAGCTCAAGCCAGCGGACAAAAAGGCCAACTGGCACAATCATGAGTCCGGCAAGCGTCAGGATGGTCAAGGTGAACAAAGGGTCCATCGGTTAGTCCTTTGCCTTAATATAGCCGAGCATCTGAAAGGCCGCCACCAGGAAGACCATCCATATGCCGACGCCGATGATCGCAAAGAGAGCGCCTTGTTGTCGAGTTGGGTCGAAGATTGGCGCCACCAATCCGCCGATCAGCGCCGCAAGCCCGATGGCGTTGAACCCAAGAGCGAACAACTTCACTCGTTCATTGTGAGCCTCCCGGTTTGGCCCGAGGTTGTTCAGCCGATTGAGCACCCAAAGCAAGTTCACCGCCCCTCCAACCAGACCACGAGAGTACGCCACGCCGGCTCAAGCGCAAAAGCGAGCGCGACGAGCAAGCCTATGCTTGCGTTGCGCTTAAAGGCGGCGAGCGCGGTCTCCGGGCGCGTGTCGTCGATGCTGTTCAGCATGGGTCGCACGAGCATCGCCCCGATCACCGCGAGTGCGGCGCTCGTCAGTAATCCGCCGCCAGCGATGAGCGCGGCGGCGACCCAAAGCGCCAGCGCGACAACGTAGAAGCCGCCCGTCCACGCGCGCCACCTGTCGCCGAACAGGCGCGCGGTGGAGCGCACGCCGACGAGCGCGTCGTCCTCGCGGTCCTGCAATGCGTAGATGGTGTCGTAGCCGATGGTCCAGGCGATGCAGCCCAGGTAGGCGAGCAGTACGCCTGCGGGAATGCCGCCCGTCGCGCTCGCCGCCGCGCCGCCGACGAGCGCGCCCCAGGAGAACACCCTCCCAAGCCACGCCTGCGGCCACCAGGTGATGCGCTTCATCAGCGGATAGAGCGCCACCAGCGGCAGCGCAGTCAGCGCGACGATCTGCGCGGTGCGGGGCAGGGTGAGGAGGACACCGAGGCCAACCAGGCATTGCGCAAAGAGCCAAAACCACGCTCCGTGCAGCGACACCGCGCCCGATGGGAGAGGCCGCAAACGCGTGCGCTCGACCTTGGCGTCGATGTCGCGGTCGAGGATGTCGTTATAGGTGCAGCCCGCGCCGCGCATGGCGATGGCGCCGATGAGAAATACAAGCGCCAGCCGCAGATCGCTCCATTGAAATCCCGAGCCGGTGCGCGCAATCGCGATCCCCATCCAGCACGGCAAGAAAAGGAGCTGCCAGCCGATCGGGCGGTCGAGCCGCGAAAGCTGCGCGTACGGCCTCCACGCGCCAGGCAGCGCGTCGGTCCAATGGCGCTTCAGCGCGTCGGCTGGTTTTGCTTGGTTCACGACCGCGTATTGGCTGGCGGCTTTAGTTTGCGCAAGGGTGAGGCTTGCGTTGAGCGCTGCCGCTTGGCACCAAGCGCTCATGGCGGTCCCGCGTATCATGGTTGAGGAGAAGCTTGGCGCTGGCGCTGGATTTGCGTTGACGGAGGCGCAAGCGCGCCATGTCGGCTCGGTGTTGCGGGTTGAGGTTGGCGACGGCTTACGCGTATTCAACGCCGTTGATGGCGAGTGGCGCACGCTCGTGACCGCCAAGAACAAACGCGGCATGAGCGTGCGGATCGAAGAAAAACTCAAGGAAGCGCGCGCGGTTCCGGACTTGGATTTGCTGTTCGCGCCGGTAAAGCGCCACGCGACGGACCTCATCGTCGAAAAGGCGACGGAACTTGGCGTACGGCGTATCCGTCCCGTGATCACGAGCCGCACCATCGCCGAAACTGTGCGCTTAGATCGCCTCAACGCCATCGCGCGCGAAGCGGCTGAGCAGACCGAACGCTTCGATGCGCCGGAGATCTTCGCGCCAGTTTCACTCCCGCGCGCGTTGGATGGATGGGATCCGTCGCGGGCGCTTATCTATTGCGATGAAGCGGGCGATGCGCCGCCGATCTTGGAGGCGGTGCGGGGGCTTCTTGGACCGCCGGCGTCCTCGCCGGCAACGGCGCTAGCTACCGCGCCGGCGGCTGTGTGTTTGCACGCACCGGAGGCCGGCGAGGGCGCCGGCGGTCCATATTGCGATCAGGTGGGGAGAGGGGGAGCAGCGCTCCTCATCGGGCCTGAAGGCGGCTTCACCACGGAAGAACGCGCAATGCTGCGAACGTGTTTGTTCGTAACGCCAGTCTCGCTTGGCCCGCGCATCTTGCGCGCCGAAACCGCCGCCATCGCGGCATTAACCATCGTGCAGGCGGCGTGGGGCGATTGGCGCGACGATGGAACTGCGTAACGGCTTGCAGGCGCGGAGCGAAAACGCCAAATGGGTCCCTGCGAGGGAGAGCGCGCGTTGGCTAAGGCGAAAGAGAAGGTGCCGGTACTGACCGGCTTTGACGAGCTGGTCGCGCACTTTGAGAAGGGCGCGAAGCCGGATCGTTCGACTTGGCGCATCGGCACCGAGCACGAGAAGTTCGCCTTCTACAAGGATACGCTGGAGCCGGTTCCCTATGAAGGCGAGCGCGGCATCGGCGCTCTGCTCAATGGGCTGGCGGAAAACTATGGTTGGCAACGGGTCATGGAAGGCGCGAATATAATCGCGCTGAAGCAAGGCATGGCCTCGATCACGCTCGAGCCGGGCGGGCAGTTCGAACTCTCCGGCGCCCCGCTCGAGCATTTGCACCAAACCTGCTCCGAGACCGGAACCCATCTAGCGCAATTGCGCGATGTCGCCGGCAAGCTCGGCATCGCGTTTTTGGGCCTTGGCTTTTCTCCGATCTGGTCGCTCGAAGAAACCCCGATCATGCCCAAGGGGCGCTACAAGATCATGCGCGACTACATGGCCAAGGTTGGCCGGCTTGGGCGGCAGATGATGTTCCGCTCCTGCACGGTGCAGACCAATCTCGACTTCGCCTCCGAAGCCGACATGGTGAAAAAATTCCGCGTCGGCCTGGCGCTGCAGCCGATCGCAACAGCGCTGTTCGCCAATTCGCCTTTCGCCGAAGGGCGTTTGAACGGTTTCCTCTCCTATCGCGGCCACATCTGGACCGACACCGATCCCGACCGCACCGGCATGCTGCCGTTCGTGTTCGAGAGCGGCATGGGCTTTGAGCGCTATGCGGCCTATGCGCTCGATGTGCCGATGTATTTCGTCTATCGCGACGGCAAATACATCGATTGCTCGGGGCAGAGCTTCCGCGCTTTTTTGGAGGGCAAGCTTCCGGCGCTTCCGGGCGAACGCCCCACCGACAAAGACTGGGAGGATCACCTCACCACGATTTTCCCTGAAGTGCGGCTGAAAACCTATCTTGAAATGCGCGGCGCCGATGCTGGGCCGTGGTCGCGGCTCTGTGCGCTGCCGGCATTCTGGGCCGGCATCTATTATTGCGATGCGGCGTTGGAGGCGGCGTGGTCGCTAGTGAAGAGCTGGACTGCGGAAGACCGCGAAAGCCTGCGTCGCGCGGTTCCGGTGCTTGGTTTGAAGGCCCCGGTGCGCGGCGTCTCCGCGCGCGATATCGCCCAAGCCGCGCTGGCGATTTCAAGGCAAGGCCTGAAATCGCGTGCGCAGCTTGATTCTACCGGTATGGACGAAACACATTTCCTGGCCGAACTCGACGATATCGCGACGACCGGCGTCACCGCAGCTGAGCGCCTGATCGAGCGCTATCGCACCGAATGGGGCGGCAATCTGCGCCACGCGTTCGAGGCCTGCGCTTACTGAATGTCGCGTAAGGCGCCGAGCAAATGACAGACGAATTAACCGCGCCTCAACTTGGGCGTGTGACCTTGCAGGGTACTTGGAGGACCTCCATGCCGCTGACCATCCTCGTCGTCGAAGACCACGCCGTGAATCGGGAGATGATCTGCTTGCGTCTGCGCCGCGTGGGCTACCGGGTAAACGAGGCGCGCGACGGCGCTCAGGCGGTCGCCATGGTGCAACAGGATCCGCCTGACATCATCATCATGGATCTCTCCATGCCGGTAATGGACGGCGTCGAGGCGTGGCGCATGATCAAGGAATTGGTCGATGCGCCGCCGCCGGTGATCGCGCTTACCGCCGTGGCGATTCGCGACATGGAACTCACCTGCTCCGATCTCGGTTTCGGCGCCTATTTGACCAAGCCGGTCAATTTTTCCGCGCTGAGGGCGGCGATCCAGAGCTTGACTGGGGCGGAGCGCGCGATCGCGGTGTAGCGAGCGGCGTGCGCCAATTTGTTCTTCTTGGACCGCCGG
>JBEBIU010000156.1:0-4767 GCA_040080225.1 Terricaulis sp.
AGTGGTGGAACTTCACGTCGGCGCCTATTGCGATTTGGTGCGCGAGGGTCGCCAGGGCGATGCTCGCGGCGCGCTGAACGCTTTGCGCGCGAGTGCGGCTCACGCAACACGGCTCGGGCTCGAGGTCCACGCCGGCCATGGGATCGATTTCGAGACAATCGCGCCGGTCGCCGCGATCCCCGAAATAGCGGAGTTCAATATTGGCCACTTCCTGATCGGCGAGGCGATCTTCATTGGCCTTGAAGCAGCGGTCACGCGTATGCGCCGACTCATGGACGAGGCGCGGGCGTGATCGAGGCGCGGGCATGATTCTGGGGATCGGGACCGACACAATCGATATTCGCCGCATCGAGCGCACATTGGCGCACTTTGGTGATCGTTTCACCATGCGGATATTCACCGAGACCGAACGTGCGCGGGCCGAACGTCGCCCGAGCCAGCGCGCCGCCACCTACGCCAAGCGCTTCGCGGCCAAGGAGGCGTGCTCAAAGGCTCTCGGCACCGGTCTGAAAAGAGGCGTGTTTTGGCGTGACATGGGGGTGGCGAATATGCCAAGCGGGCAGCCGACGCTTCGACTCACGGGAGGCGCGGCGGTGCGTTTGGCGCAGCTTACCCCGGCGGGTCACATCCCGATCATCCATATCAGCTTGACGGACGACTATCCGCTTGCTGTCAGCTTCGTCATTATTTCGGCAGAGTTGAGCCCGATGGACCCGGGTTGAGGCTTGCCTGAATTTCATAACCGCCAGCCTGGATTGGCCCCTGGTCGCCCAGTCGGCGCCTAAGCGAGTATTGGATGACCGCCTCAGCAACAGCTACAGCCCCCAAATCGGTGATAGGCGAGATATGGGAACTGGTGCGCGTCCTCCTGCAGGCGCTGGCGCTGGCGATGGTGTTGCGCTTCGCGGTAGCGCAGCCGTTTCGCATTCCCTCAGGCTCGATGCAGCCGACATTGCAAGTGGGCGATTATATCGTCGTAACCAAATGGTCGTTCGGCTACAGCCGTTATTCTCTGTCCCTGGGCCCGATAGAGGCGTTGTTCCCGCACGGGCGTCTGTTTGCTCGCCCGCCCGAGCGCGGCGAGGTGGTGGTGTTCAGGCCGCCGCCCCATCTCGGCACCGACTACATCAAGCGCGTGATCGGCCTCCCTGGCGACCGCATCAAGATGATCGAGGGCGTGCTGCACATCAACGGCCAAGCAGTGCAGCGCGAACGCCTGCGCGTGACCCTCGATTGCCCCAACGCGGAGCGAGGAATTGTGGAGGCGGTGATGTACCGCGAAACACTTCCCAACGGCGTACAGCATTTGACCTGTGACGAAGGCAGGAGTGGTTTGGACAACACACGAGAATTCCTGGTGCCGGATGGCCATTACTTCATGATGGGTGACGATCGCGACAATTCCGCCGATAGCCGCACCGGTGAGGTCGGCTTCGTTCCGCTTGAGAACCTCGTTGGCCCCGCTCAAATCGTGGCGATGTCATTCGATGGCTCAACCAACCTTCTCGCACCGTGGACCCTGTTCACGGGTTTCCGCGGCGACCGCTTCATGAAGGGTGTGGAATGAGGCGGCGGCGATGAGCGGGCGAAAACGCGACGAATCTCTCGCGGCGCTCGAAGTCGTCCTAGCGCACCGCTTTAAAGACCCAGCGTTGTTGCGCGAGGCGCTGACCCACGGTAGCACCACCGATGGCGACAAGAATAAGCGCTCCTACGAGCGGCTCGAGTTTCTCGGCGACCGCGTGCTTGGCCTGATCATCGCCGAACACTTGTACAAAACCCACGCCAATGAGGACGAGGGTGAATTGGCGCCGCGCCTTAACGCGTTGGTTAACCGACACGCCTGCGCACGCGCAGCGCGGCGCGCCGGCCTTGGCGAGGCCGCTTACTTGTCGGCGTCGGAGGTGGCGCAAGGCGGGCGTGGCAAGGAGGCGATCCTCGCCGATCTCTGCGAGGCGGTAATTGCAGCACTTTACCTCGATGGCGGCTACGTCGCCGCACACGCCTTTGTTTCGCATTTCTGGGCCGAAGAATTCGCGCAAGCCGATGCCACCCCGCGCGACGCCAAGACGGTGCTGCAGGAATGGACGGCGTCGAAGCGGCGCGGACTCGCTTATGCGTTGGTCGAGCAGAGCGGGCCGGAACATGCGCCGGTGTTCATCATCGAGGCGCAGGTTGAGGGCTTTCCCCCCGCGCGCGGCGAGGGTGGCTCCAAGCGCGATGCGCAGCGTGCGGCGGCGACGGCGTTCTTGATGGCGCGAGGCGTCGATGTCTGAGCAACGCTGCGCCGTTGTGGCCGTGCTGGGCGCGCCTAACGCGGGCAAATCCACACTCGTCAATGCGCTGGTGGGCGCCAAAGTGGCGGCGGTGACGCAAAAGGTGCAGACCACACGAAATCTCGTGCGCGGCATAGCTATGCGCGATAAAGTGCAGCTGGTGCTGATCGACACGCCGGGCGTGTTCGCGCCGAAGCGGCGACTCGATCGCGCTATGGTCGCTGCTGCTTGGAGCGCGATCGAGGGCGTGGATGCGATCGTGCACGTGGTGGATGCGGCGGCGCATGCCAACAAGGCGACGGGGGCGGAACACCACTCCGTTGAGGATTCCGAAAGCATCACTAGGGCGTTGGACCAACGCGAAATCGCTTCGATCTTGGTGCTGAATAAGGTGGACGCCGTCGCGCGTCCGGCGCTGTTGACGATCACCAGCGCTTTGGTCGAGCAGGGCCGCTACACCGACGTATTCATGATCTCGGCCAGGAAGGGCGATGGCGTTGACGATCTCGCGCGCACGCTGGCTGAGCGCGCGCCAGAGGGCCCCTGGCTCTTCCCCGAAGATCAGATCATGGACGCGCCCGCGCGCGTGCTCGCCGCCGAGATCACGCGCGAGAAAGCGTTCCTGCGCCTGCACGATGAATTGCCGTATGAATTGATCGTCGAGACTGAAGCCTGGGAAGAGCGCAAGGATGGCTCGGTGAAGATCGACCAGACCATCTTCGTCGCCCGCGAAAGCCAGCGCAAAATCGCCATCGGCGCGGGTGGGCATAGCATCAAGACCATCGGCGAACTCGCGCGCAAGGAAATGGAAGCCGCCTTCGGCCGCCGCGTGCATCTGTTCCTGCACGTGAAGCTGCGTGAAAACTGGACCGAAGAACGCGCGCTGTATGCGCGCTTGGGGCTGGATTGGGATGCGTAGACTGCGGCGTCCGCGTCGGCTTCCGCCAACATCTCAACCGTGCTTGCGTTCGAGCTTCGGCGTCACCACGTCTCAAGATGCATTTCGAGAAAATCATTCCGGCGCCAAAATATGTGTATCGATTTTTGCCCGAGGATTTCGTCGAGGCGGCGTGCGCGGGGAAATTCCTTCTGAGGAGGTTGTCCTATTATCGCGGGCTTGAAGGTCTATCGGACCGCGGAGACGACCTTGATGGGGCTGTGCGAGCGAAATTGAACGTTACGGGGCATGATTCTCCTTCTTGGGAGCCCGATCCGCTGCTTCTGAAGGTTGGGATATATGCAGCTAACTGCACCAACGGCACAATAAACGCAGCGAAAACAACCGTGATCGAGGACAAGTACTTTGTGTTGTGCACCTCGTTGAACCGGCCTGAAGCGCTGGGGTCAGAAGGGCGAAATGCGATCATTCGCATAAGCAACATTGTTGAATTTACCCGGGCAATAGCGTCTCGTCACAGAGACGAAATCCGCAAATTCCACGTTGGCCCAGTTGACTATAAGGAGCGTGAGTTCGACGTGCGTGAGGCGGACCTCGCGCCGAGCGCGTTCGTGAAGCAGCCGAGATTTGCTCATGAGCAGGAGGTGCGGTTTCTGTGGGAGGCTCGCGGTTCACAAGATAACCTTCTTACAGACTGCCCAGACGCGGGTGCGCTGGTCGAGCGCGTCGGGTGACTGATGCACTGGACTGATCACGCCATCGTGCTGGGTGCGCGCCATTTTGGCGAGGGCAAGCTCGTGGCCGAAGTGTTTTCGCGTGAGCATGGGCGCTTTGGCGGCGTCGTGCACGGCGGCAGGCGCGCGGCGCCTTCGCTGCAAGCGGGCAATCTTGTACACGCGACCTGGAAGGCGCGGCTTGCGGATCAACTGGGATTTTTCCATCCGCTGGAACTGATCGAGCCGCACGCGACACGGCTCCTAGACGATGCAACAGCGCTGGCGGGGCTGTCCTCGGCGGTGTCGCTGATCGGCGGCGTCGCGCCCGAACGCCATGCCTATCCGCAACTCTATGACGCGTTGATGGTGCTGATCGAAGCCATGCCGCATCGCGAAATCTGGCCCGCGCTCTATGCGCGGTTTGAGCTTGGGCTGCTGGCGGCGCTCGGCTACGGGCTCGATCTTTCGCGCTGCGCGGTGACGGGGGAGACGGAGGGACTGGCTTGGGTCAGCCCGCGCACGGGACGCGCTGCGACCGCCGAGGCAGGCGCGCCGCATGCTGATGTGTTGCTGCGCTTGCCGCCGTTTCTGGTCGATGCGGAGGCAGAACTAAAGGAGGGCGACATCGCCGACGCGTTCGCGCTGGCGGGCTATTTCCTGGAGCGGCGCCTGTTCGATCACAAGGGCGAAGGCATGCCGGAAGCGCGCCGGCGGCTGATCGAACGCTTGGGCTTTGCGGGGCGACTCTGATTAAAGGGCGCGAACGCTGGCGCCAACCTTCTCCCTTGCGGAGAAGGTGGCCGCGCAGCGGCCGGATGAGGGGCGGGCCGACAAGCAGGCGCCGGATGTGTTGGCGCGCCCCTCACCCCCTGCCCCC
>JBEBIU010000053.1:0-20231 GCA_040080225.1 Terricaulis sp.
GGTGGGTGGTGTTGGTGTCGGGCATTATTTTGGCGCTTCGCCAACCGCCTGCGTTTGCGCGGCGCGATAGGCGTCGAGGCGCTCAGCCAGTGCGGCGTCGCTAAGCGCGAGAATGGCCGCCGCCAGCAAGCCGGCATTGGCGGCGCCTGCTTCGCCGATGGCCAGAGTTCCGACCGGCACGCCCTTAGGCATCTGCACGATGGAGAGCAGGCTATCGACGCCCTTCAGTTCCTTGCTCTTGACCGGCACGCCCAGCACCGGGAGCGGCGTCAGCGCCGCGGTCATCCCCGGCAGATGAGCCGCGCCCCCGGCGCCGGCTATGATTACTTTGAGGCCGCGCGCCTTGGCGCTGGTCGCGTATTGGTAGAGGCGCTCCGGGGTTCGATGCGCCGAGACCACTTTGGCCTCGTAGGCCACGCCAAGCGCGTCGAGCGCCTCCGCCGCCGCCGACATCGTGTCCCAATCCGATTGCGAACCCATGATGAGACCCACGAGCACCGGGCCGTCTGGGGCAGGGGCGTGCGCCATTTCCGGCTGCTCCTAAAAAACGGCCCAGTAATGGAAGCCGCGCCGGGCGTCCAGAGGCGTAAAGCGCCTTTCGCGCGAGGCGTCTTTCATACCGCGATCAAACGGCCTAAGGCTTGGCTAGACCGGCTCTAGGTGGGGGACGGACGATGGCTGGGGACGCCCTTCGGGTATTCATCTCATACGCACGGCGCGACGCCAGCGCGTTCGCCGAGGAATTGCTGTGCGGCCTGGAGGTGGCGGGCTTCGAAGCCTTCCTCGACCGCCACGATATCGAAGCCGGCGTGGATTGGGAGGCGCGCCTCGGCGGCCTCATCGAGTCCGCCGACACAGTGGTGTTCGTCATCTCGCCGGCTGCGGTGGGCTCGGAGCGCTGCGGTTGGGAGGTGCGCAGGGCCGAGCAGCTCTCCAAGCGCGTTATCCCGGTGGTGTTGGTCGATGTGCCCGAGGAACAGACCCCGCACGGTTTGAAACGGCTCAACTACATCTTCTTTACCGAGGGCAATTCGTATTCGGCCAAGCTTGGAGAATTGGCCAAGGCGCTGCGCGTGGATTTCAATTGGATCCGCGAGCACACCCGGCTTGGCGAAATGGCCAGGCGTTGGCAGGCGCGCGACAAGAATGCAGTATTGTTGTTGCGCGGAGGCGAACTCGACGCCGCGCGCGCGTGGCTCGCGGCATGGAAGGCGCCGGCGCCGGAGCCGACCGACCTGCACCGCGCTTTCATCAATGACAGCGAGACCGCTGAAAACGCCGCGCTCAAGGACGAGCGCGAACGCTTGAAGAAGCAGGCCCGCGTGCAGCTGATCGCCTGGTACGCGACCGGCGCCGCACTGGCGGTGACTTTGATCGGCGCGGCGCTGGTGATCAATTCCCGGCGCGATCTCAACGTGCAGACCTCGCTGGTGCTCGCGGGTCTCGGATATAACCAGTACGAAAGCGGCGACACCGCGCGCGGCTTGCGTTTTTCACTGTTGGCGGCGAAGGGCGGATCGATTTTCTCTCCGGTCGCGGACGAAGCGTTGGACGCCCTTGCCGCAAACGCTTCCGGCGTGCACCCGCTGGCTGAAATGCGTGGGCACGAGGAGGCGATCGTGAACACCGTGGTGTCCAAGGACGGCCACATCCTCACCAGAAGCGAGGATGGAACGGCGCGGTTCTGGGACGCGGACGGCGCAGCGATCGCGGTTCTGCGCCACCCGGGCGAAGCAAAGATTGCCGGCGCCCGTTTCTTCGAGGACGGGCGCGTGTTGACCTGGGATGAGAAGGGCTTGGCTCGGTTATGGAGCGCCGCTGGCGCGGCGCCCAAGGACTTGCGGCACGGAGAAGGCGTGTTGAGGATATCCCTCTCCGAGGACCAATCCCGCATTCTCACGCGCGGCGAGGACAATAGCGTGCGCCTGTGGGATGCGGTCACCGCCGCGTCGGTGGCGGCGCTCGATGGAACCTACACGGGCGCGACTTTTGTTGCTGGCGGCCGCGTCCTGACATCGGCGTCGGACAACACGTTGCGGGTTTGGGACGGGGCGAACGGCGCATTGGTGCGTTCGGCGGAAGGCGCTGGCGTGAGCATTGGCGTCTCTCCCGAAGGCGGCGCGGCCGTGGTCTCGACACGCGAACGCATCGGCGTTGTCAACCTCGCCACTGGCGCGCTCACTGATCTGACGTTCCCCGATGCGCAGGTTGCACGCCAGGTCGCGACTCGCCTTCCCCGCGCCCTTTTTCAGGAAGACGGGTCGCGGTTTCTGCTGCGCTGGTTTGGCGGCGCGGGCATATGGGACGCCGCGACCGGCAGGCCGGTCAAAATCCTCGAGATTCGTTCCTATAGCACGTTCTTGTCGGAGGACCGGCGCCGCATTCTGGTTCGGAGCGAGCAATGGCGCGTTCTGGATACCAATACTGGCGAGCAGGTCGGTGTCGATCTGAAAGACATTGGCGACGTCGTTAGCGCCACGTTCTACGCTGACAACAACCGGCTCCTCCTGTCCGGGAACGGGCGCTTGCGCTTGGTGGACGTGGAGACTGGACAGGTGCTGCTTGGTCCCATCGAACACGAGGGGCTTGTCCGCCCGCTTTTGCTGGCGGAAGACAGCCGCATCCTGACCTGGTCGCAAGCAGGTGAAATGCGCGTGTGGGACGCCGAATCCGGCGTGCAGATCGGGCCGACGCTGCAGCATGGGGTGGCGCTTGCCGGCGTGGCGCTCACCGAGGACAAGCAGCGCGTCGTGACCTGGAGTGAAGACGGCGTCGCGCGTTTATGGAGCACCGAAATCAGCGCGCAAATCGGCGCAACCATCCAGCATGAGGACAATGCACAGGTCGGCGGCGCATTTTTTCTCGCCAACGATACCCGCATCCTGAGTTGGAGTGCGTATGGGGCGCGGCTCTCGAACGCCGAAACCGGCGCCCAGATCGCTCTGATGCGGCATGGGGACGACACTCAGATGTCGGGCGCGCTGGTCGCTCGCGACCAGATCCTCTCCTGGGGTTCCGATGGCGCCGCCAGGTTCTGGAACGCCCAGACCGGCGAGCCGGCCGGCGCAGTTTTGCAGCACGAGGCTGGAGTCACGGGCGCTTCCTTGACCGCCGACGGGCGCCGCGTGCTCACCTGGAGCGCTGACGGCAGGGCGCAATTATGGAACGCTGCCACGCGCACGCGGATCGGATCGCCCATGCTGCATGAGGAAATTATCGGCGCGCTGCTCTCGCCGCAGGAAAGCCGGGTGGTCACCTGGAGCGCAGGTGGAACTGGCCGGATATGGAACGCGGCCAACGGAGCGCGCGTGGGGGCCGAAATGCGGCACGAGGGGGCAATCCTGGGTGCGATGTTCGAAGCTGACGGAAGCCGCGTCTTGACCTGGAGCGAGGACAACAGCGCGCGCTTGTGGGACGCCGCCACCGGCCGCCTGATCGGAGTTCCTATGCGCCACGAAGAGGATGGCGCCGTCAACGGGGCGCTGTTCGCCGCCGATGGCGAGCGTGTGCTGACTTGGGGCGATGACCGAACGCTGCGCTGGTGGAATGCGACGACGGGCGTGCAGATCGGTGAAGCGCTGGAGCACGACAATCCCGTGCAGGGCGCTTTGTTTTCGGCCGATAGCGGCCTGATCCTCAGCTGGACTGGGGACGAAGCGAAGCAATGGGATGCCCGCACCGGCGCGGAAGTCGCGGCTGCAATACCGCACGATTCGATCGCCGGGGCACGCTACTCCGCCGCTGACGAAAGCCGTATCCTCACCTGGGGCAGCGACGGGTTCGCGCGTATCTGGAATGCGAACACTGGCGTGGAGGTGGGCCCGGCCATGCGCTTGCGGGGGCTAAACGAGTTCGTATACGGAGCGGTGTTCTCGCGCGATGAAAACCGGGTTCTTACCTGGGGCGATGAGGGCGCAGTGCGGTTGTGGGACGTCCGCTGGACCCGCCGCCGACCGGACATCGCCGCTCTGCGCCGCGAAGTGTGCGCCGCCATACCCGCCAGCGTCCGCCGCATCGATGTTCGCGACATCGAAATCGCGCCGATACTTCGCGGCCGCGAGAATAGCGACGTGTGCCGCTGAGCGCGCCTTTCGAGCACGGCGAAGTGGCCTACCGCGATAGAAGGCGCAGGAATTAATCCCGCCTTTACCCTTGGGCCCCATGACTCAACGTCATGCTGCTGGGCTTCAAAAAATCCGGCGCCGAAACCAACCGGCTTTTGCGCGAGCTTGGGTTGACTCTGAGCGATGTTTCCACAGCTGGCTTGCGGACGCTTGAGCGTTTGGCAGCCGAGCGCGACGCGCTGACTCAGCGGCTCGAAGCAGCCGATGGTCTGGCTGATCGCGACACTCTTACCCCCACTTTGAACCGACGCGGGTTCATGCGCGAATTGCATCGCACGATGTCAGAGGTCGAGCGCTACAAGGCTCAGGCTGCGGTGCTCTTTATCGATCTCGATGGCTTCAAGGCGGTCAATGACGGTTATGGGCATGCCGCCGGCGACGCGGTGTTGAAGCAGATCGCGCGGCTATTGGTGGACAGCGTGCGCGAAAGCGATGTTGTCGGGCGTCTGGGCGGCGACGAATTCGGCATTATCTTGAACCGGGTTGGCGCAGAGGAAGCGCGCGCCAAGGCGCGTTCCCTGGGCGAACGCATTGGCGCGGCTGCGATGGTCCACGCCGGAATTTCCCATCGCGTGGGTATTTCCATCGGCGTGCATCCGGTCGCGATCACGGAGGACCCCGAAACCGCAATCGCGCGCGCGGACGAGGCCATGTACGCGGAAAAATTTGCGCGCAAACTCAGCATAGTTGAATAGGATCGATCTAACTCAATCTCCGGCGGCGGCTAATGGACAGTTTTACTGCGGCTCTGACGGCGTTTGTGGCGCTACATGTGGGTGTATCCGCCACCGGACTGCGCGGGCGGATCGTTTCTCGCATCGGCGAGGGCGCTTATCGCAGCGTATTTTCTGTCGCCTCGCTCGGGCTGCTGGTCTGGCTGATACAGTCTTATGCGGCGATGCGTCGCGACCTGTTCAATCCTTTGAACGAGAGTTTGTGGGCGCCGATCGACGCTGTGCGGTGGATTGGGGAGGGGATCGCATTCCTTGGCGTTGCGCTGGCGGTCGCCGGTGCGCTGACGCCCGGTCCCACCTATGCGGGGTTTGAATCGACACTGAAGCAGGATGCGCCAGCAAAGGGGCTGCTGCGGGTGACACGTCACCCGTTCCTTTGGGGTGTGAGCCTCTGGAGCGTCGGCCACCTCCTCGTCAACGGCGAGCGTTTCGCGTTGATGTTGTTTGGCGCGCTTGGCGTCATGGCTTTGTTTGGCGCTCGTTCGATCGACCGCAAAGGGCGCGCGCGCAATCTGGAAGCCTGGGTGAGGTTTGAAGCGGCCACCTCGAATGTGCCGTTCGCCGCGATTGTGCAGGGTCGCAATTCCTTCGATGTTTCGGAGTTAGGTTGGCGTTTGGCTGTGGGCGTCGCGCTCGCCGTGTTGGTCGGGATATTTCATGGCGATTGGCTCGGGTCGGCGCCATGATTGGCGTACTCGATCGCACGCATTTTGCCCATATGACGGGCGGCGACCGCGCGCTCCAACTTGAGATCATCGCGCTGTTTCGCTCCCAGGCCTCGGGTTGGGATATTGAGTTCTCAAACCCAAGCACCGAATGGCGTGCGGCGGCGCACATGGCGAAGGGCTCGGCTCGGGGCATCGGCTTGGCGACTTTGGCGCTGGCGTGCGAAACGGCGGAGAGCGCGTCCAATTTTGCGAACGCGGCGGCGCTTGCGCATTTGCGCGCCGAGCTTGGCGAGGCGCTCGCCGCGCTGGAGAAATTTGCCGCGGAAGAGCGGTGAAGCGTTTGTTCGCGAAGTAAGGGCGCGCTAAGTAACGGCATGCGGTCGGAAATATTCACTCATGCCTTCGTGATCGAAGCTGCCGACATCGACGAGCTGGGCCACGTCAACAACATCGTTTATCTGCGCTGGGCGCAGTCTTTGGCGACCGCACACTGGCGCGCCCGCGCGCCCGCGGAGATGGTTGAACGCTATGTGTGGGTGGTGGTCCGCCACGAGGTGGACTATCACGCGCCATTGCTGCTCGGCGATGTCGCCGAAGGGCGAACCTGGGTCGCCGAAGCGCCGCATGGCGCGGTTTGGCCGCGTTTTGTCGCGATCGCGAAACCGGGCGCGAGGAAGCCTGCTGTCGAAATCAAGTCCGATTGGTGCCTGCTGGATGTGGCGACGCGCCGGCTGAAGCGCGTGCCGGCGGAAATGTTGCGACTCTTCCTGGTCTGAACTGCTTAGAGCGTGTGTCCGCCATCGACGACAAGCACGCCGCCGCCTGAAGCCTCCGAGATCATCATCGGAATGAGGCTTGCGAGGCTGGCGCCGGGATGGCGAACAATGGGCGGTGCGGTTTGTGCGATCTGCGAGAACGCATTGGCGATCCCGCCATGTTCCCGGATCATATCGTCGAACAAAGGCGTCTCGGTCCACATCTCCGCCTGCGGATTGCCAAACGCTAGCGCGCCCACGCGTACTTGCCGGCGGTCGCCCCGGCGCGCTGTTTCGCGAAGCAGGTCCATCAGCCCGCCCTCAGCGCCGGCGCGCAATTCCTCCGACAGCACTGCAGCGGACGTCATCAAGACAATAGCGCCGCCGTCGCGGTTGTCGCCGATCAGCGGCATGATGGCTTCGAGCCCGCGCTGCGTGTACTCGAGATAGCCTTCATGTCGCGGGAAGGCGGCGCCAGCGTCGATCAGCGCCCAGTCGAGGCGGCCATAATGGGCGGCGATAAAGTCGGCTGCGTCGGTCCAGCGGGTGGGATCGGCCGGGTTGAACGCCAGCGTCGAGACTCGCTCCGGGGCGCGATCGAGGGAATCGGCGCAGGCTTCAAGTGCGGCTTCGTCGGGATCGGCCAGGATCAGGCCGCCATCAGCGCGCTGGGCCAATTCTCGCGCGCACGCAGCGCCCACGCCGGTGGCGGCGCTGGCGATCAGCGCCACCGGGTTTATCGGATCGAAGCTCATTGCGATCGGCCATAAGCTGCTCGCGTGTTCGGTTCAATCCGGGAGGTCGCCATTTGCGCGGTTCCAGTTTATAGCGCGTTGCCTATGACACGTTTCGCGCTCCAGTTCGGCCAGACCCAATCCGGCCTCACCTATGTGGAGCGCACATGCGCTTACGGCGTCTGCAGCAAGGGCGAGGCGGCGATCGCCATCGTCCAGATCGGCAAACGCGGGACATTCGAATACGACCTGCCGGGCGGGGGTGTTGAAGCGGATGAGGACGAAGCCGCCGCCTTGATGCGGGAATTCGACGAAGAAACCGGCCTCACCGTGTGGCCGACGCGCGTGCTTGGCAGGGCTGGCCAGTATTGGATCAACAAGGGCGAGCCCAGAAATGCGCTCGCCACCTTTTATGAAGCCGAGCTTTCGGCCGACGACGGCGAGCCGTCGGAGCCCGACCACGTGCTGGTATGGATGGCGCCCAACGAAGCCATTCTCAAAGTGCGCCACGAAGCCCATGCCTGGGCGATCCTGCACTGGCTACGCAGCCGCCGCGCGGGGTGAGGCTCAGCGCGCGCGAAGCGGATTAAGATCGGCTAAGCGTTCCAGCAGAGTCGGGTCGCGGAGATCGGGAAGCACTGGGACCGATCGGTCAACCAGCTGAACTGCGTCTATGTCAATCGGATCGTAGTGCAGCGCGCGAACAGGCTCGATCCATTCCAGTTCTTCGGCGGAGGCTGGTTCGACCGCTTCGACAGAGCCGCCGATGCCGAGATCTTCGGCCAGAGCGACTTGGGCGGGCGCCGCTATGCTTTGGGGTTCGTTCACGCGCACCACGAACGCGCCGCCCACAGCCGCGACGCTGGCAAGGCCCATCGCAAATATCGCTTGCTTTGGCGGCGCTTTGGGAGGGTCGAGCGCCCGCGTAATTGTGCGCAAACGATCGTTCAGAGTGTTCCAAGCGCGTCCGCCGCGCTCGCCGCGCCATTGGCTGAAATCGATGACCGGCGCGAGCCGATCAAGTTGCGGCGCGCCAGGGGCCCGGGCAAGCTCAACCAAGCGGTCTGGGGAGACGCCGTTCGCCCATTCAAGCATATAGTGCTGGCTCGGGGCGTCGCAGGACCACACAAGCAGCACTGCTGCGCGCGCCGCCTTCGCTTCATCCATCGCCCGGAGCGACTGGCGCCCATACCATAGGCGTACATTGTGCTGCTCCGCCTCGAGCAGGCGCACGAGCGCCTCGGCGAACTTCACGGCGTCATAGGTGCAGACGATGCAAATATCGATCATGGGGGAGTGATCAGGGAGGGCATTAGGAAAACCTTAAGCACACTCTGGCGGCGCGGGCACGACCCTGAGGCAGGCGATGCTGTGAGTAACGTGTAATCAGCCCTTGAGCGTGGCCTTCGCGCCGCGGGAGAAAGTGAGTACTGACATTCGCATTACAGTCGCGCAATCATCGCTTTGCGTAATTCCGGGGGCCAGCCTATGCTCACCCCGCCGCAGGGACGCATGCCGTTCGAGGCGGCGGGTTTGTGAGGGAGGGAAGCACTTATGGATATGATCCTACCGTATCTGGTCTCGGCCGTTGGCGGCGCTATCGGCGGCAACATCTTGGGCGTGCTGACGCGCGGCGGCGGCGGAGTCGTCGGCCGTAGCTTGATCGGCGCTATCGGTGGCGCGGGGCTTGCGTTTGCGGCGTCGCCCGAAGGCGCCAACTTTGCTGCGGTTGCCGACATCGCCAAGATGTGGGGGGCCGACAAGTTGGGCGGCCTCGGCCTAGCGGACAATGCTAAGCACCTGTCTTCTTTGATCACCGGCGCGGCCGGCGGTGGCGTGCTTGGTCTGATTGGCGGCCTGTTGTTGCGTCCGCGCGCCTAAGGCTGGCCCAATCCGCGCCAGATCAGCGAAAGGAATTCCGCGTCCGACCAAACGGATGCGGAACCTCCTTGGCGCGCTACCACCAAGCCTTCAGTTCCTGAAAAATAGAGCCTCGCTCCATTGGCGCCGGCGGCCATCGCGAGATCGATGGGCGCGGGCGAGGCGGCGCGCCAGAGGTCGCTATCGAGCGGTGCTCGTGCGCGAGAGTTTGCCGGCGCGGCCAGCCACAAGCCAAAACCAGCGCGAGATTCCGCGAACGAGCCGCGCTGAGCTTCGCGCAGGACTTGGTCGTCGGCCAATTGCTGACCGCGCCAAACGCCTTCGCGCCGCATTAGCTCGCCCGCGCACGTCCAGGCGCGTGTGCTGACGGCCACTCCGTCGTCCAACCTCGGCGCCCCGCTCGGCCAGCGCGTCCACGCGATTGGCACGCATCCGATTTCGCCCAACACCTGCGTGGTCAGGTAGCGCGCAGGGTCGGGGTCTTTGCCCGCTAATTGCAGCCGGCGATGGGCGATTTCCGCGAGCAGGATGTAGGAGGCGGCGTCGTCGGCGAAGCGCAAGCCAGGCGCTTCGGCTGGCTCAAGCGCGAGCGCTGCATCCAGATTTTGCGGGGCGTCCACCGGGAAGGCGAGGCCGCTCGTGCCATTGAGCAACGCGCGAATGGAGATCGTGGCCTTCACCGGATGCGAGGTCCATTCCCACAACACCGACGCAGCGGGATCGTCGAGGCTGAGCAGATTTTGGCTCGCAAGCGTGGCGGCTAGCAACGGCGCGAAGATGCGCGTTCCCGCGCCGATCGGCCAGCGCGTATGAACGCCACCGCCATTGGGATAATCCTCGGCCAGCACCAACCCGTGTCGGGAGACCACAAAGCCGACCCCGCCGCGGTCGGCGCTATAGGCGGCGGCCTCCGCAAATCGCGGCCCCGGCTGCGCTTGCGCCACAGACGCGGAAGCGCTGAGCGCGCAGCAAGCTGTGCTTGTCGTCAGGAATGTGCGGCGGTTCATGAATTCCTGGTCCCCTGAAGACGCATTGTCGCCAAAGCGGGCGCGCGGAGCAAGCGGCGCTAACTGGCTTGCGCGTCTCCGCTGGGGGCGACTACATGGGCTCAGGAGACCTCATGCGCGAATATGCGGACTATGACGGCCTTGGACTCGCAGAACTGGTTCGCAAGCGCGAGGCGTCGCCGGGCGAATTACTGGAAGCGGCGATCGAGCGGATCGAACGCCATAATCCCAGGCTGAACGCGGTAGTCTACAAGGCCTATGACGAGGCGCGAAGCAGTGCTGCCAGCGATTTGCCAGACGGGCCGTTCAAGGGCGTGCCGTTCTTGATCAAGGATCTGGGGGTCAGGGTTAAGGGCTGGCCCCGCACTTCAGGCAGCCGCTTCGCTTGCATCGACGCGGACGCCGAGGATTCGACACTGACCGAGCGTTATCGCCAAGCCGGAATCGTCCTGGTCGGCAAAACCAACACGCCTGAGTTCGGCATTCCCGGCGTCACCAATTCTGCGCGCTTGGGACCATGCCGCAATCCGTGGAACACCGATCACATTTCTGGCGGTTCGTCCGGCGGGGCCGCGGCCGCCGTTGCGTCAGGCATGGTTCCGCTGGCGCATGCGAGCGATGGGCTGGGCTCGATCCGTATTCCCGCGGCTTGCTGCGGCCTGGTGGGTTTGAAAACCACGCGCGACCGCAATCCCAACGGCCAGCACGACACCGACCGCGCCATCGGTTTCTCGGTCGATCATGTGGTCACGCGCAGCGTGCGCGACAGCGCCGCAATGCTGGACGCGACCGGCTATCCCGAGCCGGCCAGCCCGTTTGCTTATCCGCAAAAAGAACGGCCTTATCTCGAAGAAGTCGCCCGCTGGCCCGGCAAGTTGCGCATCGCTTGGTCGAGCGAAACGCCGACCGGCAACCCGATCGATCCGGAAGTGCGCGCTTGCCTTGAACGCACTGCGGAAACGCTGACCGCGCTCGGTCACGAAGTGTACGAGGAAGGGCTCGGCATCGACTATCGCGCTCTCTACCGCGCTCAGGGACTGGTCTCCGCCGCGAACCTTGCTGCGGGCATCAAACGCTGGGTCGAGATCAAGGGCCGCGAACCGGCGGACGATATCGAAGGCCTGGCCCGGCGCGCCTACGAGGCAGGCAAGAAGATCAGCGGCGCCGATGCGCTGTGGGGCTGGCAGCAACTCAGGCTGATGAACCGGCAAATCCTCGCGCGCTTCGAAGGCTGGGATGTGCATCTGACGCCGGTGATGTGCACGCCGGCCCCGCGCGTCGATTATCTCGATACGCTGATGGCGGACCTGAAGGAGTTCGACCGCCGCCAATCGGCCACGTTCGGCTTCACCCCGCCGTTCAATTTCACCGGCCAACCGTCGCTGTCGCTGCCGCTCTGGCAAAGCGCCGGCGGCTTGCCAATCGCCATGATGTTCACCGCGAAATACGCCGACGAGGCGACGCTGTTCCGCCTGGCGGGGCAATTGGAGAAGGAACTGCCGTGGGTGGGGCGGAGGCCTGGGGTTTGGGGTTAGCCATGGCGATCGTGTTCGGCGACTTCGACGTCTCGGATTTCTGGAAGCAGTCGGAATACGCACGCAAGGAATACACCGATGTCGCGCCCGACGACCTCACGATCGCGCGCCTGGAAGCGCAGCTCGGTTACAAGCTGCCGCCAGCCTATGTCGAATTGGCGCGCGTGCACAACGGCGGCTTGCCGCACAACACTTGTCATCGCACCCGGGAGCGCACTTCCTGGGCCCTCGACCATGCCGCGGTCACCGGCATTTATTCGATTGGCGATCGGAAGCGATGCTCGCTCGGAAGCGGCATGGGGAGCCAATTCAAGATCGACGAATGGGGCTATCCCCCGATTGGCGTCTATTTCGCCGATTGTCCCTCAGCCGGGCATGACATGATCTGCCTCGACTATCGCGCCTGCGGCCCGCGCGGCGAGCCACAAATTGTCCATATCGATCAGGAGTTCGATTACAAGATCACGTTCGTCGCGCCAAGTTTTGAGGCCTTTATCCGAGGCCTCGAGCATGAGGATGCTTTTCCGCTCGATCCCTAACTAACAAGGTAACACTCAGCCCCTGCGCCCGCGCTCCGCGCCCGCCGCGGATTTCACCTCAAATCGTGCACCACGAGCCCCCGCCGCTGCGCGGCGGCGAGCAGCGCGCCGTCTCTGCTGGCGAGCGCGGCAGCGGAGCGCAGCGCCAGATCGAGACACACGGCATCATACACGCTCAGCGCCTCGGCGCGGGCCAGGTTCAGCGCCTCTGCAAACGTGGCGCGATCGGGCGGCGGGGCAAAAGCGATCAGGCTTTCCAGCAAGGCAAGATCGGCGTCGGCGCGGCCAACCGCCAGTAAGCCGCGACGCTCCAAGCGCACCATTGCATGGCGCACTTCAAGGTTGAAATGAGTTGGGGCCAGCAGCGGGCCCGGCGGTGCGGCGGCGAACGCGCTGATGGCGTCGGTTGCTTGCGTCGCGGCGATCATGGCGATGGCGGCGGAGGCATCGATAACGACCGATGTCACTTTTCCTCATCCATCCAGCCCTTCAGTTCCTCCCAGCTGGTGCGGACGGCCTCGGCGGGATTGGCGCGCGCGCGCGCGTCGCGATTGGCGATGACTTGACACATGATGGCGGCACGCTCGGCGTCCGAAAGCGACGCGGCGACTGGGGACAGCTTCGCGGCGGGTCTGCCGTGGCGCGTGATGACGATTTCCACGCCGGTGTCCACCACCTCTTGGATCAAGGCCGACAGCGCATTCTTGGCGTCAAACAGGGCAACTTCGCGCATTCGAAATATCTAGCCAGATTTTGGCCAGATTTCAAGCCAAACCCCCTCCCGGCACACGATATGTCCGGTTTCGGCAGCGCGCGACCGGCGGGCGTCCCCGTTCAACCCTTGTGCGCGAGGGCGTCGAGTTGCTTTTGCATCGCTTGCATTTGCTGGCGCAGGGCGTCGACTTCGGAATCCTTAGGCTCGGGTTCGGCGGGTTTGGGCGCGCTTGCGCCGGGCATGCCAGGCATCCCCGGTATTGCGCCGGTAAGCGGCGTCCACACTTTCATCGCCTGCTGGAACATCGCCATGTTGCGCTGGGTCAGATCCTCGAACGCCGCCATCGGGGTGTGTGCGCCGAAGGTGCGCGACATGTTTTCCCGCATAGCGTCCTGCGCCTTGGAGAAGCTCTCCATGCTCATGTCGAGATAAGGCGGCAGGAAACCTTGCATCTGGTCGCCATAGAAGCGGATCAGCCGCCGCAGAAACGCCACCGGCAGCAAATTCTGTCCACGGCTCTCCTGTTCGAAGATGATCTGGGCCAGCACGGAGCGGGTGATGTCATCGTCGCTCTTGGCGTCGAGCACGATGAAATCGACGCCCTCGCGCACCATTTCCGAGAGGTGTTCAAGCGTCACGTAGCTCGAAGCTTTGGTGTTGTAGAGACGCCGGTTGGCGTACTTCTTGATCACCACCGGCGCGGCCTCGCTCGCCTCCCCAGCCGCCTGACCGTTTGCTTCCGCCACTTGTCCGCACCCGCTCTTGCGCCCGCGAAGGCGCGAGCCGGCGGGAGAATCCTCCCTCCCTCGCCGCAATGCAAGACAAAGCGCCGTTTTTGACCTGCGATTGGGGCGGCAGGCGCTTGGAATTCGCCTCTCCCTTGTGCGATAGGGCAGGCCTTAGTCCCTTTGCCGCCAAGGCCTTCGTCGCCTCAAGGAGCCGCCCATGACCGACATAGTCATCGTTTCCGCCGCCCGCACACCCGTAGGCGCCTTCAACGGAGCTTTTGCTGCAACGCCGGCCCATGAGCTTGGAAGAATTGCGATCACAGCCGCGCTGCAGCGCGCAAAAGTCGAGGCGGGCGAGGTCTCGGAAGTGGTTCTGGGCCAGGTTCTGACGGCTGGCCAGGGCATGAACCCGGCCCGCCAAGCCGCGCGCGCCGCGGGCGTGCCCGACGAAGCCCCAGCTTGGGGTTTGAACCAGGTGTGCGGCTCGGGGCTACGCGCGGTCGTGGTCGGCTATCAGCAGATCAAGGCGGGCGACGCGAAGATCGTGGTCGCCGGCGGGCAGGAGAATATGAGCCTCAGCGCCCACGCCGCCCACATGCGCGCCGGCACCAAGATGGGGCCGGTGACGTTCACCGACACCATGATCAACGATGGCCTGACCGACGTGTTCAACCAATATCACATGGGCGTCACCGCCGAGAACGTCGCCGAGAAATGGCAGATCACGCGCGCGCAGCAGGACGAATTCGCCACCGCGTCTCAGAAGAAAGCCAGCGCGGCGCAGAAGGCCGGTAAGTTCAAGGATGAGATTTGCGCGGTCACGGTGAAGGGCCGCAAGGGCGATACGGTTGTGGAGAACGACGAATACATCAAGCACGACGCCACGCTCGAAGGTGCGGCGGGCCTGCGCCCCGCGTTCAAGAAGGACGGCACGGTTACCGCGGCGAATGCGTCGGGCATCAATGACGGTGCGGCGGCATTGGTGCTGATGAGCGCCGAGGAAGCGAAGAAGCGCGGGCTGACGCCGCTGGCGCGCATCGCGTCGTGGGCCTCGCGCGGCGTCGATCCCGCATTGATGGGCGCGGGGCCGATCCCATCGTCGAAGGCCGCACTCGAGAAAGCCGGCTGGAAGGTGAGCGATCTCGATCTGGTCGAAGCCAACGAAGCCTTCGCCGCCCAAGCCTGCGCGGTGAACAAGGACATGGGTTGGGACGAAGCCATCGTGAATGTCAATGGCGGCGCCATCGCGATCGGGCATCCGATTGGGGCAAGCGGCGCGCGCGTGCTGACGACTTTGTTGTACGAACTCGCGCGGCGCGGAAAATCCAAAGGCCTCGCCACGCTGTGCATCGGCGGGGGGATGGGGATCGCGCTTTGCGTGGAGCGTTGAGTGCAGCCGGGCGACAAAGTCGCGCTTGACTTACCCAGCGATGACCGCTGGACGCTATTCAACGTTCAGCGCCGTGGCTTGCCCGAAGTGCTTTTGGTCAATGATGCCATGCGCGGGTTCGCGCCGCGCGAGATATTCCCATGGCACTTGAGCACTATCATCGCGGTCGTCGGTCTGGCGGAGCGCGGCATGCCCGATCCCGAGGAGCAAGAGACACTCAATCTCATCGGCAATGAGATCGAGGATGCGCTTGCGGTGGCGTCGACCGAGTTTGGCGCGCCCAATGTTCTCTATTTCGCGCGCAGTACCTGGAATGGGCAGCGAGAACTCATGTTTCGCGTCCATGATCCGGAAATCGCGAACGGGGTGCTGCATGCGAAGATCGCGTCGAAGAAGTGGGAGCGCGATTGGGATTTTCGCATTGAAGCCGACTCCGAATGGACGTTGACCGCGCCGCTGACGACAATCTACCCGGCGAGCTAGGTGGTGAGGATAGACCATGCCCCAACACCGCATCTATTCCATCAGCTTCGCCAGCGTCTATCCGCTCTACATCGCCAAGGCGGAGAAGAAGGGGCGCACGAAGGCGGAGGTCGATGCGATCGTCCGGTGGCTCACGGGGTACACGCAAGCGGGGCTGAACGCTCAGATCAAGGAGAAGGCGAACTTCGAGGACTTCTTCGCCGCCGCGCCGAATCTCAATCCGTTGCGATCATTGATCACGGGCGTCGTCTGCGGCGTTCGCGTTGAAAACGTCCAAGAGCCGCTGATGCGGGAAATTCGTTATCTGGACAAATTGATCGATGAGCTCGCCAAGGGCAAAGCAATGGAGAAGATTCTGCGTTAAAGCATGATCTCCGAGGAGCGCCGGCTTCCAGCCGGCATATTTGCATCAAACCGCTACAGGCGTACACAATCGACGCGAAAATGCCGGCTGGAAGCCGGCGCTCCTCGGAGCTTCGCGCGTCGCCTCAATACGCCGCCGCGAGCGAGAAGAACTGACGCCAGTCCTTGTCGCCTTGTTCGAAGGGAGTGCGCGTCAGCGGTCGCGCAAATTCCCAGCGGGCGATCAGCCAATCCTCAATATTGACGCGCAATCCAGCACCCGCTGACGACAGGGACAATTCGTCGGCGTCTGGCGCTGTATTGTAGTTCCAGACTTGAGCAGTGTCGTAGAACAGATAGCCTTGCAGGAACGAGATTGGCCCCAGATCGGGATCAAAGCCCGCGCGCAGCTCAACCAGTCCGGCCAAGCCGTGGTCGCCGGAAATTTCTCCGGGATTGTAGGCGCGGCCATAGGGTTGGCTGCCGACGGAGAATTCCTCCGACAGCAGCAGCGGGCGATCCGCCCATTGGCCGTCGATGGAGGCGTACACGCCCACATGACGGCTCAGGTCACGATAATGGGATGCGTGAAGGTTTAGGGCGACGAACTCGCCGTCTGCGTCGTAGCGCGAGCGGCGCGCCAGGGAGCGCCCCGAGGCGCCCAAAAAATCCAAGCCGAACGAAGCGCGCGCGAACACCGTGGTGGCGCGTCCGCCTTCATCAAGGAAGCCGCGCAAGCTCACGCGCGCGACCCGCAACTCATCGGCATAACCGCCCCCGCTCGCCCAATCGTTCTCGGCGTGGTGCAGGTCGAATGCAGCGCCGAGCCAAAGCCCGGCCGCACGCCCGCGCTGCAGGGGGTGCTCGTACCGTAGCGACAATGCTTGAACGTCGCCGCCGATGTCAGGCGAAGCCATGTCATGTCCGTCACGAGCGCGGGATTCTGCAAGTGTGGCCGTGACGCGCGCGCCATTGTCGAGCGAAATGGAATAGGCGCCCTCGATATGGGTGAAGTCCTCGGGTGAATCGGGCGTCGTGAACATGCCGAGAGATATCTGGTCGCCCGCGAGCAACACCGAATTTGTACGCACGCGGCCATAGGCTTGCAGCGGCCCGGCGTCCTCGCTCCCGCGGTTATCGATCGAAACAACGCCATCGATTGCCTCGAACTGCGTGGTGACGACAAGGCGATGGCCGGTGGGATCGTTCGGATAGGGCTCGATGCGCGAGCGCACGCTGAGCCCGGGTACATCGTTTGCCAAAGCCAGCCGGCGATCGAGATCGTGCAAATCGGCGACCGGCTGGGAGTCGAGCCCGCGCACATAGGCGCGCGCTTGGTCGCGGCCGTCGCCTTCAATGACGACCTCGGCGATGCGCCCTTCGAGAACGACGATCCGCGCGACGCCGCTCGCGCCATCCTGGGGCGGCACGATGGCGTGGGAGAGGAAGTAGCCCGCGTGGCGGTAGCGGGTGGTAATTGCGTCGGCGATGCGTGCGAGGTCGTCCAGGCTGACCGAGCGGGCCAAATAGGGCAGGTAATGGCGAGAGAGGTCTGCCTGAGTGAACGCGTTGGCGCCGTCGATGGCGACGCCGAGTAGCGTAAAGCATGCGCCGGCGCCTTCGGTGCAGGTGACGGGAGTTTCGTGTTCGACCTCGCTGGTTCCACGCAGCGCAAGTGTGTCAGCCGCGGCGGCGTGGCCAGAAAGGGCGAAGCACGCAGCGCCAAATGCGCCCGCATGAGCAAACGCGCGCGCGATCTGTGTGTGTGCTGACCTATCCCAACGCATGGAGGCGTTCTGCCGACCTGACTTGCCTGGGCGTGGTTATCGTCAGGCAAGGCAAACAACGCCTTAACGAGAGTGCGTTCTCAGCCAAATTATCAAACCCTTAGCGCTAGTCTGATAGTGATGAGGTTTGTTTTCTCTGCGTAGAGTACCGGAAGGATTCATGTCCATGCGGAAGTTCTTGGCCCTGGTTTGTGCGTTTGCGCTTGGCGGGTTGGCGTTCTCGGCAAGCCCTGCATCGGCCCAGCAAGTCTCTTGGCGGGTCATTGCGCGCGAGGGCGTGGTGCGCGTGCGCCAGCCCGGGCAAGACCTTGCGGACGCTATGGTAAATCAAACCTTGCGCGCCGGAACGGCGGTCACCACGGGCGCCGACAGCCGCGCCACCTTGCAAAACGGGGCCCAGCGCATCGTCATGACGCCCAATAGCCGCATGACGATTGCGCCGGATTCAAACGACGGCATGACGCGGATCCTGCAGGATTTGGGCTCGCTTCTGTTTCAGGTCGATCGCCGCGACGCGCAGCATTTCCGGGTGGAGACGCCGCTGCTGGCCGCCGTGGTAAAAGGCACCACCTTTACAGTTTCCACCGGTGTGGAGCAGGACTTGGTTCATGTCTCGCAGGGGCTGGTTGAAGTGCGCGCCAACGACGGCGGCGCGGTGAATGACGTCGCCGCTGGCATCACGGCGCGAATTGCGCGTGGCGCCCCAAGCGCAATCGCCATGACCGCGCCATCCGACACGGAGAGCGTCGCGCAAGGCCTGGCGACGCCCGCGCTCGACTATTCCGCGGCTTCAGCCGGCCTGGTGGACGGACCGGAGACGAACGGGCGCGCGACAGCGGCGGCGCGCAATGCGCTGGGAGCATCCCCTAACGGCAATGGTCATGGCGCCAACAGTGAATCCAACAGCAATGGCGGCGGCTCGAGTCTGTTTGGCCGTTCGGTCGCGGCGGTTCGCAACCTGATCGCATCGCTGGCCGGCGGCAATGGCAACGGCAATGGCAATGCTGGCGGCAATGGCAATGGCAACGCTGGCGGCAATGGCAATGGCAATGCTGGCGGCAATGGCAATGGCAATGGCAACGGCAACGCTGGCAACGGCAATTCCGGCAATAGCGACCCTGGAGACCCGCCTGTTCTCCCAGCGTGTCGCGGTCGCGCATGCGGCTGATGGGCGCGCACGTGCGCTCGATCGCCGCTAATGTGGGCGACGCGCTTGCGTCGGCGCTCAGCATCGCGCGGCGGTCGGCGACGCTTCTGAGCGCATGCCTACTGCTCGTCGGCGTGCAGCTGAGCGGAGCGCTGAAGCCGCTCGACGACACGCTGGCGGCGCAGCGTGCGCAGATGATCGAGCGCTCGCCATCCGGGACTTTGGTGGTCGTCGCGATCGACGCTGCGAGCCTGCGAGCGGCCGATGAATGGCCATGGCCGCGCGAACGCTTTGCGACGGCGATCCAGAACCTGCGCAAGGCGGGCGCGACGTTGATCGGTTTCGATGTCGATTTTGGCGCGCGATCGAACGCCGCCGACGATTCGGCGTTACGCGCCGCCATCGAGGCTGACCCAGGGTCGATCGTGCTGCCCACCTTCGTTCAACCAGGAGCGGGCGCGGAAAACGCGCCACTGGCGTCTCTCTCTCGCAACGCGGTGCTCGGCAGCGTCAACGTTGGCCTCGACGGCGATGGGCGCGTGCGGCGCTATCAACGCGGCTACAATCATGTGGACCATTACCACGCCGCCATGGCGGCCGTGCTGGCCGGCGCGCCCTATGGCGAAACCGCACCCTTCTTGATCGACTATGGCATTCGTGTCGGGGAGATCGACACGATCAGCTTCGAAGACGCGTATCGCGGCGTCTTTGATGGGGAGCGCGTGCGCGGCAAGACCGTTCTGATCGGCGCGACCGCGCTTGAACTCGGTGACGAGTTCTCGACGCCGATTCAACCTTCCATGTCGGGCGTGTATGTTCACTCGCTCGCCTACGAAAGTTTGGCGCAGGGCCGCGCTCTGCTTGAGCCGAGTAGCGGCTTGATGCTGATTCTCGCGCTTCTGGCGCTTGTTGTGTTGTGGCCGCGCGCCGGTCCGCTCAATCTGCGCAGTCTCTTCATCCGGCAAGGCGCCGTGCTGTCGGTGGCGCTGCTCGCTCCGCTGGTATTGCAAGCCGCCGCGCCGATCAGCGCGAACCTGGGCATTGTTTTGCTGACGCAGGCGGTGTGTGCCGCCACGAGCGTGCATCGTGAACTCACCCGCCGTGCGACGGAAATCCTGCGCCAGCGCGAAGCGCATCTGTCGTTCGTGGCGCTGCACGATCCAGAAACAGAATTGCCCAATCGCAGGGCGATGCTGGAGGAATTGCAGCGTCGTCTGGATGCGCGTGCGCCGGGAGAGGGCGTTGTTGTCGCTGCAATGGCCTTTGGGATTGATCGTTTTCCGGTTTTGCGCGGCGCCATTGGCTATAACGCAGCCAACAGATTGGTCCAAGGCCTGTCGTTGCAGATCGCGGAATGCTGCGGCCAAGCCCAAATTTTTCACATCTCCACTTCCGTCCTTGGCGTCGTGCTCACCGCTCCGTGCACGGAAGCGGCGCGCCGGAGGTGCGTGGACGCGCTTAGCAAGTTGGACACGAGGGTGAAGATCGACGGTCAGGCGATAGACCTAAACGTCCATGCCGGCTCAGCCATAGTCATGGCCGGCGCTGGCGCTGCTGACACCTTGTTAGAACAAACCACGCTTGGGCTCGATCAGGCGAGGCGCCGGGGGCTGCGTCATGTGCGCTACGCCGCTGAGGATGTCGCCGATCCGCAAGTTCAGC
>JBEBIU010000054.1:0-20045 GCA_040080225.1 Terricaulis sp.
TGTGTATAAGAGACAGGTTCCTGGCTTTTGCGGCGGCGGCGGGCTTTGTGGATGTCGATACCGTCGCCATGGCTGTCGCGAGCTTGGTGCGTGGCGGGCTGGCGGCGGGGCCCGCCGCACACGCCATCCTAATCGCCGTGCTGGTTAATACCTTGGCGAAAAGCCTGATCGGCGCAATCGCTGGGGGCTGGCGCTTTGGCGGCCTCTATCTTGCTGCGGGGGCTATGGCGGCGGCGGTCGGCGCGAGCGTGTGGCGGGTTTCCGCCACTATCCCCTGGCCGCCATTCGGTTAGGATTGCTGCGATGCACACAAAATGGTCCCCCAGCGGATGGCGTGCGAAGCCCGCCAAGCACATCCCGGGCGATTATCCCGACCCCGAGGCCTTGGCGCGGGTCGAGGCTCAATTGCGCTCTTATCCTCCCCTCGTATTCGCGGGTGAAGCGCGCAACCTCAAGGCGCGCTTGGCCGAGGTCGCCGCCGGCAAGGCGTTCCTGCTGCAGGGCGGCGATTGCGCCGAGAGCTTCAAGGAATTCCACCCCGACAACATCCGCGACACTTTTCGAACTTTAATGGCTATGAGCGTGGTGCTAACTTTCGCCGGCTCGAAACCGGTGGTGAAGCTTGGGCGCATCGCCGGCCAGTTCGCCAAGCCGCGCTCCTCGGCGACCGAGACCAAGGACGGCGTGACGCTGCCGTCCTATCGCGGCGACAACATCAACGGCATGGAATTTACCCCCGAAGCCCGCATTCCCGATCCGGAGCGGCTGGTCAAAGCGTACTCGCAGTCCGCGGCGACGCTGAATCTGATCCGTGCTTTCGCCAATGGCGGCTACGCCGACCTCCACAACGTGCATCGCTGGATGCTGGATTTCGTCGAAGGCAGCGCGCAGGGCAAGCGCTATGGCGAACTGGCCGACCGCATCACGGAATCCATCCAGTTCATGGAGGCGTGCGGCATCACGCCCCAAAGCGTGCCCCAAATGAAGCAGGTCGACGTCTACACAAGTCACGAAGCGCTGCTGTTGGGATATGAAGAAGCGATGACGCGCGTGGATTCCACTAGCGGCGATTATTACGACACCAGTGCGCACTTCCTCTGGATCGGCGACCGCACCCGTCAGCCCGACGGCGCGCACGTCGAATTCGCGCGCGGCGTGAAGAATCCGATCGGGATCAAGTGCGGGCCGAGCCTCGATCCCGAGGAATTGCTGCGCCTGATCGATATTTTGAATCCCGCCAACGAGCCCGGCCGTATCACGCTCATCGCGCGCTTTGGCAGTGAGAAGGTGGAGCAGGGGCTGGCCAAGCTGTTGCGTCCGGTTCTGCGCGAGGGCCGCAGCGTGGTGTGGTCGTGCGATCCGATGCACGGGAACACGTTCGAAACAGCAAGCGGCTTCAAAACGCGGCCCTTCGACCGCATCCTCGCCGAGGTGCGCGCGTTCATGGCCATATTACCGGCCGAAGGCGCCTATCCCGGCGGCGTGCACGTGGAAATGACCGGCCAGCAGGTGACCGAGTGCCTGGGCGGGGCGGCGGCGGTGAGGGAGGAGGACCTCTTCTCGCGCTATCACACGCATTGCGATCCGCGCTTGAACGGCGCGCAGGCGATCGATCTGGCGTTTCTGATTGCGGAACATCTCCGCGGCGTACGTGTCAGCGAAGCGCAGGCGAAAGCGGGATGATGGATCAGCGCTGCCACCAACCTTCTCCCCATGAGGGGAGAAGGTGGCCCGAAGGGCCGGATGAGGGGTTTGCGGTGTCGCATGAGCGCGCGCGTTTCCCTCACCCGTCGCTTCGCGACACCGTGCTACGCGGCGATCGCGGTGCGATCGCTTTTCGCTTCGCACCCCCTCAAGGGGAGAGAGTTGGGGCCCTCTCGGGGAAATGCCGCTGATGCGCATCGCCGTGCAAATGGACCCCATCGATGCGATGGTGGTGGCCCGCGATACCTCGCTGGCGCTGATGCTTGAAGCGCAGGCGCGTGGGCATGAAGTGTGGTGGTTCACGCCGAACGATGTGTTCTACGACACCGGCATGGTGAAGGCGCGCGCGCGGCGGGTCACAGTGTGGCTCAACGACGAAAAACATTACGAGACCGATGAAGATCGCGTGCGCGCGCTCGATGATTTCGACGTGATCCTGATCCGCCAAGACCCGCCGTTTGACATGGGTTATGTGTCGAACACCTATCTCCTCGAACTCACCAAGGCGCTGGTGCTGAATCCGCCGCGCGCGGTGCGCAACATTTCCGAAAAGATGTCGATTATGAACTTCCCGGAGCTCACGCCAAGAACTTGGGTGGGGAGCGATCTTGATGCACTGGAAGACTTCGCATCGCGCTTCGATCAGGTGGTGCTGAAAGTGCTCTATCTCATGGGCGGGGATGGCGTGATCAAGCTGCGCGCCGATGCGGCCGATTTTCGAGCCCGTGCGGCGAAATTCATGGCGGCGGCCGGGCGCGAGCCGATCCTGGTGCAGGAATTCCTGCCCGCCGTGTCCGGCGGCGACAAGCGCCTGTTTGTGCTCGACGGTGAACCATTCGGCGCGGTGAAACGCATGCCGCAGGAAGGCGAGTTCCGCGCCAATCTGCACGCGGGCGGGCTCGCGCATCCCGCCGACATCGACGCTGACGACCGCCGCATCGCCGCCGTCGTGGCGCCTTTGCTGAAGTCCGAAGGCATCCTGTTCGCGGGCCTCGACGTGATTGCCGGCAAGTTGATCGAGATCAACGTCACCTCGCCGACGCTTGTACAAGAATTAAAACGCTTCGGCGGCGCCGATCTGCCGAAGGCGTTTTGGGACAAGGTGGAGAAGATGGCATGAATATCTGCCGGCGCGCGTGCCTTACAGGCATTGCCTTCGCGTCCTTGGGAGCGGCCTTGAACGCTTTCGGGCAGAGCCCACAACATCAAATGATCGTGTGGCGCGATCCCGGATGCGGCTGTTGCAGCGCCTGGTCAACGCTCATGCAACGGTCCGGGCGTTTTACCACGACGGTGCGCAACACGCCGGACATGGCGGCGGTGAAGCGGCGTCTGGGCGTGCCCGATGATCTGGCCTCATGCCACACCGGGGAGGTCGAAGGCTATGTGATCGAAGGCCATGTGCCGGCGGCAGATATCTTGCGTCTGCTCGCGGATCGCCCGCGCACAATAAGCGGCCTTGCGGTTCCGGGCATGCCGGCCGGATCGCCGGGCATGGAGGCGGGTGGGCGGCGCGACGCGTTCGACGTGATCGCCTTTAGCAGGAGCGGTGCTCGCAGCGTATTTGTGCGATATCCAGCGCGGGCCTGACATGGGGTCTCCGCGCCCTCGCCGACTGTTGTTTACCCCGCCGCGAACGCGATGATCAGCGTCGCGGCGGCGATGTTGAGCCCGATGCCGACCGCCAGCATGCGCTTCAAGCTCACCAGCCCGGAAGAATAAGCGATCGCGTTCGGCGCGGTCGCCACTGGAAGCATGAACGCGAAGCTGGCCGCGATAGCGACGGGAAACGCCAGCGTTTGCAGCGGCGCGTCGGTTGCGCTGGCGACCGCGGCGACCACTGGCAGCATGGAGGTCAATGTCGCCACGTTGCTGGCGAGTTCCGAGATCAAGATGGTGGTGACAACGAGAATGGCGACCAGGCCGATGGCGGAAATCCCGTCAAGCTCGGCGATCCACGCACCGATCCATTGCGCCAGGCCCGTCGCCTCCATCGCTGCCGCCACCGACAAGCCGCCGCCGAACAGGATGGCGATACCCCAGGGTATGCGTTCGGCGGTGGGCCAGTCGAGGAGCTTTTCGCCCTGGCCGCGACCAGAGGGCGCGAGGAACAGCGCCAGCACGCCAAGCATGGCGATTCCAGTGTCGGTTAGGCCCTTGAGCAACGGCATCTCGACCAGCAAAGTGCGCGTCATCCAGGCCAGCGCCACCAGCGCGAACACGATGCCGATGCGCTGCTCCGGTCTTGTGAGCGGCCCGAGTCTTTTAAATGCGTCCCCAACCACCGACGCGATCTCCGCCGTATGCGCGGCGCGGCGTCCGAACAGCGGCAAGCACAGAAAAAACCACGCCAGCGGCAGCATGATCAGCATCAGCGGAATGGCGCGGCCCATCCAGTCGATGAACGCCATCGGCTCGCCCGCGCGTTCGAAGAAGGCGATGGCGATGAGATTGGTCGGCGAGCCTACCGGCGTGCCGATGCCGGCGATGGTGGCGGCGTGCGCCACCCCGAGCGCCAGCGCACCGCCGAGCGCGAGATCGCCCTTGCCGTCATGGGAGAGAGCGCGCGCGGCGCCGATCGCGATCGGCGCCAGCATCAAAGTCGTGGCGGTGTTGGAAATCCACATCGAGATCAGCGCCGAGGCGCACATAAATCCGGCAACCAGCGCAACCGGGCGCCCGCCCGCGAGCGAGGCGATCGAAAGCGCGATGCGCTCGTGCAGACGCCAGCGCTCGACGCCCGCCGCCAACATGAAGCCGCCAATGAATAGGAATACAATCGGGTCGGCGTAAGGGCTGGCGGCGTCCTTGATCGAGGCTGCGCCCATCAGCGGCAACGCCGCCAGCGGCAACAGCGCCGTTGCGGAGATCGGGATCGCCTCGGTGACCCAGAAAACCACCATTAACAGCGCGAGCGACACCACGCGCCACGCTTCCGGCGAGAGCCCAGCGGGCGGCGTCATGAATTGCAGCCCAAGCGCCAGCGCCGGCCCTAGGATCAGCCCGACCCAACGTCCGATGCGCCCGAACCCGGTCTGCTCGCCGGCAATCTCTTCAGCGCTCATTGAACTTCCCCCGCCGTGCAACCGGCGCCGGCGTCATAGCTCAGCGCCCAGTGCTTGGAAGCCCCGTGTGGAGCGTTTAAGGCGGGGGATTAGGACTTTTGGGGAGCCCGGCGCCTCGCCGCATGCGGGAGATCAAGCGGCGCGTGCGGAAGTCTTCGCCGGTGAAGTGCGGCAGCGGCGATTTTTCGCCGCTTGCAGTAGGCCGCGTTGCCGGCCTTATGTCCGATTGCGCTTGATCGGCGCGTATGCGCTTAGCAAGAGCCAACGCGGAAATGCGCGACAGAGCGGCGCCTTGCCCTCCAAGTGAAGTCGCCCAGCCCTGATTTCCTCCGCGATCGGGCGCAGGCCTCGCCAGATTTCCGCCATTGCACGTAGGCCGACGCGCATCGTCACATCGGTGTCGAACCCTGGGGGCTTGATGCAGACATCGACATTCCCACCCTGGCTCACCAGCCAATATCGGCGTTGGCCCGGCGCATCCTTGAACACGATTTCTATCACCGTTCGCCCTGGCGGCATCGCGGCGGTGTCCAGGCGGCGGTGCATGGCCCAAACCAACCAGCCGGGATCCAGATCTTCTGGGCGGATGTCGCGCGCCCATCGCTGGCCCCAGGCGCCAATGCTCGCCAGAACCGGCCGCAGATCCTCGCCCGCCCCGGTGAGCGCATAAACGGACGCGCCTTCCTTGCGCCGCCGTTCCAGAAGGCCGGCGCGCTCCAGCGTATCGAGCCGCTGCTTCAGCAAAGTCGCTGAAATGCGCGGCAGCCCACGGCGGATGTCGCTGAACCGCGAAGCGCCGGCGCACAGCTCGCGCACGATCAGAAGCATCCATTTCTGCGTAAGCGTTTCAGACGCCAACGCCACAGGGCAGAATTGTCCGAACTCACTGCTCATCGCCGAACGCTACACCGGCGCACCGCTTCCGTCAGGTCCAGAAATTGGACTGGATCGCCATGGCCGAGCGATCATGATGCGCCCTTGTTATCTCGTCAGCCCTCCCGACGCGCGCTCCTAGCCGCCGCCGCTGCGGCGGCGTCCCCAGTTTCCGCAGCCGAGATAGACGCCGCCCGTTGCTCTGCAGCAAGGTGCACTATGAGTTTTGACCGCGAACAGTTTGTCGAGGATTGCGTAATTGCTAGCCGCGAGCGCGAAAGCCAGGCTGCGGTGCGAGAAGTGTTGACGCGCGCTGTCGGAGATCACGCGGGAGTGCTGACGGCGCTGCATCCGCCACAGGTGGCGGGGCTCGACGTCCTGCACAGATCGCCCACGCTGACGATCTTCGCCGCCAAATGGGCGCCGCATATGAACCTCTTGACGCATGACCATCGCATGTGGGCTTTGATCGGCATCTATACGGGTAGAGAAGACAACATCCTTTGGCGGCGCACAACGGAGGGCGTGGAAGCCTACGACGCCAAGGTTCTGTTCGCCGGCGATGTGGCCACATTGTCCGCGGCCGCGATTCATTCCGTCACCAATCCGTTGCCGCGATTTACCGCGGGCATACATATCTATGGCGGCGATTTTTTTGACGCCACAAGGAGTCAATGGGATTCAGAAACGCTCGCCGAGGGACCCTCCGACGGCGCGGCCATCCGGGACATGTTCGAGCGCGAAAACGAACGGCTGAGGAGTTGCAGCGGCGCACAATAAGGATGCGCGCCGTGCCCCGCGCCGTCTCAGGCCATGCTGGCGGAGGCGGTCTCGAATTGGCGCAGCGCGCGCGCGAGCAGGCCCGCTCCGCCTTCGCCCGGCTGCAGCTCCACGGCGTTGCGTTCGAACACGAGCGGGCCGGCGCTGTCGTCACCGGCGGCGAACGCGGTGCATTCCGCCACTGAGGCGATGCGTTCGGCGGAGGCGCGCGCGGCGGCGAGGTCAGAGCAGGGCAGCGCGAGCACGATCACATCCGGTCCGAACGCCGCGCCGCTATCGACCTCGCGCAGCAAGCGGACAGCAAGGCTGGCGAGTTCCGAAAATCCGCGCCGCCAGACATCGTCAGCGGGTGCGCTGGCGCCGAACGCGGGCGCAACACGCACCGCGACCAGGCTAAGGGGGCGTCCGCTGGCTTGGTGGTCGCTCGCCAAGCGCGTCAGATGCGCGTCGAACGCAGCCAGTCGGAATAGTCCGGTGCGCGGCTCGCCCATGACGTCGCGCAGCGCGCGCAGGCCGTGCTCGGCGCCACGGCGCCGACGCTCGCCGCGGATCGCCTCGAACAACCACCCCAAGCTCGGCGCGAACGGCTCGCCCGCCGCCGCCACCGTGCAGGCGCCGCGTTGGATCGCCGTCGCAGCGCTCGCATCGTCGCCCAGCGCGGTAAGCAGCATGGTCGGCAAATGCATGAGCGACGTATTGCTGCGCAGCGCGGCGCAATGGGCCAGCGCCTTCTGCGGCTCCTCGACCCCGTTCAAGATCACAGCGTCGAACACATCGTCGTGCAAATGATCGAAGCCGGTAAAAGAGGAGAACGCCGCCGCCACCGAACCATCGCGGGCGCCGAGCACCCGCTCCAGTTCGAGATAAAAAGCGCTTGGCGCGCCGATATAGAGCGCCCGGAGCGGCCGTGGGCCGGGAGACTTCGGCGGCGCAATCGCAAGTGCGCCCGCTGTCGCTGTGCGGCGTGCATGTTCCTCCTCGATCACCGCCAAGCGAAGTGCGGCCTCGATCTGCGCCGCGAGCAACGATGGCGCTGCGTCAAGCGCGATGGATGAAACGGTGTCGGCGCCTTCGTTGAGGCCGGCCTCGGGAGGCGCGTCGTGCAACAACCCCTTCAGCACCGCCATGGGCGGCGCAATGCTGGCGCGTGCGGCGCTGACGATGCGCTCGGAGGCGTCTGCGACAATCGTGATGTCTTCGCCGTCGGGTGCTGGGCGATACGGCCCCGGCATCGCCATCGCCGCGATTCCGGCCTTGCTCAGCGCCGCCTGGGCAAGCCTCGCTTGGCGCGCGTCTTCGCTGCGGACGACTATGCGCAAGGTTAACGCTCCGGCGCCCCGACGGCGACGGTTGCACCTAGCCTCCGAACGGGCGAGGAAGCAAATGGCAAGCTTAATGGAGCGCGTAGATGGCATCGGGCCCCCTCAACGGCGTCAAAGTTCTGGAGTTCGCCGGCATCGGCCCAGGTCCGTTCTGCTGCATGCTGCTCTCCGACATGGGCGCCGATGTAGTGCGTATCGACCGCGCTTCCGGCAAGCGCGGCGGCACCCCCAAGGGGCCGCCGGCGTTTGACGTGACATCACGCGGGCGCCGTTCTGTTGGGCTCGATCTCAAGGAACCGCGCGATGTTGAAACGGCTTTGGCTTTGATCGGCAAGGCCGACGCGCTGGTCGAGGGTTTCCGTCCTGGCGTGATGGAGCGGCTGGGCCTGGGGCCAGAGCAGGCGCTCAAGGCCAACCCTAAGCTGGTCTACGGGCGCATGACCGGCTGGGGGCAGCACGGACCGCTCGCAGAAGCAGCCGGGCACGACATCAATTATATCGCGCTGACCGGCGCGCTTCATACGATGGGTCGCAAGGATGCACCGCCAGCGCCTCCGCTCAATTTGGTGGGCGATTATGGCGGGGGCGCGCTCTATCTCGCCATGGGCGTGTGCGCAGCCTTGTTCGAAGCGCAACGCTCCGGCGAGGGCCAGGTGATCGACGCGGCGATGACCGACGGCGCGGCTTCGCTGATGGCGACGTTCTACGGCATGCGGGCGGCAGGCATCTGGAACGACGAGCGCGACGCCAATTTTCTCGATGGCGGCGCGCATTTCTACGACTGCTACGAATGCAAGGACGGCCGCTTCGTGTCGATCGGTTCGATCGAGCCGCAATTCTACGCCGAGCTGCTGGCGAAGACCGGCCTGGCCGACGATCCCGCCTTCACCGCACACTACGATCGAACGGCGTGGCCGGCGCTCTCGGAAAAACTTGCCGCAAGGATCAAGACCAAGACGCGCGACGAGTGGTGTGCGTTGATGGAAGGAAGCGATGTCTGCTTCGCGCCGGTGCTCTCGATGGCGGAAGCGCCCAACCATCCCCACAACCAGGCGCGCGGAACTTTCGTGGAGCAGGGCGGCGTTGTCCAACCGGGGCCGGCGCCGCGCTTCTCGCGCACACCAGGCGCAGTGCAGGGACGGGCGCCCGCGCCAGGCGAGCACACCGAGCAAGTGCTTGCCGCCTGGGGGATAAGCCCTCCCGCTGGCTGAAAACCCGATTCATCCCCGGTTCAACCACACTGCGCTTTTATCATCCCCGGTTCCGGACGAATTTTCGTCCCTCGCTCGATCCGGGGCCAAGTTCTCGTCCCAATCCCGGGGCGAAACAGAGCGCCGGCGGCCGGCTCAGCCGCCGGCGCAACTGTTTTGGGGACATGTTGCGCCAAAGCGCGCCGCCCCGTAACACCAGCGCCGAAAGGCGCGCCTCCCATGGTCAAGAAGGTCTATCCCGACGCGAATTCCGCTCTCGAGGCGATGACCTTCGACGGCATGACAGTCATGAGCGGCGGCTTCGGGCTCTGCGGCATTCCGGAGAATTTGATCGTCGCCCTGCGTGACACCGGCGTTAAAGGGATCACCGTGATCTCCAACAATGCAGGCGTCGATGGCTGGGGGCTGGGGCTGCTGCTGGAGACCAAGCAGATCAGGAAAATGATTTCGTCCTATGTCGGCGAGAACAAGGAATTCGCGCGCCAATATTTGAGCGGCGAGCTGGAGCTCGAGTTCAATCCGCAAGGCACGTTGGCCGAGCGCTGCCGCGCCGGCGGCGCCGGCATCGCCGGCTTCTACACCAAGACCGGCGTCGGCACTTTGGTGGCCGAGGGCAAGGAAACCAAGTGCTTCAACGGCGAGGCCTATGTGCTCGAAACCGGGCTGGTCGCCGACCTCTCGCTGGTGAAAGCTTGGAAGGGCGACGAGGAAGGCAACCTCATTTTCCGCAAAACCGCGCGCAACTTCAATCCGATGATGGCGAGCGCCGGCAAGAAGTGCGTGGCGGAAGTGGAGATACTCGTCCCGACCGGCGAACTCGATCCCGACGCGATTCACACGCCGGGGATTTATGTGGATCGGATCGTGCAGGGGAGATTCGAGAAACGCATTGAGCAACGCACGGTGCGCAAGCGGGAGAGCGCGTGATGGCGATGCGATCAGGCTTGGCCATGTTGGCGCTTGGCGTATTGATTTTAGTCACAACTGCATGCGCACGCGACCCCGACCTCGAGCCCGCGAACGTACCGGTTGTTGCAGACACCACCGAAGTGTGGGCTTGCATCTTTGTTGTCAGTTCCACTGATCTCGTGTCAGGCCGTCAAGAGCGCGAAGCCCGAAACGTACGACTGCGTGTGGGTGAATCGGAGTTGATCGATATCCAGCACGGAACGCGATTTCCCTTGGCCCACAACGATGAGAGCGGAGTGATAGCCATCACGGGGTTTGATGCGCCACGGGCGAACAATGAAAGGAGTCTTGAGGCTACTTTATGGGTATTGGACCGGCGCTCCGGCAAACTCTACCAATCGTCGGTCGGCGCTGACGGCGTTGCTCTTGGGATACAAGGCAATTGCGTTCGGGAAGCCGCCCAATAATCGCCCGCGCTGATCGCGGAGCCCCTAATCGCGGCGTGACGCTGGCGTTTTTCGTGATAAGCTGTCCCCCATGACCGACCTGCTCAGTCGCATCACCTCCGAGCCAGACAAGTTTGGCGGCCGGCCGTGCATTCGCGGCTTGCGCATTCGCGTCATCGACGTGCTCGATCTGCTGGCCGCTGGCCTCTCCCACGCCGAAATCGTGGACGAGCTTCCCGACCTTGAGCCCGATGACATAAAGGCGGCGCTCGCCTTTGCCGGGCGGCGCGTGGATCATCCATTGATAGCGGCCGAGTGACAATTTGGCTCGATAACCATTTGTCGCCGGCATTGGCGCACTGGATAGCGGCCCAGTTCGGCGAGCCATGTGTTCAGGTGCGTGACCTCGGTTTCGCCCGAGCCGCGGATCGGGCCATCTTTGAAGCAGCTAAATCCGCAGCCTCCGTGCTGATCACGAAGGACCGCGCCTTCGCCGAATTAGTGTCGCGCATCGGTCCCCCGCCCGCGATTGTCTTGCTGTCGTGCGGCAACACCAGCACCGCGCACCTGCGTTCAATGCTGCGCGATCAATTGGCGCAAGCGTTGCTGCTCATTCGTGCTGGAGAGCCCCTTGTTGAAATTGGCGGAGAGCCGTAGTTCCAAACGAACCTGCGTCGAAGGAAGTCTTTATGCCCTTGTCCCGTGATGAACTCGCACAGCGCGTCGCGCACGGCCTGCGCGACGGATTCTACGTGAGTTTGCTCACGGCCCCATGAACATGCGCAAAGCCATCGCTGTCGTCAGTGATCTCGCTGCTCGCGGCGTCATAAAGAGCTACGCCATCACCGGCGCGGTCGCGGCCCTCGCTTACGTCGAGCCCACGACCACCCACGATCTCGATGTGCTGATTGCGGTTGGCGACCTCGAGACCAGGCAATCGGGTTTGATTCTGTTGGCGCCCATTGAGGCCGCGCTCGCTGCCTTGGGTTACACGCAACGAAGCGACGTGGGGATCGTGGTCGAGGGCTGGCCGGTGCAGTTCATACCAGTTGCTTCCGCATTGGACGAGGAATGCCTCCGGGAAGCGGTGGAGTTAGAGCTTGGAACCGCGTCTCCTGTAAGGGCAAGGGTTCTGAGGCCGGAGCACATCGTGGCCAAGGCGGTCAGCATCGGCCGCATCAAGGATCTCGCTCGCGTCGAGGAATTCCTCGATCAGGGCAAAGTCGAGGCGCCAGCGCTCAAGGCGGTGATCGAGCGCCACGGATTGCGTGAGGCATGGGGTTCGTTTTGTCTGAAGTCTGGCAGAAGCGACCTCCTTGGAATAGGGTAGGGTTCATGCAGTCCGAAACGAAATATCCAGACATCAGTGATGTTCTCGATCGCAAGCGGCGTGGGCGACGCCAACTGGCCGATTTGAGCTTTGCTGAGAAGCTCGACATCCTTGATCGCCTCCGTGAAAATGAGCTGACCTTCGGCGCCGAGTTGCGCGACGCGGTCGCGCGCGCTCGGAAATCGGAGCAGCCCTAATGCCATGGTCCCGCGATCAACTCGCCCAACGCGCCGCGCGCGAATTGCGCGACGGCTTCTACGTCAATCTCGGCATCGGCATCCCGACTTTGGTGGCCAACTACATCCCCCCCGGCATGGAAGTGACGCTGCAGAGCGAGAACGGCATGCTCGGCATGGGGCCGTTTCCGTATGACGACGAGGTCGACGCCGATCTCATCAACGCCGGCAAGCAGACCATCACGGCGCTGGCGAAGACCTCCTATTTCTCCAGCGCGGATAGCTTCGCCATGATCCGCGGCGGCCATATCGATCTCTCCATTCTCGGCGCCATGGAAGTGTCCGAGCGCGGCGATCTGGCGAACTGGATGGTGCCGGGCAAGATGGTCAAAGGCATGGGCGGAGCGATGGACCTGGTCGCCGGCGTCAAGCGCGTGGTGGTGGTGATGGAGCACACCTCGAAAGAGGGCGCGCCAAAGCTACTCAAGCAATGCGAATTGCCGTTGACCGGCGTCGGCGTCGTCGATCTGGTGATCACCGACCTCGGCGTGTTCGAGATCGACAAGCACGGGACCCGACCGATGCGGCTGCTCGAACTGGCCGACGGCGTGAGCCGAGATGAGATTGCAGCCAAGACGCAAGCGGCGTTCGTCTGAGAGCGGCCAGGTGAAGCTAGAATCGCGCTCGCCAGCGAAGCGCCGGGAATCGGACAGCGCGCGTCGGCGCCTGGCGTCGCGCTTCGGCGGGCTCGGCGTGGCGCCATTGATCGTTAGTGTAACGTCATGCTGCCTGCCGAAGGCCGCATGATGCCAAGGGCGGTGAGCGTTCACCTTACCGCCGCCTTTGACGCTATGCTGGAGTGGCGTTTCGCGCTAGTGCCGGAATATGAAATTGCTGCTGGTCGAAGATGATGCGAAGGCGGCCCGTTCGCTGCAGCAGGGCCTGCGCGAGGAAGGCTTCGTGGTCGATTTGGCTAGCGACGGCCATGCCGGGCTCGAACACGCCATGTCGGGGGCCTGCGACTTGGTCATCCTCGATGTTTCCCTGCCGGGGATTGACGGCTGGAGCGTGCTCAAGGAATTGCGCACGAATGCGAACGATCTTCCGGTTGTCATGCTCACCGCTCGCGACGCGCTCGACGATCGGGTGAAGGGCCTCTCCCTCGGCGCCGACGATTACATCGTCAAGCCGTTCGCATTTTCCGAGCTGACTGCGCGCATCCGGGCGGTGCTGCGCCGCAAGGACGGGCGCGGGGCCAATACGTTGACATTCGAGGACCTGACGCTGGATTTGCTCAAGAGCAAGGTGCGTCGCGGCGGAACCGAGATCGATCTCACCCAAAAAGAGATGCAATTGCTCGAACTCTTCATGCGTCACAAGGAAGAGGTGTTGTCGCGAACCTATATCGCCGAGCGGGTCTGGGAAGTGACGTTCGACGGCGACAGCAATGTGGTCGATGTCAGCGTTTGGCGATTGCGCGGCAAGATCGACGAGCCGTTCGAGCGCAAACTCATTCATACGGTGCGCGGGCGCGGCTATGTCCTCCGCTGAGCTCCCGCGCCGCGGCCTGTGGCAGCGGCTTGGACTGTCGCGGCGGCTCGATCTGGTCTATTTCATTCTGGCCGGGTTCGATGTCCTCACCCTCTGCATCGCCCTCCTTCTCAACCACATCGCCACCACCGCATTCGAGGCTGGCGTGCGAACCAGCGCGGTCTGGTCGGCGCGGCAGGCGGACGTGATCCAGCTTTCACGATTGGCAAAGGAAGCCAACGCTCCCGGCAACGAAGTGTTCTTCTCCCGGCAGCCGCGCCAAGAACGGGCGGTGTTCGAGGCGGCCTTGGCCCGGTTCAATACCGAACGCCCGCTTGTGGTTGAGCGGATCGAGAGCAATCCAATTTCGAATCGTGACCGCGAATTGTTGCGCCAGATCGCGCTGATTCAGTCCGCCGTCGATGAGATGGCGGCGCAGACCAATGTTATTTTCAGCCAGTTCTCGCGGGGAGACGAGCGCGACGCGGGGCGTAACATGGCCGTCCTGGACCGGGCCTTCCATGTCCTGCTGGGCCGTTTGGACGACGCGCTTGCCGCGGTTGAAACCGGCCGCGCCGAGCACTTGGAGCAACAATTGTCGCGCGTCCAAGAATTGCGGACGCTTGAAATCATCATCGGCAGCGCCGTCATCGTGATCGTCTGCTTCGTGGCTCTTTACGGTTCGTATATCGGGCGCACCTTGCGTACTAACGAAGCGCAGCGCGCGCATATGTTGAGCGAAGTCGCCGCCGCGCGCGACCGCTTGCAGCACTACGCCAACGATGTCTCCCACGAGTTGCGCGGACCGATCTCGAAGATGCGCCTCGACGCCGAAGTGTTGCTTCGCCAAGAACGCGCCGCGGACCAATACCGGGATGGCATTGAGTCCATCCTGATGGAGGCGCAGCGCCTGTCCACGATCGTCGAATCGCTGTTGTTCCTCGCGCGCGCCGACAATTCCGCGATGACGGTGCAAACCACCCAGCTCGATGCAAAGCGTGAGCTCGAAGTCATCGCGGAATTCTTCCGCCCAGCGGCGGAGGAGGCAGGAATTCGCCTCACGGTAAAAGCTGCAAATGTCACGGTCTGGGCCGATCGTTCGCTGTTCCAGCGGGCGGTGTCGAATCTGCTCAGCAACGCGTTGAAGCACGGGGCCGGGGGCTCGCGGATCGACATCAGCGCTAGGCTTTTCCCGTGGGGAACGCTGGTGGAAGTGAATGACGACGGGCCGGGTATTTCAGACGACATGCTCGCGCGCGTTTTTGACCGGTTTCAGCGCGCCGACGCTTCGGCCGAGGGGCTAGGTCTCGGGCTGGCCATCGTTAAGGGCGTCATGGATGTACACGGGGGATCGATTGATCTTTCCTCCGGAACCGGAACCGGACTGGTCGCCCGCATGACATTTCCGGAAAAACGTACATTGGGCACAACCGCCAGGGGAAAATAACAAGAATGTTATCCACACGTCATGATCGTGTGAGCGCCGCGACGGTAATATGGGCGCGATGGTCTGGTAACATTCCGATGTCCTGGAAAAAACATTCCGCTGAAGAGATCGTTGGGAAACTCGATCATGTGCGCGCGATGACGAACACGGGCTTCGCGCTTTCGCGAGCCATAGCGGCGACGGGCGTGTCGAAGGCCACCTATTTCAGATGGCGGGCCCAATACCAGGACCTCGACTGTGTCCAGGTCGCGCAGCTGAAGCAGATCGAGACCCATAACGCACGCCTGCGGCGCGCGCTACGCGAACTGGAGTATGACCAAGCGGTCACCGCGTAAAACTCAACTACGCAGGCGCGTGAACCCTTCGGCCAGGTCTTCGGCGAGGTCCTCGCCGTGCTCCAGTCCGACCGATATCCGCAACAGCGGCCCCTCAGCGACGCAGGGAGCAATGCTCCGGACGATCTGCGGATCGCAGGGGACGATGAGGCTCTCATAGCCACCCCAGGAAAATCCCATCGCGAAAACATTCAGGCTTTCGAGCATCGCCGCAACGCGCTCGGGCGGTTGGGGCTTCAGCACGAAGGCGAAAACGCCAGAGGCGCCGGAGAAGTCGCGCACCCAAATCGCGTGATCGGGGTGTGAGGGCAGGGCGGGGTGGAGCACGTATGCAACTTCGCTGCGCCCCTCCAGCCAGCACGCCAAACGCTGCGCCGCTTCGCCCTGATGCTGTAGGCGCAATGCAAGCGTGCGCATGCCGCGCAGCACAAGGTAGGCGTCGTCCGGCGACGCGTTGAGCCCGAGCTGCGCATACATGGCGCGCACGCGCGCTTGCCATTCCGGCGTGCGCGCCAACACCGCGCCCATGAAGGCGTCGGCGTGGCCGGCCTGATACTTGGTCAGCGCTTGCACCGAGAGATCGACCCCGTGCGCGAACGGACGAAAATAAACCCCAGCCGACCATGTGTTGTCGATGATAGTAGCGACGCCGCGCGCCCGCGCCGCCGCCGCGATGGCGGGAACATCTTGCACCTCGAACGTCAATGAGCCGGGCGATTCCAGGAAAATCGCGCGTGTGCGTTCGCTGATCAGTTCGCCTATGCTCGCGCCGATGCGCGGGTCGAAATAGCGCGTCTCGACGCCAAGCCGCTTCAGCGTCTGGTCGCAAAATTTGCGAGTCGGACGATAAACGGAATCGGTGACCAGGATTTCGCCGCCAGCTTCAGCCACGGTTAGCAATGCCAACGTGCACGCGCTCAGTCCCGATGGCGCGAGTGTCGCGCCCGCGCCGCCCTCAATGGCGAGCAGCGCCTCGCGTAGCGCTTCCTGCACAGCCATGCCGTCGAGGCCGTAGGTTTTTTTGTTTGCACCGTAGAGTTCGCCTGCGTCGGACTGCAGCAACGTCGTCGCCCGTTGTAGCGGCGGGTTCACCGCGCCTTCGTTGCGCGAGAGATCGCGCCCGGCGAGCGCCAGCCTGGTCTCTAGCCGGAACTGGGAATTGCTCGGTCCGCGCTTGGCCACGATCAGGCGCCGGTCACGATCGCGGTGTCTTCGCGTGCGCCCCATTCAGCCCACGATCCATCATAGATCGCCGCATCCCAGCGTCCCAAGCGCGCGAGCGCCAGCGCGATAATAGCCGCGGTGATGCCAGAGCCGCAGCTGCAAACCGGCGCTTTGCCGAGATCAGCGCCGGCCTTTGCGAACAGCGTCGCGAGTTCCTCGCGCGATCGCATTAGGCCTTTCTCCGTCATCAGCGACGAAGCAGGGACGCTGAGCGCGCCGGGCATGTGGCCGCCGCGCAACCCGGCGCGCGGCTCGGGCGCATCGGCGGTGAAGCGCGCATAGGGGCGTGCGTCGAGCACCGGCCTTCCCGCCTGTTCGAGCGCGCGGCCCATGTCGGTGAGGTCGGCCACCAAGTCGGCGCGATACTGGACGGTGAAATGACGCGGCGTGCGTGGCGCTGGCGCGCCGTTTTCGAGCGGAAAGCCGCCCGCCTCCCAGGCCGGCAGGCCGCCATCGAGCACGGCGACGTCGTCATGGCCCATGACCCGAAATGTCCACCACACGCGCGCAGCAGAGAGCAAACCGTGGCTGTCGTAGACAATTACGCGCATGCCGTCGCCAATCCCAAGCGCGCGCATGGCGGAAGCGAATTTCTCCGGCGAGGGCAGCATGTGCGGCAGTGGGTTGTCGGTATTGGCGATGGCGTCGATATCGAAGAAAATGGCGCCGGGAATACGCCGCTCGGCGTACAGCGCGTGTGCGTCGCGTGGGTCGCCCGGCATGAACCAGGTGGCGTCGATGACGCGGAGATCGGGCGCATCCAAACGCGCCGCTAGCCACGCGCCGGAAATCAACGGGTCTTCGTTCATGCGTCGAGGCTAGGCCCGGCGCGGTGAATTTTCAACGTCGCTGGTTTTGGCGGCTGCGCAAGTGAATCTCCATCATCTTGGCGTCCTTGAGCCAGCGGCCGTGGGCGGCGATATTGGCCACCGCCAATCCGTACCAGCCCGCGCGCCAGAGCCCGCGCATGATATAATGATGGAGAAAGTACCAAGGCCGCGCCGCAACCAGGCGCAGCGCCACGTACCAGAACGATTTCAGCTTGGTGTCCTTGGCGCGCGAGGAGGAATTGCGGTTGAACTTCTCCTCCAGCTGATGGAGGTCGCGGAACGAACAATGCAGGATCGGCGCCTTAAATTTGCCGATGCGCCAGTCAGGAGGGATTTCAAGCTGGTCCCAGCCGGAATGGTCGCGGGCGTGAATCTTGCGCCGGTCGTAGAAGCGATTGCGATATACCACCGCCGCGCTCCACCAAGGCTCGCCCACGGGCGGCTTTGTCACCAGTTTGAACTGATACGCATTACAGGGTGGCGTTGCGCCATCGGCGAACAAAGCCGCCATCTCGGCAGCCAGTTCCGGGGTGACGATCTCGTCGGCGTCGAGATCGAGCACCCAATCGTGGGTGCAGGCGTCTTCGCCCAAGCGCTTCTGCTTGCCTCCGCCAAGCCAGGGCGCGTGGACCACACGCGCGCCGGCGGCCTGCGCGAGTTCAATAGTCTTGTCGGTGGAGCCGGAATCCACGACCACCACTTCCGTGGCGATCTGCAGCGCGGCGGCGATCACCTCGGCGATGAGGCGCTCTTCATTCTTGGCTCGGATGAAGCAGGAAATGGTTGCGGCCATGGCGGCATGAAGCGTGCGGGGCGTGGAAAAGCAAGCCTCGCAGCACCCACTCGAAAACGTGGACAGATTCTCCGCTATCCCGCGCTCAAGCGTTGCGTTTCAAGCGCTTAGCGAAAGATATCCGACCGAATTCGCCTTGACCTATACTTGCCCTTGTCTCGGCATGTAGGAGGCGATTGCGTGCACCAAGCCAAGCGCGGTCGAGACGCGGATTGAATGCGATGCGGATCTGAGGCGGCGACGCCTTATGGCCGCAGCCTCGGGAAGCGAAAGGAAACCCGAGGGCCCCGGCGGAGAGTTTGGTGCTCTCGCCGCGCATCGACCGGGAACGCAGACAAGGCGCTAAAGCTGCGCCGGGTCCCCAGCGTCGCGGGGATGATCGAAGGGGAAGAGACCCTGATCATCACAATCCCGTCTCTGAAACGTATGGCCCCCCGGGCGGTTCTTGAACGCCTCTCGGCTGCGCCGGCCGAACAACGATCCGCGTGGGGCGCGCGACAAGCGCAAACCCAATCTTATACTTAAGAGCGCTCAGCTTGCAGCGCGCCCCGCTCTCCTGATTTATGGGAGCACGGAATAAAGCCGAACCGGAAGCGCCAGGCTGACCGGGGATACGGCGCGCCTACATCATCGACCCATAGGCCTGCCACGCCAGCAGCACGATGCAGGCGAGCAGCGCCAACATCGTGAGCGCGGCGCCGAAGAAGCGGGCTGGACTGGAGACGCTGCCAATGCCGAACGGATGGACGATCCGCGCCGCCAGCAGGCTGGCGCCGATAGAGTGCAGCCAACCCGCGCCGGCGCCGTTCAATTCGAGCAGCGCCATCAGCACCAGGATCAACGGCACATATTCGCTGTAATTCGCATGCGCGCGGGTATTCTTGAGCAATTGATCGTGGCCGCCGTCGCCGACGGCGATCTTGAGTTTACCCCGTTGCGAACCAGCCCGTGCAGCGAGCACGAGGCCGACGAGGGCGAGCGGAGCGGCATAGAGCGCAGTGATCGGTACAAGCATGGAAATCCTCCCTGCGCCTCGCCTACCAGAACATGAGAGCCGCCGCCACGGATTTGGAGGTGTTCGTGGGCAGCTCTACCAGACTGGATGCGCCGCTTCCTCATCGACCACTGATGCTGTTCGGCTTCCGCCCGGCAATGAGGTAATTTACATCGGTATCGCCTGACAGCGTCCAGCCCTTGCCAAGCGGGTTGTACACGACCCCGACCGGCTCATCCCATTCGACTGTGGGCGATCCGGCGCGAATTTCCTCCGGCTTCACCAGTTTGTCGTATTCGTGTGCGCCTTCGGGCGCCCAGCGCAAAAGGCGCTCGGCGCCGACGATCGCCAGCGCGCGCGCCTTTGGCGTGCGGTTGATGGTGGAGAGCACGATCAGGCCGCCCGGTTTCACCAATGCTGACGCCGCCCGCAGGAACGCGCCGACGTCAGCGACATGCTCGATAATCTCAAGTGCGGCCACGAGATCGAAGCACCCGCCGCGTGCGACTAGCGCCTCAGCCGTTGCGCACTCGAAGGCGATGTTCAAGGCGGCTTGCTCAGCGTAGGCGCGCGCTGCGCCGATAGCCTCTGGCGAGGCGTCGATCCCCGTGACGGATGCACCCATTCGCGCCAGAGGCGCCGAGACAAGGCCGCCACCGCAGCCGAGATCGAGCGCGCTCAGGCCCGCGAGCGGCTTGACCGCGGCTGTGGAGAAATGCCGGCGCGCGAGGTCGCGGATGAATTCCAAGCGTACCGGGTTGAGTCGGTGCAAGGCGCCAAAGGGCCCCGCCGGGTTCCACCAATCGGCCGCCAAGGCGCTGAATTTCTTGATTTCCGTAGGGTCGATGGACGCATCCGGCATGGACAATATCTCAGGGCAGGCAAGGCGGCGGTCAAGGCATATCGCCTTCAGGCGGAGCATGCTAAGGGCCGCCCGGTAATGTCTCGCCTGGTCATGAAGTTCGGCGGCACGTCCGTGGGCGATGTGGAGCGGATCGCGCGGGTGGCGCGTCTGGTGGCGGCTGAGTGCAAGCCGGGGCGCGGCTTGGCTGTCGTGGTGTCGGCTATGGCGGGGG